>NZ_JBFBAM010000025.1:0-116791 GCF_040682195.1 Kutzneria sp. NPDC051319 | reverse complement strand
GAGCTGAGCTGACGCTCCCCTTATGCAGGGAAGGACGCCTTACCCTCGTTGAACGAGGGTAAGGCGTCCTTCCCTGCATCGTCAGGGCGTCAGGGGAGCAGCTTGAGGTCCACGGCGTCGGCCATGGCCTGCATGCCGGTGGCGTTGGGGTGCAGGCCGTCGCCCGAGTTGTACGGCGGGTTGAGGCTGTGCGGGTTGGCCGGGTCGGCCATGGCGTGGTCGAAGTCGACGACGCCGTCGAAGGCGCCGCTGGTGCGGATCCAGTCGTTGACGGCCTGGCGCGTGGCCTCGCGGTCGGCGGGCTCGTTGTCGGGCATGATCGTGCCGCCGATGATCCGCACGCCCGCGTGGTGGGCCTGGGCGATGAGCTGCTGGTAGCCGCCGATGAGGTCGGCGGCGGTGAGCGGGCCGCCGGCGGTGTTGACGGCCGCGTGCAGGTCGTTGACGCCCTCCATCAGGATCACGGTGCGGACGCCGGCGATGCCGAGGGCGTCGTGCTGGAACCGTTTGAGGGCGCTGATTCCCTGCCAGATGTTGGGCACGTCGGTGAGCACGCGGTTGCCGCCGAGGCCGGCGTCGACCACGGCGTGGGGAGCACCGGCGGCGGCGAGGCGACGGGCGAGGTCGTCGGGCCAGCGCTGGTAGGCGCCGGTCGGGGTGTTGTAGCCGTCGGTGATGGAGTCCCCGAAGGCCACCACGGTGCTGCGGGCCGTGGTCGGCACAAGGTCCACACCGGACAGATAGAACCAGGAAGTCCTTGCGGCGATGTAGTTCCCGTCGCCGTCGTCCCGGCTGTGGTCGCCGGCATTGGACAGGAAAGTGGTGTCGAAGGCGTCGGAGTGCCAGGTGGCGGAGCTGGTCGCCTTGGGCAGGAACACGCTGACCAGAAGGTTCTGGCCGGCGGCGACGGACATCGGGACGGGGTCGCTGACCGCCTCGGAGCCGGCCGCGATGGTCAGGGTTTTCGAGCGGGAGAAGGTGACGGTGTGGTGGCTGCCGGCGACGGCCGTGGCCATGCCGCCCTGCACCGCCACATCGACCGCGCCGACGGACAACGGGGTCGTGCCGCGGAGATTGGACAGGGTGATCCGCGGCGAGCTGCCGGCGATGCTGCTGTGCACCACCATGCGGATCGTCTGGTTGCTGAAGTTGGGGCCGCCGATGGTCATGCTCGGGGCCCAGGTGGCCAGTCGGTTGGCGGCGTCCGTGGCGGCGGAGGCCGAGGTCGCGACGGTCGCCAGCGTCGTCGCGGCCACGATCGCCGCGAGCAGGTGTCTTCTTGTCACAGGCTTGCTCCACTCGGCACGTCGTTGTGGCGGGTGCGGTGGACAATACCGGACAGGATGGCAAATACATCCGACCTAATCTTGACGCTTTCGAACCGATGGCCTGAGCTGGCGTGGCACCGCCGCCGTCGCATTCGGAGGGAGCTCGTGCCAGGTCTGATTCGGGAACTCGGTGACCAGGCGGGGGTTCCTGGGTGGAACCGGCGCGTCGACGCTGGCCGCCGGCCTGGGCGGAACGCCCGCCGCTAACGCCGCCACCGTTACGGCTCCGGTCGACCTGCTGGGCCCATTCATCGGAGCAATCACCACGCGAGCCCCGGCTACTACGCCGTCGAGCTCGACCGCTACGCGGTGCGGGCCGAGCTGACAGCCGGTGCACCAGATGGCGTTCCTGTTCGCCCTGGCCGGCCGCCCCGACCTGACGCAGAAGTGGTCCCGGTACGTCTGCGAGCACGCCGACGCCACAGGATTGGCCGGTAACGACGGGGGTCTGCCCCAAACCGACATTCGGTGTGCCTGAGAGCGTGACTCGCGGGGGTTATCCGGGGGTGTTCAGGAGCTGGGTGATCTTGGTGTCGGCGGCGGTGGTGGCTTCGGGGATGGTGGCGCGGCCGTTGTAGACGGATTCGAGCATGTCCTGGATCACGTTGGCGTTGTCGACGGCCGACCAGCGGGTGGACAGCGGCGTGAACCAGCTTCTGCCGGCGGCGGTCAGCTCGACGGCGGTGACGCCGCTGACAAAAGTGGACAGGCCGGTGCTGTTCGGCACGAGGCCGCTCTGGCCGAGCAGGCCCTCGTACTGGGTGCCGGTCAGCAGCCGGATCCACTCGGCGGCCAGATCGGCCTGGCGACTGGCGGCGGGCACGACGAGGTTGGAGCCGCCGAGGAACACCGGCATCGGGCCGGTGGCCCCGGGTATGGGGAACACGCCGAGCTGCTCACCGAGCGTGGGGTACTTCTTGGCCACGGCGCTGGCCGTCACGCCCTGGTCGATGATCATCGCGGCGCGGCCGCTGCCGAGGGCGTCCACGTCGCTGGTCTCGTCCTTGTCGGCGGGCGCGCGGGAGACCTTCGCCACGAAGTCGGCCCAGGTGTGCAACCCGGCCTGAGACTTGGGCGACGACAGTGTGCCGGTCCATTTCCCGTTCTGCTGCGTGGCGATGGCGCCGCCGGCGTCGAGCACGAAGGGCAGGGCCGCGTACTGATAGCGACCGGGGAAGTACAGCGCGGAGAAATCCACGGCCTTGTTGGCGTTCATCAACTTCGCGGCGTCGGCCTCGAGCTGCGCCAGCGTGGTCGGCGGATCGCCGAGCCCGGCCTGCTGCCAGAGGTCCTTGCGGTAGATGACGACGCGGTCGCCGCCGTAGTAGGGCACGCCGTAGAGCCGGTCCTGGTAGCTGCCGGCGTCGCGCAGACCGGTCAGCCACGTGTCGGAGTTCTCGAAATCCTGCTTGGTGAGATCGGTGAGCTTGCCGGTGCTGGCGTAGGCCAGCACGTCGCTGTTGCCCATCTCCATCACGTCCGGCGGCGTCGCGGAGGCCATCCCGGCCTGCCAGCGCGCGTCCCGCCCGGGCCATTCCAGCGTGGTCAGCTTCACCTCGACGCCGGGGTGCAGCGTGTGGAACTGCTGGTCGAGCTCGGAGATGACGTTGTCGGGCGCGCTCTCCTTCATCAGCCAGACGTTCAGGGTGACGCCGGGCCCCGGCTGCGCGTTCGGCGGCGCCGCCCCGCACGCGGCGAGCAGCATCAGCGCCGTGCCGGTCAGGCCGAACGCGCGCACGTGTCTCATATGATCATCCCCCCGCCGGGACCGCGGTTGCGTGTGACGACAGTGAAGACGGTTTCGCACCGTGTCAATGCCTCCATTCGCGCAAGGCTGGGTATTGTCTACGGCGGTCTGCCGTTGTGGCCCCAGCAGCGTGGCGCGCGTGGCTGGTGACATGGTTCGGCAGGCGCAAGCGCATACGCGCGAACCCATGAACGAGGAGATGGCGTGACCGTCGATGGCCGGGTAGTCGCGGGCCGTTACCGCTTGGGCCGACGGATCGGCAGCGGCGCCATGGGCGTCGTGTGGCAGGCGCACGACGAGCTGCTGTACCGCACCGTTGCGGTCAAACAGCTGTTGCTGCAGCCGGGACAGAGCGAGGCGGACGCCGAGGAGGCGCGCCGCCGGGCCATGCGGGAGGGCCGGATCGCCGCGCGCCTTCAGCATCCCAACGCGGTCGCCGTGTTCGACGTCGTGGACGAGGGCGACGGCATGCCGTGGCTGGTGATGGAATACGTGCCGTCGCGCAGCCTGTCGCAGCTGCTGGAGGAACAGGGCACGCTGGCTCCGCAGGAGGCGGCCCGTATCGGCATGCACGTGGCCTCCGCGCTGGCCGCCGCGCACGCCGCCGGCATCGTGCACCGGGATGTCAAGCCGGGCAACGTGTTGCTGGGCGACGACGGCACGGTCAAGATCACCGACTTCGGCATCTCGCGGGCCCAGGGCGACTCCACGGTGACCGCCACCGGCATGCTCGCCGGCACCCCGGCCTATCTCGCGCCGGAGATCGCCAAGGGCCACGACCCGACACCGGCTTCGGACGTTTTCTCCCTCGGGGCAACGCTTTACGCCTCGGTGGAGGGCATTCCGCCGTTCGGCCTCAGCGACAACCCGTTGGCGCTGCTGCACAAGGTGGCGTCCGGGCAGATCGACCCGCCGCGGCAGGCGGGACCGCTCACGCAGCCGCTGCTGTCGCTGCTGTCCTCGGAGCCGACCGAGCGCGTGACGATGGTCCGCTGCCGGGATGCGCTGGGTGCGGTGGCCGCGGGCCAGCCCGCGCCGCCCATGCCGATGCCGCAGCAGATGCACATGCCGACGGTGGCCACCGCGCAGCGTCCGGCGCCGCCGATGGCGACGCGGATGGACCAGCGTCCGGTCGGCGGTCCCTCGCGGTCCACCTCGACCACCGCCATGCCGCCCGTTCGGCCGAAGGGGCCGCAGCAGTCGGGCGGCATGGGCCGCGGGCCGCTGATCGGCATCGCCGCGGCGATTGTCATCGCGGTGATAGTCGGCGTGATCGTGGTGACCAATCAGATGAAGGACAACACCGGGGGCGGGTCCGGCGGTGGCGGCGGCTCCCAGGCCGGCGGCAGCTCGCAGACCACGACCAACTCGCCCGCGGCGACGGCCATCTCGCGGCAGCCGGTCACCGCGTCGCCGGACGAGGGCGTGCAGCAGCAGGCGATCACCGAGTTCTACGCGCAGCTGCCCGGCAACGCCCAGAACGCGGCGGCGGCCTACCTCAGCCCGGACTTCATCGGCGGCGCCGACGCGTTCGTCAGCCAGATGAGCGGGCTGAAGTCGGTGACGCTGGACAACATCCGGCCCGGCGACTTCTTCTTCCAGGCCGACGAGCACCTCGTGGCCAAGGACGGCACGAAGACGGTGCAACCGGTGGGCATCGGGCTGAAGTGGGCCGGGAGCCAGCTCTACATCAACAAGGTGCAGAACCTGGGCGCCGCCAAGTCGGAGAGCTGATCCCGGCCCCCACAGCTCAGGCCGGCAGCACCGCTTCGACGGCCGCGACCAGCTCGGTGTCCTCGGGCTCGGTCCGCGGGCGGAACCGGCCGACCACCTTGCCGCCCGGCGCGACCAGGAACTTCTCGAAGTTCCACTGCACGTCGCCGGCCGCGCCCTCGGCGTCGGAGGTCTGGGTGAGCTCGGCGTAGAGCGGGTGCCGCTCGTCGCCGTTCACCTCGATCTTGGACATCATCGGGAACGTCACGCCGTACGTGGTGGAGCAGAAGCTCTGGATCTCCTCGGCGCTGCCCGGCTCCTGGCCCATGAACTGGTTGCAGGGCACGCCCACGACGCTGAAGCCGCGGTCGGCGTAGCGCTCGTGCAGCCGCTCCAGGCCGGCGTACTGCGGGGTCAGGCCGCAGCGGGAGGCCACGTTCACGACGAGTAGCGCCTTGTCACCGAGCGCTCCCAGGGTGGTCGCCTCGCCGTCGAGTGTGGTCAGCTGAAGATCCAGGATGCTCATGGTTCAAGCCTAGACGGGGGACGCGCGTGGCCGAGTTGCACGAGCTGTCGGCGCTGGAGCAGGCGGCCGCGGTCCGCTCACGGACGGTGAGCCCGGTCGAGCTGGTCGACCACCACCTGGACCGCATCTCACGCCTGGACGGCCTCCTGCACGCGTTCGTGACGCTCACCCCCGAACTGGCCCGTGAGCAGGCCGAGGAGGCCGAACAGGCGGTCATGGGCACGCCGGCCGAGGAGTTGCCGCCGCTGCACGGCGTGCCGACGGCGATCAAGGACCTGTCGATCACCCGGGACGCCCCGACCGCGTTCGGCTCGGGCGCGCTGGTGGGCTTCCGGTCGCCGCTGGACGCCGACGTCGTCACGGCGCTACGGCGGGCCGGCCTGATCAGCCTGGGCAAGACCGCGACCCCGGAGTTCGGGCTGACCGCCCACTCGGCGACCGATTTCGGCGCCGAGCCGCGGACGCCGTGGAACCTCGGGTACTCGGCCGGCGGCTCCAGCGGCGGGGCCGGCGCGGCCGTGGCCGGCGGGCTGGTGCCGATCGCGCAGGGCAGCGACGCCGGCGGTTCGATCCGCATCCCGGCCAGCGTGTGCGGGCTGGTCGGGTTGAAGTCGTCGTGGGGCCGGGAGTCGTCCGGGCCGACGCCGCCGGACCCCGCGCAGCTGGCCGTACGGGGCGTGCTGACCCGGACCGTGCGGGACACCGCCGCCGGCCTGGACGCCCTCGTTGCGTACAAATCGGGCGGGCTGGCGCCGCTGCCCCGGCCCGCCGGGTCGTACTTGGCCGAGGCCGACCGCGACCCCGGGCGGCTGCGGATCGGCCGGTTCACCGCCGCGCCCAACGGCGCCGCCGTGGATCCGGAGTGCGTGCGGGCCGTCGACGTGGCCACGGAGCTGCTGGTCGCCGCCGGGCATGTGGTCGAGGAGATCGAGACGCCCTCCGGGCCCGCGCTCACGGAGCTGTTCGTGAAGGTGTGGGCCCTCAAGGCCGCCGGGGCTCCCGTGCCGGCGGGCAAGGAGTCCCTGCTCCGGCCCGTGACGCGGATGTTGCGGGAACGCGGGGCCGGGATTTCCGGCGTGGAGGCGTTCGCGCTGCTCGCGGCGATGCAGGGGCAGGCGCGGGCGGTCATCGACCGGACCGCCGGGTACGACCTGGTGCTGTGTCCGACGCTGGCCCTGCCGCCACGGCCGGAGGGGTGGTTCACGGAGTCGGGGGACCCGGCCGAGGAGTTCGAGCGGACCATGCAGTTCGTGGCCTTCACGCCGTTGCAGAACGTGACGGGCCAGCCGGCGATGTCGCTGCCGGTGCACTGGACGCCGGAGGGCCTGCCGGTGGGGGTTCAGCTGGTGGGCCGGGTGGGGGACGAGGCGACGCTGATCTCGGTGGCGGCCCAGGTCGAGGCCGGCAGCGGCTGGCTGTCCCGGACGGCCGACCTGCCAGAGCACTGAACCCCCGCGAGTCCCGCTCTCCGGCACACCGAAATGCGGTTTCCGGCACACCGGCGAGTCCCGCTGTCGGACAGGAATGGTGCAGGTTCTGGCGTGCGCGAGTCCAGCGTTGGTGCCGGTTGCTGTGGGGCGCGAGTCCCCCGCCCGCCTAACGGGTGGTGACGGTGCGGGCTTCGGGGCGGCGGGGCCAGGGGCGGCCGGCCGGTGGGCGCTGGGAGGTGGGGCGGTTGGGGGTGCGCATGAGGGGGCTCAACTTCGGGCGTAGGAGGACGTGTCCCAGGCCTCGGTGAGGGCCTGGCTGAACAGCTCGGTGGGCTGGGCGCCGGAGACGCCGTAGCGCATGTCGAGCACGAAGAACGGCACGCCGTTGGCGCCGAGACGCGAAGCGGTGGCGGCGTCCTCCTCGACCTCGGCGGCGTAGCGGTCGGAGGACAGGACGGCCTCGACCTCGGCGGGGTCCAAGCCGACCTCGACGGCCAGTGCGGCCAGCGAAGAGGGGGAGAAGACGGAGCGGCGGTCGGTGAAGTGGGCCCGGAACAGGCGTTCGACCATGGCGTCCTGGAGACCCGCGGAAGCGGCCAGGTGCACGAGGCGATGGGCGTCGGCGGTGTTGCCGATGTGCAGACCGTCCATGTGGTACTCGAGCCCCTCGCCGGCGGCGGTGGCCTCCATCTTGGACTCCATGGCGGCGGCCTCGGCGACGTCCATGCCGTACTTGCGGGAGAGCATCTCGGTGGACAGCTCGGTCCGGCCGGCGGGGTAGGTCGGGTCGAGCTGGAAGGAGTGGTGCACGACCTCGATCTGGTCCCGGTGCTCGAAGCCGGCCAGGGCCTGCTCGAACCGACGCCGCCCGATGTAGCACCACGGGCAGATGATGTCGGACCAGACGTCGACGCGCACCACAACTCCTCCAGCTCACGAAACAGCGGGAAACTCCTACCCAGTGCGACGCAATCCGAGGGCGTTTTGTTCCAGGGCGGCCAGTTCGCCGATCACCCGGCGGCGGCCCTTGCGCCAGTCCCCGGCCGGATCGTCGCTGACGCGGGCCAGCGAGCGCAGTGGCAGCCGGGTCAGGGCTCGCAGGGCCAAGAGGTCCTCGCCACCGGCGAGGCGTTCGAGACTGCGGGCGGCGCCGGCGGAGCGGGCGTACCGGATGCGCAGCGGGAGCCAGATCAGCAGGGCGAACAGCACGGGGGCCAGCACGAGCGCGACGGGAACCCAGAAGGCCAGGCTCTCGGCGGTGTCGATCTCCCCGTTGCCGGCGTTGACCAGGGTCGAGCCGGCATTGGTGCCGGCGCCCAGCGCGTCGGCCAGCTGACCGCCGACCAGGGGAACCTTGCCGGCGCTGGCCGCGGCGTCGCGGAACGTGTCCCGCAGCCCGCTGCCGGCGTTGACGAGCCCGTCACCCGGGCCCCGTAATCGCCGGACGGTGTCGTGAACCTGGAACCCGAGCCAGATCCAGCCGCCGATCCACGCGAGCGCGACGACATCGGCGAGCACCTGACGCAGGAACCGGCCCGGCCGATCCGCGTACCACTTCACCTTTCCCTCCCGACAACATCGAGCAACATCAACTTGTGGGTGCGACGGAAGTCTGTTCCTCGGCCGTGGTGCTGGTGTTCTCGGGTGTGGTCGTGGTGGTCACGGGAGCGGGCGTGGTGGTCGCGGTCGTGGTCGTCGGCGCGGTGGAGGTGGTCTCGCCGGTGGCGGCAGGAGTCGTGGAGGTGGTGGTCGACCGCGTCGACCGAGTCGTGGCGCGCACGGGCGCGATCTGTTCCGGCGCATGGGAAGTCGTCGTCGCCGACGGGGGAGCGGCCGGCGACTGGCTGTGCTGGGCCGGCGGCGGCCCGGTGTGCAGCAGGAAGAACATCACGCCGGCCACGGCCGCCAGGCCGAAAGCGCCGACGGCCATCGGGGCCCGCCGCCGGTGTTGCGCGGCGGACGGCGCAGCGGACGGGATCGGCACGGAAGAAGGCTGCATCGGCACGGTCGTCTGCACGAGCGGTGATCCACTCAGCGCCATGAAGATCTCGTCGGAAGAGGGCCGTCCGGCGGGGTCCTTGTCCAGCAGCCGGGTCAGCAGCGGCGCCAGCCACCCGGCCTGCGTCGGCGCCGGCACCGGATCGGTGAGCACGGACGTCATGGTGGGCAGGGGATCGCCCCGGTCGAACGGCACGATTCCTTCTACAGCAGCGTAGAGCGTGACGCCGAGCGACCAGAAGTCCGACTCCGGCCCGCATTCCAGCCCCCGCAGCCGCTCGGGCGCCATGTAGGCGGGCGCGCCGACCAGGGTGCCGACGCCGGTCAGGGTGCTGTCGCCCTCGGCGCTGGCGATGCCGAAGTCGGCCAGGAAGGCGTGCCCGGCGGCGTCGAGCAACACGTTGCCGGGCTTGACGTCCCGGTGCAGCACCCCGCTGTCGTGGGCGGCCCGCAACGCCGACAACAGCTCAAGGCCGATCTCGGCGGCACGATCCGGCGAGAGCGGCCCGTCCAGCGTGATCACGTCGGCCAGGGTCCGGGAGTCCACGTGCTGCATGACGATCCACTGCCGGTCGTCGTGCTCGACGACGTCGTAGACCATCACCACGTTCGGGTGGACGATGCGGGCGGCGGCGCGGGCCTCCCGCAGCACCCGCTCGCCCTGGCCGGTGACCTCCTTGACCGCCACGTCCCGCCCGAGCAGCAGGTCCCGCGCCAGCCAGACGGTGCCCATTCCGCCCGCACCCAGCGTCCTGACCAGGTCGTATCTACCGGCCACTGGCGGCGAGGGCGTAGCTTCGCTAGGACTCACCCTGACCAGGTACCCGCGTTCACCGAGGGGCAATCGGGCCGTCATTGACTGCCTGTGCGGCCGATGCTTAAGTTCGGCTAACTAACTAAGCCAGATGGAGGTCGACGTGGCCGCGGACCCGACACCGGCGGACAGATTCAGCTTCGGTCTGTGGACGGTCGGCTGGCGCGCGAACGACCCGTTCGGCGAGCCGACGCGGCCGGCGCTGGATCCCGTCGAGTCGGTGCGCCGGCTGGCCAAGCTGGGCGCGTGGGGTGTCTCCTTCCACGACGACGACCTGATTCCGTTCGGCGCCGACGACGCCGTGCGCGAGGAGCGGGTGAGGCGTTTCCGCAAGGCGGTCGACGAGGCCGGCATGACCGTGCCGATGGCGACCACGAACCTGTTCACCCATCCGGTGTTCAAGGACGGCGGCTTCACGAGCAACGACCGCTCGGTGCGGCGTTTCGCGCTGCGCAAGGTGTTGCGCAACGTGGATCTGGCGGCGGAGCTCGGCGCGAGCACCTATGTGTTGTGGGGCGGGCGTGAAGGCTCGGAGACCGACGCCGCCAAGGACGTCCGTGCCGCGCTGGACCGCTACCGCGAGGCGATGAACGTGCTCACGCAGTACGTCGTCGACCAGGGCTACAACCTCAGGTTCGCCATCGAGCCCAAGCCGAACGAGCCGCGCGGGGACATCCTGCTGCCGACCATCGGCCACGCCCTGGGTTTCATCTCGACCCTCGATCGCGAGGAACTGGTCGGCGTGAATCCCGAGGTCGGCCACGAGCAGATGGCCGGGCTCAACTTCGTGCACGGCATCTCGCAGGCCCTGTGGCAGGACAAGCTGTTCCACATCGATCTCAACGGCCAGAAGGGCCCGCGGTTCGACCAGGACCTGATCTTCGGCCACGGTGATCTGCTGTCGGCGTTCTTCCTGGTGGACCTGTTGGAGCAGGCCGGATACGCCGGCCCGCGGCACTTCGACTACAAGCCGCTGCGCACCGAGGACATCGACGGCGTGTGGGCCAGCGCGGCCGCCAACATGCGGACCTATCTGCTGCTCAAGGAGCGTGCGGCGGCCTTCCGGGCCGATCCCGAGGTGGGGGAGGCGCTGCGCGCGGCCAAGGTCGACGAGATCCTGCTGCCGACGCTGTCCCGCCGCGAGTCGGTGGCCGACTTCCGGGCCGCCGAGGCGAACTTCG
The DNA here is from genome assembly GCF_040682195.1 of Kutzneria sp. NPDC051319. Taxonomy (NCBI): domain Bacteria; kingdom Bacillati; phylum Actinomycetota; class Actinomycetes; order Pseudonocardiales; family Pseudonocardiaceae; genus Kutzneria; species Kutzneria sp. NPDC051319. The sequence goes on along the minus strand of NZ_JBFBAM010000025.1, from coordinate 106,054 downwards.
ATCCGGACGCGGTAGGGGCCAGGGGGTACGGATTCGTGCGGCTCTCACAGCTCGCGCTGGAGCATCTGGTCGGCGCGCGGAGCACATGATCGGGTGTGCCGCCGACAACTGCCGACTTTTCCCATGGAATCCCCAGCTTCCGCTCCGTCAAGATCAATCTTGCGATTTTTTCACCAAGCAGGCATTCGGAACGGCGGGTATTGGCAAAAGGTGACACCCGTTTACTTCGAACAATTGGCCGGTGGAGCGCGACAACGCGGGCGGGCGATGCCCAGGGCCCGGGCACTGGGCCGTCCGCCGGTCCGGCCGATCGCCCGACCACACCGAACCGTGCTCCGAAGGGGGGCGGTTGCTCAACAAAACTTCATCGGCCGGCAATCATCGTGTTTACATCATCGACGGTGGTGTAGGAACCCCTGGGCCACTCACCCTAGGTGTCATCGGGGGGTGTCGCGTGGTCACGTCTGATCAAGGTCAGATCGTCGGCATTTTCGGGACCGTTAGGGCAGGGCTTCGGTATCCTTCACCGCCGGATGGCGGCTGTCCTGATAAGCAGTGGGTCGTCGCAGCCAGACGCGAGAGGGAAGGCGGTCTGCCCTGAACCCGGATCGGAGGCTCGTCTCCGCCGGCGCGGCACCGGATTCGTCCATACAGGACAAAAACGGCGCACCCGCGGTCGGTCGGGTCCTGCTGGGCAGGGCCGACGAGCTGGCACAGCTGGAAGCCAAGGCCGAGCTCGCCGTCGCCGGGCGCGGCCAGGCCGTGATCATGCGCGGGCCGTCGGGGATCGGCAAGACGCAGCTGCTGCGCACGGCCGAGCAGCGCTTCGCGGCCCGCGGCATGCGGGTGTTGCGCGCGGAATGCGCCGAGGTGAGCAGCGGCTCCGGTTATGCGGGCGTGCGTGCGCTGTTCGAGGGCATCGATCAGGACATGGTGACGGGCGCGGCCCGCTGGGCCCGCTCGGCGCTGACCCCGGCCGGCGACGGCGATGTGCCCAGCGGCGGATATGCCGTGCTGCACGGGCTTTACTGGCTCGTGGTCGGCCTGTCGAGCGAGCAGCCGCTGGCGCTGATCGTCGACGACGGCCACTGGTGCGACAACTCCACCCTGCGCTGGCTGGACTTCCTGCTGCGCCGCGCCGACAACCTGCGGCTGCTGGTGGTCGTCGCGCAGCGCACCGGCGTCGACGACGGCGAGCTGCTCAACCAGCTGGCCACGCACGAGTGCTGCACCGCCGTCGAGGTTCGCCCGCTGGGCACCGAGGATGTCGTCGACCTCATCGCCGCCGGCCTGGACGAGGTGCCGGCGCCCGCGTTCGCCGCGCGCTGCAACGACGTCAGCGGTGGAAACCCTTTGCTGCTGTACCGGCTGCTGGGTGAGCTTCGGCGCAACGGCGTGCAGCCGGACGCGCAGAGCGCCGGGCTGGTGCAGGAGATGGGCCAGGACGTGCTGACCGCCTCCGTGGTGTCCGCGCTGGGCAACCAGCCCGACTACGTCACCGAGGTCGCCCGCGCCGCCGCGCTCGTCGGCACCGCGCAGCCGCACCTGATCGCGGCGCTGTGCCGGGTGCCGGTCCGCTCCGTGATCACCGCTCTGCACCTGCTGGTCCGCTGCGACGTGCTCGACGAGGAGCGCAAGGCCTTCGTCCATGATCAGGTCCGAACCACCATCCTGGGCGGCATCTCCGAGGAGGAGCTGCACGCCACCCGGGCCCGGGCGGCGCGGCTGCTGAGCGACGAGGGCGAGCCGGCCGAGGTCGTCGCCGGCCACCTGCTGCTCACGCCGGTGGACGAGCCGTGGATGCCGTCGGTCCTGCGCGACGCCGCCACGAGCGCCAACCGGCGCGGCTCCGCCGAAGCGGCCATCGGCTACTTGCAGCGAGCGTTAGGATCCAAATGGTTGGACGTCGACACCAGGACCAGGCTCCAGATCGACCTGGCCGGCCTGCTCGCGCAGGTCGACCCGGCGAGCGCGCTGCCCGCGCTGCGCGAGGTGCTGGGCCGGCTGTCGGATCCCCGTGAACGCACGCCCGTCGCCGCACTGTTCGCCCGCGCCGCACAGCCGGTGTATTCCTCGCAGGAGGCGGTGGAACTGCTCGTCGAGGTGATCGACCAGCTGGACGCCGTGATCGGGCCCGATCCCGGTCCGGCGGACCAGGAGCTGCGCATGCTCGCCGAGGGCGCGCTGCTCATGTCGGCCACCGACGAGTGCTCCACGCTGCCGCTGGCCACCGCGCGGGCCCGCGCGCTGCCCGACCCGCCCGGCCACACCGGTGCGGAGATGCTGACCCTGTCGTTGATGGCGATGCTGTCGGCCTTCGAGGGCGGTTCCGTGGAAACGGTGCTGCGCCGCGCTCGTACGGTGATGGAGACACCGGACGTCTCGGTCGACGGCCTGACCCTGCTCGGCGCCTCGCTGGCCTTCGAGATGGCCGGCGACATCGACTCCGCGCTGGCCGGCCTGGAACGCACGTTGGCCGAGACCCGGCGGCGGGCCGAGCCGGTGATGCACGTGATGGCGCTGGGTTTCCGGGCCGTGATGCAGCGCAGGCGCGGGGAACTGGCCGAGGCCGTGGCCGACGCGCAGACCGCCGCCGACGTCGCCGGGCAGGAGCTGCCGGGCCTGCTGCTGACGCTGCCTCAGATCGCGCAGGCCGGCGTGTTCGCCGACCTCGGGCAGCCCGACCGGGCACTGGAGCTGCTGGGCGAGGTCGTCCGGCCGCGGTACGAGGAATTCGGCTGGGAGTGGTACAACTACGCGCTCGTCCGGGCCAAGGTCTCGCGCCAGCTCGGCGATCTCGAAGGGGCGCTGGAGATGTTGCGGCGCTGTGAACGCAGCATCGACGAGGCCGGCATCACCAACCCGATGTACGTGCTGTGGTGGCCCGAGGCCGTGGACATCCTGGTCGAGCTGGGTCGTCGCGACGAGGCCGCCGAGCTGGTCGAGCGGATGAGCGCCGGCGTGCAGCAGCGCTGGCCGATCCCCAAGGCCGCCGGTCTGGTCGCGCTCGTCACCGGTGTCGTGGCCGAGGACCCGCGCGACGCGGTGGCCCCGCTGACCGCGGCCGTGGAGCGGCTGGAGGCCTGCGGCGCGGTGCCGGACCGTATCCGCGCCGGGCACCGATTGGGGCAGGCACTCCTGCGGACGGGTGATGTGCGGCAGGCAAGGCAGGTGCTGCGCGCGACGATGGACGTCGCCACCCGAAGTGGGGAACGCGCCGAGCTGGCCGAGATCGGCAAACTGGTGGTGGAAGCGGGCGGCCGGGTGCGCAAGCACACCGACTCCCCGATGGACGCGTTGACCGGCAGCGAGCGGAGGGTGATCGCGATGGCGGCCGACGGGCTGAGCAACCGTGCCATCGCCGAGTCGCTGTTCGTGGCGCTGCGCACGGTGGAGGTCCACCTCACCAGCTCGTACCGCAAGCTCGGCGTCTCCGGTCGGGCCGAGCTGACCGCGATGCTCCGAGCCGAGCGGTAAACCGGCGGCCATGATGTCGCGCGCCCCGGCTTTTGTCGACACGCTCGCCGATCGCCAGATCGAGGTCGCCCTGCTGCGAGCGGTGTTGGCCGGGGCGGCCGACGGGCGGTCCGCGGTGGTCGCCGTGGAAGGCCCGCCCGGCATCGGCCGCACGGCCCTGGCGGCCTGCGCCGACACGCTGGCCGCCGATGTCGGCATGAAGGTCGTGCACGCCACCGGGTCGCCGAGCGAGGCCGACACGCCGCTGGGCGTGGTGGCGCAGCTGATGGCCCCGCTGCTGCCGCCCGACAGTCCACAGTGGAACCTCTTGCGTAACGGGGCCGGACCGGCGGCGCTGGGCCAGCTCATCCGGGAGTTCCTCGCCCCGGCGCGGCAGCGGCCGCTGCTGGCGATCGTGGACGACGCGCAGTGGGCCGACCCGGAGTCGTTGCGCTGGCTGCAAGGCGTTGCGCGGCGGATGACCGGCACCCGGCTGGTGCTGCTGCTGACCGTGCGCAGCGGGGCCGACCTGGCCGAGACCGCCATCACCGCCACCCACCAGCTGCGGCTGGCCCCGCTCGACGCGGCGGCCGTGCGTGCGGTGCTGGACCGCGAGTTTCCCGACGGCGTCAGCGAAAAATTCGCGGCGGTGGCGGCCGAGGCCACCCGCGGCAACCCGGCGGTGCTGCGGGCCGTGCTCGGACGCCTGAGCGCGCAACGGGTCCTGCCCGACGACAAGGCCGTTCCCCAGCTGCGCGAGGCCATCGCCGAGGCGACCAGCGACCTGGTGTCCCGCACCATCGACGGCCTGCCGGCCGAACTGGTGTTGCTGCTGCGGGCCATCGCCATCTGCAACGGCATCCTCGACTTCGACCTGGTGTGCACCGTCGGCGGCCTGCACTCCTGGTCCGCGCCGCGGGCCCGGGCCATGCTGCACAACGCCGGCCTGACCACGAGCGGCGGGCGGCCGCTGCTGGCGGCCTGGGTCTCGGCTGATCGGCTGCTGGCCGGAATGCCCGTGGCCCAACGTGAATCGATGCACGTCCATGCCGCGCGGCTCGGGCATCTCAGCGCCGCCGAGGACACTGGCGTGGCGGCGATCCTGTTGGGCACCAAGGCGATCGGCGAGTCGTGGGCGGTGGACGTGCTGCGCCGCGCCGCCGCCTGGCACAACCTGGCCGGCGACACCGTGGCCGCGACCAAGCTGCTGTCCCGGGCCACCCGGGAGACCGGGGATCCGGTGGCGCACGCCAAGGTTCTGCTGGAGCTGGGCGAGATCGAGCTGCTGGAGAGCACCGAGGCGGCCGACCGGCACCTGGGTCAGGTGATCGTCTCCGAGGGCGGGCCGGAGATCGGGCCGCTGCGAGTTCGGGCCGCCGACCTGCTCTTCGCCCGTGGCGCGGGAATGCTGGTGCGACGGCTCACCGCCACCGCCTACCGCAGTCATCGTCTGGACGAGGAATCCACCGACCAGCTCCTGGCGCTGCACTGGCTGGCCGAGGACGACGCCGCGATGCCGATCAGCCTGGACGGCCCGGCCACGCTGGTCGCGGAGCCGGAGAACCCGACCCAGGCCGGCGTCGCCGCCTGGCACCTGGCCACCGCCGGCCGCAACATCGAGTTGTGCAAGGTGTTGGCGCGCAAGGCAATCGCCTCCGACGGCCCGGTCGGCGCGCGGACCTGCGCGGCGTGGGCGCTGGCTGTGGCCGACGAGGTCGACGAGGCCGGCACAGCGCTGCGCACGCTGATCGGGAACCTGCGGCTGCCCACCGACCGCGCGCTGGCGGCGTACGCCTGGAGTTCCTACGCCGATCTGTTCGCCCGCAACTTCGACCTGGACGCCGCCGAGCGCGCCCTGGCCACCGCGCTGGAGCTGCTGCCGCTGGCCTGCTGGCACCCGCGCGTGTCGCCGAGCCTGGTCGCCGCGCAGGTGCTGCTGTCCCTGGCCCGGGGCGAATTCGAGACTGCGCAACGGATCGCGCGTGACCACCCGGCCCCGACCGGCCTGCCCGACGGCATGACCTGGCCGCACCTGCTCTACGCGCACGGCCAGCTCCGGCTGGCCGGCGGCGACCACGAGCAGGCCGCCGCCATGATGCTGGAGTGCGGCCGGCAGCTCCAGGCCAAGACCGCGGACAACCCGGCCCTGCTGTCGTGGCGGGGCCCGGCGGTGATCGCGTTGCGTGCGCTCGGACGGACCGAGCAGGCGGAGAACCTGTTGGCAGCCGAGTACCGGCTGGCCAAGACGTGGGGCGCGCCCAGCGTGGTGGCCCGCGTCGAGCAGCTGAGGAGGGACTGACCACCGTGCTGTGCGAACGGGAGACCGAGTTCGGCCTGGTCGCCGAGGCGTTGCAGGCGGCCGCCGACGGCCACGGCTCGCTGATGGTGATCACCGGCCCGCTCGGCATCGGCAAGACCGCGCTGCTCGGTGGTTTGCCCAGTCTCGCCGGCCTGCAGGGGGCGCGTGTGATGCGCGCCAACGGGGCCCTGCTGGAACAGGACTTCGCCTTCGGCCTCGTACGCCAGCTGCTGGAGCCGGTGCTGGCCGGCGTCGACCAGCGTCAGCGCGACGCCTGGCTGGACGGCGGGGCCGAACCGGCCCGCCTGGTGTTCGACGACCTCGACGGCCCGGACGAGACGCAGGAGTGGGAACACCTGCGGTGGGACGACGGCCGGCCCGACGGCGGCGTCCGGCACACCGTCCTGCACGGCCTGCTCATGCTGCTCACCAACATCAGCCTGCAACGGCCGGTGCTGCTGGTCGTCGACGATCTCCAGTGGGCCGACCAGCCTTCCCTGCGGTGGCTGGGGTATCTGGCCAAGCGCCTGGGCGGCGTCCGCGTGACCGTCGTCGTCACGGTGCGAGAAGGGGATCCGCTCTCGGAGCGGCCGCTGGTGCGGGCCGTGACCGACGGCGCCCGCCGCACGCTGCGCCCCGGGCCGCTGTCGCTGGCCAGCACCCGGCTGATGGTGGCCGAGGAGTTCGGCGAGCCCGGCGAGGAGGACTTCGTCCAGGCCTGCCACGAGGTCTCCGACGGCAACCCGATGTTCCTCATGTCGGTGCTGCTGGGCATGGCCGTCTCCGGCTACCGGCCGATCGCCGCCGACGCCCCGATCGCCCGCACCCTGCTGCCGTCGCAGCTGCGCGAGCGGCTCACCTCGTGCCTGAGCAGCCAGCCTGCCGGCATCCAGTCCTTCGTCAAGGCCATGGCCGTGCTGGGGGAGCAGGCCGACGCCGAGCTGCTGGGGCAGCTGTCCGAGCTGGACCCGATCGGCTGCGTGGAGGCGGCCCGGGTGCTGGACCGGATGGGCCTGCTGGCCTGCACCACGCCCGTGCCGAAGTTCCTGCACATGGCCGTGCAGGACGCCGTCGAGCAGCTCATGCGGGCCGACGACGCCGAGCGCCTGCACCGGCGGTCCGCGGCCCTGCTGCACGCCGGCGGCTACCCGGCCGAGCAGGTGGCCGCGCACCTGCTGGTGATCAGCGCGGATCAGGACGACTGGACCATTCTGGTGCTCCGGGCGGCCGCCGACACCGCGTTGTCACGTGGCGCTCCCGAAGTGGCCACTCGCTATTTGCGGCGCGCTTTGCTCGATTGTTCATCGGATGGACCCGATCGCGCCATGCTGCTCGTCGATCTGGCCACCGCGGAATGCTGGTTCGATCCGGCCGCCGCCGTCCGGCACATTTCCCAGGCCGTTCCCTTACTTAGTTCGACGCGTGAACGAGCGCTGGCCGTGGCGCGAATCGCGCCGCCTTTGCTCGGCGTCGCCTCCTCGCCCGTGCTGGACGTGATCGCGCAGGTCGCGGCCGAGCTGGGGGATCCGGACAGGCTGACCGGCACCGACCGTGAGCTGGCGCTGTCGCTGGAGGCCCGGTTCCGCTGCACCCAGGCCGACAATCCGGCCCGGCTGGCCATGGCCGTGGAAAGGCTGCGTGAGCTGGGCGAACATCCCTCGTTGGAGACCCGTGGCGAGCGCGAGCTGGCGGCCGTTCTCGTGCATTCCGGGACGCTGAGCGGGAGCCTGCCGGCGGCCGAGGCCGTGCCGCTGGCCCGCCGCATCGTCGAGCACGAGCCGGCGGTGGCGAGCCATTCGCACGCCGCCGTGCCGCTGGTGGTCACCACGCTGGTCGCCGGGGACGCCGACGACGTGGCCGGGCCGTGGCTGGACCTCGCCCTGAGCCAGGCCCGGCGGCAGAACGCCGTCGTGCCGCAGGCGATCATCACCACCCACCAGTCCATGATCCTCATGCGCGCCCGCCTGCTGGCCCAGGCCCGCGCCGCGGCCGCCGAGGGGCTCTCCCTGGCCGACGCCGACTGGCTGCGCACCGTCTCGGCGCCGACCAAGGCCCTGGCCATGGTGGCCATCGAGACCGACGCCGTCGACCTGGCCGAACGGCTGCTGGCCAAGTGCACCGAACGCGGCGAGGCGCTGCCCAGCCTGTGGCCGCTGCACATGGTCCGGGCCTGGCTCGCCGCCCGCGACGGGCGGCTCGGGCAGGCCCTCAACCACCTCTACGACCTGGGCCGGCGCACCGAGCGCATCGGCTGGCGCAACCCCGCCGTCGTGCCGTGGCGCAGCTGGGCCGCCGGCCTGCACCACCAGCTCGGGGAGCAGGGCGAGGCCGTCGAGCTCGTCCGCGCCGAGCACGAGATGGCCCGCGAGTGGGGTTCGGCCATGGCGATGGGCCGGGCGCTGCGGGTGTGGGGGGCCATCACCCCCGGCGACAAGGGCGAACAACTCCTGCGGGACTCGGTTACAACGTTGGAGAACAGCGCCCACCAACTCGAGCTGGCCCGCGCGCGGCACGCCCTCGGGGCTCGGCTGGGCGGCGCCGAGGGGGACGCGCACCTGAGGCACGCCGGTTCGGTCGAGTCCACCCCCTGGCTACCCGTACGGACCACTACTCCCACCCGTGCCACCACCCCGAGGACCGAGCTGACCAAGACCGAACGCAAGGTCGCGATGCTCGCCGCGGCCGGCCGAACCAACGGGGAAATAGCCGATGAGCTGGGCGTTTCCTCGCGGGCGGTGGAGAAGCACCTGACCAACTCGTACCGCAAGCTGGCCGTGCCCGGCCGCGCCGGGCTGGTGGCGGCCATGCACGGACATACCGACTGACAACGTTGTCAGACCGGGTGCGGGGGACCGAACCGCACCTACCGCACCCCTGCCACCCCACCGAACCAACAGAGAAGCACGACCACAGTGTTAGTGCCCACTAGAGCCCACGCCGTAGACGTCGTCGACTTGGCCTTCATACGATCGTTCCGTACTCGAAGAACGGCTTATCCGCCTCGTTGTCAACGCCAACACAACCGGGGGTCCTCGTGTCCGAGTCCTACAGTCGGCCACTGAGCGTGGTCACCGAACTCGCCGACCGGCGAATGGTTGCCGACCAGTCCGACGACCTTTTCCGATCGCTTTTCGAGCGTTCCGGAGTGTGCATCGCCGCTCTCGATCCGGCATATCGGGTCCTTGAGGCGAACGCCGACCTGTTCCACCTGCTCGACCGCTCCGCGCCCGAGGTGACCGGCCGCGAGTTCACCGATCTGCTGCACCCCGGCGTGCGGGCCGGGCTGCGCCGCCAGTTCGCCAAGCTGACCGAGGGCAAGCGCGGCCGCTTCACCGAGCACGTCGTCGCTATGCGCCCCGACGGCACCGTCGTCGCCGGCAACCTCACCGCCGTCGCCGTGCGGGCCAACAACCGGGTCGCCGCCTCGATCCTCATCCTCATCACGCCCAGCAACCCGGCCAAGTCGGGCCGCGTCGTCGTCGACCAGAGCAAGGTCCTGACCGACGTGGACGCGCGCATCCTCGAAGGTGTCGCCGCCGGCGTCTCCACCGTGCAGATGGCCTCGCAGCTCTACCTGAGCCGGCAGGGCGTCGAGTACCACGTGAGCGCCATGCTGCGGAAGCTCAAGGCCCCCAACCGTCCCGCGCTGGTCTCCAAGGCCTACGCGCTGGGCATCCTGTCCGTGGCCACCTGGCCGCCGCGCGTGCTGCCGGACTACGTGAAGTGATCGCGCCTCGCGACCACGACCTGTTCGCGGCCGCGACGAGTGCGTTCGACCGGCTCGACCCCGTGATCGGCTGCTACGGCCGGCCAGGGCGGGCGCTGGACGTGCGCATCGCCAACAGCCTGCCGCGGAGGCTTCAGGTGATGGAGATGCGGGACAAGCACTACCGTGACACGCTCACGGGACTGGGTGTCCCGGTGTGGGACTCCTACGACGAGGATGCGGTGCAGCTGCTGTGCACCGAGGACGACCGGCCCGTCGGCAGCCTTCGGCTGACCGCCAACACCGAGCACTCCGGCGATCTGCACGACGACTTCTCCGGTGTGCGGTCCGTGGTGGCGCCCGGGCGTTTCGCGGTCGTCGGGCGAGCTCTGGTGGTGCCGGAGCAACGGGCTCATGGGGTGTTGACGGCCGTGGTGCACGCGGCGTGCCGATGGTGGCTTCGGCACGGCGACAGCGCCCGGCTGGTGGTGACCTGCTTGTCGGCAACGGTGCCGGCCGCGGTTGCCTTCGGCGGGCGGGTGCTCACCGAGCCGCTGCCGCTGGGACCTTGCGGGGTTCCCGTGGTGCTGGTCGAGGTGGACGCCCGGCGGGCCGTGGACAACGGCTGCCGGTGGCTGGGTCAGCATGGGTGGTCGGTGGCGTGAAACGGGTTCTGACGCCGACCGGTCATCCCGCCTGGCTCGCGACCAGTTACGCCGACGTGCGCCTCGTGCTGTCCGACGCCCGTTTCGGCAAGGCGCCGCTGGCTTCCGGTGGCGAGACCACCCGGTCCGGGCGTTTGCTGCCCGGGCTGCTGTTCACCACCGATCCGCCCGTGCACACGTCTTTGCGCGACGAGCTCCTGGCCGCCATGCGCATGTGTCCCAGCCGGTTGCTGCGGGATTCCCTTGTGGGCGAGGCGGATTCCCTGCTTTCTGCGGTTTCCGGCGACCTGGTCGGCTCCTACGCCGCGCCGTTGGCCATGTGGGCCATCGGCTCCTGGCTCGGTGTTCCTGCTGAGGACTACTCGCGTTGTGCCGAGTGGTCGTCCATCGTGTTGTCGTTGAACAGGTTCCCGGGTTCGGTGGTCGAGGACGCCCAGTGCGCCTTGATCGGCTACCTGGAGGGCCTGGCCCGGCGTCGGGTGTCCGAGCCGCAGGCCGACCTGTTGACGGCATTGACCGTGACCGCCGCCGTGCCGGCCCCGCTGGCCGCGACCGTGTTGGCCACCGGCTACGAGACCCTGGTCGCCGGCATCGCCAACGCGGTGTTGACCTTGTTGACCGCCGGTCCCGGCTTCTCTTCGTGGCCCTCGTCCCGGGTGGAGGTCCGGCGCCTGGTCGACGAGCTGCTGCGGTTCTCTCCCCTCGGCGGCACCCTGCGTTCCCGCTGCGCCTTGGAGGATGTGCCGATCGGTTCCGTCGTCGTCGGCAAGGGCGAGGTCGTGCTGGCCGCCACCGGCCCCGCCAACCGCGACCCTGCTCGTTTCGTCGACGCCGAGCAGTTCTGCCCCGCCCGCCGCGACAACCGGCACATGGCCTTCGGCGTGGGCGAACGCTTCTGCGCCGGCTCCCAGTTGGCGGTCATGGTGCTGACCATTGCCTTGGAGCGCATAGCCTTCCGCTACCCCGGCGTGCGGTTGGCCGTCGACCCGTCGGACGTGGTGGTCTTGGAAGGCGCCGCCGAGCCTCGACCCGTCTCGCTCCCCGTCCACTGGCTCTGAACCCCCGCGAGTCCCGCTCTCCGTCACACCGAAATACGGTTTCGGGCAGATCCGCGAGTCCCGCTCTGGGGCAAGCATGTGTTGAGTTGATGGCTGCCTGAGCGCGGGACTCGCCGGTGCCGGGGGGAGTTGTCGGCTCTGCTCGGTCTCTCTGATCTGTCGGTTCCGTCAGGTCGGGTTATCGGCCCGGCTCCATCCCGCCCGGCGACTTCACTCCGCTCAGCGAGCTGTACCCCACCTACGGCCGCACGGCGAGGATCTGGTGGACGCTCATCTTGTCGTCGGCAAAGGCGAGGGCGTTGTCGGCCAGCTGGAGGCGCCAGATGCGGGCGCGGGTGGGGCCCGTGCGGGTGATGATGTCGTCCCAGTTGGCGTCGAGGGCGTGGCGCCAGGCGTCGATGGTGCGGACGTAGTGCTCCCGCATGGACATGACGTCCTCGATCTCCAGGCCGGCGTCGCGCAGCTGGGAGAGGGTGCGCTCGACGGGGCGGGTGGCCATGGCGGGGGTCATGTAGGAGCCGGTGAACATGCCGCCACCGGAGGTCTGCTGCATGAGCAACTGGCCGCCGGGGCGCAGGAGGCGGTGCAGGGTGGCGCAGTAGGCGGGATAGTCCTTGTCGCTGACGTGTTCGCCGGTCTCGATGGAGGCGACGGCGTCGAAAGGACCGTCGGTGATGTCGCGAGGGGCGATGCGCTGCACGGTGACGGAGGAGGACAGGCCCCGCTTGGCGGCGGCGGCGCGGACGAAGTCGCACTGAGTCGGGGAGACGGTGATGCCGGTGGCGGTGACGCCGTAGTGCTCGGCGGCGTGCAGCACAAGGGATCCCCAGCCGCAGCCGACGTCGAGCAGGCGCATCCCCTTGGTCAGCCCCAGCTTCTGGCACACGAGATCCAGCTTGTCCTGCTGGGCGTCGGACAGGTGGTACTCGGGACCGTCGGAAGTCCAGTAGCCGCAGGAACGAGCCAAGGTGTCGTCCAAAATGGACGCGGGGAAGTCCACCGTGGGGCGATCGGTCTCGACGGGCGTGCGCCGGCCGCCGACGCCGGTGCGGGCGATCAGGCCGATCAGCCGGGGCCAGTGGGCGGGACCGGGCGGACCCTGGGCGTGGACGTGGGCGACGAGTTCGCGGCAGTGCCGGAGCCCGGCGGCGAAGTCGCCGTCGATATCGAGGTGCCCGGTCACGTACGCCTCGACGAGCCCGGACCGCCCCGGCCGCAACAGCAGCTGCCGGACGGCGCGCGGCGACCGCAGCACGGCGACGGGCCCCTCGGGGGCGCCGGCGCGGCTGCCGTCCCACGCGCGCATCCCGATCGGGAAGCGCAGGCCGTAGACGGTCTCGATCGCCGCCACGACCTGCACGGCGACTCCCGGATTCGGCATCGGCTGCTCCTGGCTCGGGTGCGCGATAGTGGTCCTATCGCCGGACACCCTCGGAACGTGACGTGTAACCCTTTCGGCCTCAACCGCGCTAATCCCGATGTGCTGGCGGAGGGCGCCGGCCGTCGACGTCGACGGGAGCGAACAGATGAGTGGTGCGGGCAAGGGGATCCGAAGACTCGTCGCGGGGGGAACCGCGGTGGTTCTCGCGGGCCTGGGCTTGGCCGCACCGGCCGCGGCCGCCGGCGCGGGCGGCTACAACACCTATGTCACTGACAGCCGTCAGAACCAGGTGTACGTGATCGACACGGCCACCAACGCCATCACGGCGACCGTGCCCGTCGGCACGACCCCGCACGGCCTGGCGGTGCTGCCCGACGGCAGCCGCGTCTACGTCGCCGACCACGGCAGCGAAGCGGTCTCGGTGATCGATTCCGCCACCAACGCCGTGACCGCGACCATCCCGGTCGCGGGCGCCCCGAACTTCGTCACGAGCGCGCCGGACGGCAGGCACGTGTACGTCAGCAACGACGGCACCAACCAGCTCGACGTGATCGACACGGCCACCAACACGGTGTCCGCGACGGTCCAGGTCGGCTCGGTCGCCTCCGGCGTCGCGGTGATCACGCCGGACGGCAGGGCGGTCTACGTGGCCAGCACCAACGCCGGCACCGTCTACAAGATCGACACCGCAACCAACACGCAGTCCTCGACGATCGCCACGCCGCACCCGAGCGCGCTCGCCGTCTCCCCGGACGGCAGTGAGCTGGCCGTGGTCGACGAGACCGACAACACGCTGACCCGGTTCGCCACAGCGACCGGCGCGCAGTCCGGGGTCACGGCGATTCCCGGCAGCCCGCAGCAGTTGGTGTACGCCCAGGGCCTGCTGTACGTGACCGGCGCGGACGGCACGGTGGCGGTGCTCGACCACGGCACCGTCACGCACACGATCCCGGTGTCCACCCGGGTTCTCGGCGGCATCGCGGCGACGCCGGACGGCGCTTCCCTGTACGCGGGCAACTTCTTCGGCAACGGCGTCAGCGTGCTGAACACCGCCACCAACTCCGTCAGCACGGTGATCCCGACGCCGGACAGCAGCCAGCCGTACATGGTCGCCATCGGCAACCGCAGCGCCGACCTCGCCGTCAAGCTGACGGCCAACCCGGCCGGCCTGCTCGTGCACGAGGTGACGTTCACCGCGACCGTGACCAACAAGGGCCCGGGTTCGGCCAGCGCCGCGACGGTGAAGTTCAGCTACGCCAACGGTTTTGTCTCGCCATCGGCCCCCGGCTGCACCGTGAACGCCGGCGCCCGCACCGCGACGTGCCAGTTCGGCGCCCTCGCCAACGGCGCGTCGGTCAGCAAGTCGCTGCGGCTGACCGTCGGCCTGCTGACGATCTCCGGCTCGATGCCGGTGACCGCCACGCGGACCGCGAGCACGCCCACCGACGGCAACGCCGCCAACGACAGCTCGACCGTCACGTGCTCGGCGCTGACCTCGATCCTGGTCAGCTGCTAGGAAACGAGCGCGGCGATGCCGTGATCGATCAACGCGGTGGCCGCCGGGCTGATCGGACCATCCTCCCGCCACGCCAATGCCAACTGGCCCCGCAGGGCCGGGCTGGCCACGGCGATCGGGTGGAGTCCGGGCCCGGCGGCCATCGACGTCGGCAGGAAGGCGACGCCGAGGCCGCGCCGAGCCAGCTGCATGACCATGGTCGGATCGTTGGCCTCGAAGGAGATCCGCGGCGTGAATCCGGCCAGCGCGCACGCTTCGTCCACACAGGACCGAATGCCCGTCCCGGTCGGCATGCTGATCAGCTCACGGTCGCGGAACGCCTTGATCGGCAGTGATTCCTTGCCTTCAAAGGGATCCCCGTGGCCGACGACGGCGACCATCCGCTCGTCCACGAAGATCTTCAGCGCCACGCCCGGATAGGACGTGGACGAGCTCAGCGCGATCACCGCCAGGTCGAGCGCGCCCGCCCGGACCGCGTCCACCAGCCGGTCGGAGTTGTCCTGGGACAGGGTGATCTCGATGGCCGGGTGCGCCCGGTGGAAGCCGTCGATCATGTCGGCGATGGCCACCGCCGGACAGGACGTGATCGTGCCGATGGCGACTCGACCGCGTACCAAGCCGTTCAGTTCATCGACCACCTGCTTCGACCCGGCGACGGCGCCCAGCGCCGCCCGGGCGAAGGGCAGCACCGCCGCGCCCGCCTCGGTCAGCGTCACCGTGCGGCCCGTGCGGTCCAGCAGCGGCAGGCCCAGCTCCCGTTCCAGCTGCTTGATCTGCGCGCTCACGCCCGGCTGCGCCACGTGCAGACGCTCCGCCGCCCGGGTGAAGTTGCTGTCCTCGGCCACCGCGACGAAGTACTCCAGCTGGCGAAGTTCCATAACCACTGATTCTAGTAGCCAGCTCAACTAGTTCTTGGACTTCTCGCTTGGGGTCGCGCAGGCTTGAGTCATGACAACCACAGCCAGGACCCCCGAGGACATCTCCCGCCTGTTCGTCGAGCTGGCCAACGCCGGCGACGTCGACGGCATGGCCAACCTGTACGAGGAGGACGCCGTGCTCGCCTTCCCGCCCGGCTCCCAGACCGTCGGCCGCGCCGGCATCCGTGAGCTCATGGTCCAGCTCGTCGCCCGTGGCGGCGCCTTCACCGTCGAGGAGGCCCTGCCCACCATCTATCAGGGCGACGACCTGGCACTCACCTCCACCGTGCCCTCCGACAACACCGGCGGCCGCGTCCAGCTCGTCCGCCGCCAGGCCGACGGCTCCTGGCTGCGCGTCATCGACCGCCCCGAAACCCGCCCCTCCTGACCCCGCTCCACTCACATGCGCTTCCTCTGTGGCGCCAGGGCGCAAGTGGGAAGCGCATGTGGCGGAAAGGGGGTCAGCCGCCGAACGGGAAGCGGCCGGTGACCTGCCAGGTGTCCTCGTACCGCAGGACCCAGAGCTGATCGAGCCTCGCCGGCACGGGCGCGGCCAAGGCGGCGATGGTTGCGGCATCCGCATCGGAGACGCCCATTGCCAGCGTCAGATGAGCCTCCGGCGACGGCCCGAAGCGGCCGCCGTACGGCAAGACCGCCGGCCAGTGCCGGCGCACCTGAGCGGTGAGCGGCGCCAGCGCGGAAGAGGTCAGCGCTACGAAACCCGGTTCTCGTACCACCCGGTCCAGCACGACGTCCATCGGCGCCAGCTCGCCCGCAACCTCGGCCAGCTTTTCCGGGGTGGCCGAGGTGAAGGGGTAGAGCATGGTCACGTGGCCGGTGTCGCCCGGCCGCACCACGTCCGGGAACCGGGCGGCGACGTGGGCCAGCAGGGGAGCGGCGGTGGGCACGGGGATGATCAGGGCGGACTGACCGGGCTGGGGCACCGGCCCAGTATCCGCCGCACGGAGTGAACTACCCCCTGGTGGCGTCCATCTCCCGCGCCAGCACCTTGGCCGCCTTGGTCAGCAGCGGCACGACCTCGTCCACCGCGATCATGCCCATCCGGGTCTCGGGCCCGCTGATGGAGATCGCCGCGTTGGACGGCGAGCCCGGCACGGCCACGGCCAGGCATCGCACGCCGATCTCCTGCTCGCCGTCGTCCACGGCGTAGCCCTGGTCGCGGATGACCGACAGCTCGGTGCGCATCGCGTCCACGGTGGTGATCGACCGCTCGGTCTGCGGGTTCATCTTGGCGCGGGCGAGCACTTGATCGACCGCGTCCTCCGGCAGCTGGGCCAGGATGGCCTTGCCCACGGCCGTGCAGTGGACGTCGACCCGCCGCCCGACCTCGGTGAACATCCGCATGGAGTGCCGCGACGGGGCCTGCGCCACGTAGACGACCTGGTCGCCGTCGAGCACGGCCATGTTGGACGTCTCGCCCGTGACCTCGGTGAGCTCGGCCAGGTAGGGCCGCGCCCAGGCGCCGAGGGTGCGGCTGGCGGTCTCGCCGAGGCGGATGAGCCGCGGACCCAGGGCGTACCGGCGGGACGGCTGCTGACGCACGTAACCGCCGCCGACCAAGGTGCGCATGATCCGGTGGATCGTCGGCAGCGGCAGCCCCGAGCTGGCCGCGAGCTGGCTGAGCGCGACCTCGCCGCCGGCCTCGGCCATCAGCTCCAGCAGCTCGAAGGTGCGTTCGACCGACTGCACCCCACCGTTGTTCGTCATGCGATCAGGGTCTCCCTGTACTTGGCTGGACCCCAAGGGTAGCGTGGCTGCCGACGGTTCTGGAAGAAAAACTCCACGATGAGGAAAACAGTGCCTGAGATCCTGACCCCGGAGGCGGTGGATTTCATCACCGACCTCAACCGGACGTTCGCCCCGCGTCGCGACGAGCTCATCGCCGCGCGCGCCGCCAAGCGTGGCCGGAAGCTGGACTTCCTGCCCGAGACCGCGCACATCCGTGACGCGCAGTGGCAGGTGGCCGAGGCTCCGCCCGCGCTGCGGGACCGGCGGGTGGAGATCACCGGGCCGACCGAGCGCAAGATGGCGATCAACGCGCTGAACTCCGGGGCCAAGGTGTGGCTGGCCGACCTGGAGGACGCCAACACCCCGCACTGGCACAACGTGGTCTCCGGTCAGGAGAACCTGTACGACGCCGTGCGCGGCACCATCGTGCACACCTCACCCGAGGGCAAGCACTACGCGCTGCGCTCCGACGTCCGGCCCGCGACCATCGTCATGCGCCCCAGGGGCTGGCACCTCGACGAGCGTCACATCGACGTCGACGGCCGTCCCGCGGTCGGCGCCCTGGTCGACTTCGGCCTGTACTTCTTCCACAACGTCCGCGAGCTGCTGGCCCGGGGCAGCGGGCCGTACTTCTACCTGCCGAAGATGGAGAGCCACCTCGAAGCCCGGCTGTGGAACGACGTCTTCACCCACGCACAGTCCGCTTTGGACGTTCCCCACGGCACCATCCGGGCCACCGTGCTGATCGAGACCGTGCCGGCCGCGTTCGAGATGGAGGAGATCCTCTACGAGCTGCGCGACCACGCCTCGGGCCTCAACGCCGGCCGCTGGGACTACCTGTTCAGCCTGATCAAGACGTTCCGTGACGCCGGCGAGGAGTTCGTGCTGCCGGACCGCAACACCGTCACCATGACCGCGCCGTTCATGCGGGCCTACACCGAGCTTCTCGTGCGCACCTGCCACAAGCGCGGCGCTTTCGCCATGGGCGGCATGGCCGCGTTCATCCCCAACCGGCGCGATCCCGACGTCACCGCGGCCGCGTTGGAGAAGGTTCGTGCCGACAAGACCCGCGAGGCCGACGACGGGTTCGACGGCTCCTGGGTGGCGCACCCCGGCCTGGTTTCCGTGTGCCAGGAGGTTTTCGACGAGGTGCTGGGCAAGCGCCCCAACCAGTTGGACAAGCTGCGGCCCGAGGTTCGGGTCACCGCCGACCAGTTGCTGGACGTCAAGTCCACGCCCGGCGAGGCCACCTTCGCCGGCGTTCGGTCCGCTGTGGACGTCGGCGTGCGGTACATCCAGTCCTGGCTTTCCGGCAACGGCGCGGCGGCCATCCACAACCTGATGGAGGACGCCGCCACCGCCGAGATCTCCCGATCCCAGCTGTGGCAGTGGGTTCACAACGGCACCGTGCTGTCCGACGGCCAGGTCGTCACCGCCGACCTCGTGCGCCAGGTCCTGTCCGAGGTCAAGGCCGAGCTGTCCGGCGACCACCTGGACGAGGCGGCCGAGCTGTTCGAGCAGGTCGCCCTGGACGACGACTTCGTGGACTTCCTGACACTGCCGGCCTACGCCAAGATCGACTGATGGACCTCGACAAGCTGGTGTCCGAACTGGACAGCCAACTGTCCGATGTGGATGCCTTGCGGGACAAGCTGTTCCCGGGCGCGACCGGCGTCCGCCAGCCCGTGCACACCG
This sequence comes from Kutzneria sp. NPDC051319, assembly GCF_040682195.1. NCBI lineage: Bacteria > Bacillati > Actinomycetota > Actinomycetes > Pseudonocardiales > Pseudonocardiaceae > Kutzneria > Kutzneria sp. NPDC051319. The sequence goes on along the minus strand of NZ_JBFBAM010000025.1, from coordinate 87,612 downwards.
TGTACGTGCCGGCGGACCAGGTCCTGCCCGATCTCGCCCGGTCGTGGGGTGAGCGCGCCCTGGCCAGCCTGGACGCGTTCGCCCCCGTTGCCGGCGCCCTCACCGAAGCCGCCGGCATGGACGCCGTCGGTCTCTACGACCGCGTCCGGGCCAAGCTGTCGACCGAGCCCATCGAGGATCTGCGCATCGATTTCGAGGACGGCTACGGCGCCCCGGACGATGCCACCGAGGACCGTCATGTCATTGAGGCGGCCGCAGTCCTGGCGGCCGCCGCCACCCCGTTCTCCGGCGTCCGCATCAAGGGCTTCGAGCCTGCCGTCCGCCGCCGCGGCGTCCGCACGCTGTCCCTGCTGCTCGACAACCTGAATCCCTTGCCGCCCAACTTCGTCGTCACCCTGCCCAAGGTGACGTCCGTCGAGCAGGTCGAGTCCATGGTCTGGCTCTGCACGCAGTTGGAGCGCTTTCCCGGCGAGCTCCGATTCGAGCTCCAGATCGAGACCACCCAGGCCGTGCTCGGCCCGGACGGCGCCGCCACCGTGGCCCGGATAATCCACGCCTCCGACGGCCGCTGCACCGCTTTGCATTACGGCACTTACGACTACAGCGCCGCTTGCGGCGTCACCGCCGCCCATCAGTCCATGGCCCACCCCGTGGCCGACCATGCCAAGAACATCATGCTGTTGGCCGCCGCAGGCACCGGCGTCACCGTCTCCGACGGCTCCACCAACATCCTGCCGGTCGGCGACTCCGACGCCGTACACGCCGGTTGGCGCCTGCACACCCGCCTGGTGACGCGGTCCCTGGAGCACGCCCTGTACCAGGGCTGGGACCTGCATCCGCACCAGCTCCCGACTCGCTACCTGGCGACCTTCTCTTTCTACCGCAACGCTTTCCCTCAGGCCGCCACTCGGCTCAACGCCTACCTGGCCAAGACCGCCGGCACGTTCCTCGACGAGCCCGCCACCGCTCAGGCCATGAGTGCCGCGCTCGTGCGGGGTATCGACTGCGGCGCCTTGGATGCCGCCGAGGTCGAGGCGGCCGTGGGCGCTCCTCGGTCTGTGCTGGACGGCTTCGCCCGGCGAAGGGTCGGTTAGGTCGACGCGCCTTTGAGCAGCCAGTCGAACTCGCCGCGGCGAGCGAGGTCGTCGACCATCTGTGCGGCGGCCTCCTCGGTCACTTCCGGCAGCACAATGAGGTTATGGGCGTAGAAGGTCACGGGCCGGGGCTTTTCCCGGGCCGCGTCGAACTGGTCGACGTCGTTCCAGCCCACGGCGACGGCGATCCCCTCCAGGTCGTAGAAGGTCACGGGGAAGCGCAGCTCGCCGTAGACCAGCCAGGCGTCCAGCGTGTCGATGTCGGTCCGATCGGTGGCGGCCGCCACGTCGAGTGACCAGGTCGATTGGGGCGGGTCGACGGCGAGGTCCAGCAGCCAGTCGATGTGCTTGTCCCGGGCCAGCCATTCGACGGCGCCATGGGCTGCCGCTCGTGTCACCTCGGGCACGAGGATGAAATTCGGCTCGTAGAACGGCGGCGGGTAGCTTGCGTCCTGGACGGTCCGATAGGGGTCGTAGAGGCTCGTGGGGAACCGGCGGCCCCCGTTTTCGAGGAACACATGCCACAGTGCGCCTCGCTTCGCGATCAGGTCCCAGTCCCTGTCGTCCACGGTGTCACGCGTGGTCAGTGTCCATTTCCCCCTCATGCAGTCAGTGTGGCGGGGCGGTCAACCGGTTTGACCCGACGCTACGGGCGGTGGCGCACCAGCAAGACCGGCCGGGTCCGGACGTGCCATCTCAACCGGAGCGGCTGAGCGTGCTGGACGACTGGCTGGCGGAGCAGCGCTGGACGGAGCGCACGGCCCAGTTGGCCGAGCAGCAGGGCCACGCCGACGGACTTGGACGAGGCGTTAATCCAACGGGCGTCGGAATGGCTGGATGAACGCGTTGCCGAAATGCATCGTGTCGACCAATCAGACCTGGCCGCCGGTAACCGTCCTGAATGGACCGGGAGGAGTGGCCGGGGCGAATACCGGGGCGTTCAGGAAGTGGCCCGCCCCAGATAGGTCAGCACCCCGGCATCGGGCACGTCGATGACGTGGAACCCGAGCCGGTCGTAGAACTTTCGCGCCCCCACGTTCGCAGTCACCATCCCCAGGTGCACCGCCGGCACGCCCCGCGCGGCCAATGCTGCCAGGAAACGGGCCATCAACTGCCGCCCGAGGCCCTTGCCCTGGTACTCCGGCAGCAGGTCGATGTGCAGATGCGCCGGGTATTCGGCCAGCTCGGGAATGATCATGCGCTCCGGCCGGTGAAGCAGCCCCAGCATCTGATCCGTGGGCGTCTCCGACGACGTCGGCGCCGGATACCGATCGATCACCGCCGGCAGCCATTCGGAGCGCCACCGCCGCACCAACTCCTCCGTGGAGGCGGTCCCGACCACGTACCCCACGGCGCGGGACCCGTCGTCGACGACAAACGCCAGCGACGGGTCCAGCGCCACGTACGGCGCCAGGAAGATCGTCGGCATCAGGTCCTGGTCGGGATACAGGTGCCGGGCGTCGCCGCCCGCGTCGGCGGTGCGGACGCAGACGTCGTACAGCGCGGGCAGGTCGGCCGGCTCAGCTAAACGGATCACCGCTGCATTGTGCCCAATCCGGCCTCCCGGGCCAGCACGATCGCCTCGGCCCGGGACGCGGTCTGCAGCTTGGTGAAGATGGCCGACAGGTGGTTGCTGACGGTCTTCGGCGACAGCCGCAGCTGCCGGGCGATCAACTGGTTGGACAGCCCGGCGGCGACGAGGTCGAGCACCTCGCGCTCCCGTCCGGTCAGCCCGGGGAAGGGCGTCGTGGCCACGCTCAGGGGCCGGCCGACCAGGCCCAGCAGCCGGTCGGCGGCCAGCCGGCCGAAGATCATCTCGCCGGCGGCGACGCCCGCGACGGCCCGCACGATCTCCTCGCGGCCGGCCTCTTTGTGCAGGTAGCCGCGCACCCCGCTGCGCAGGGCGGCCCGCAGCGAGTCATCGTCGTCGGACGAGGTCAGCGCCAGCACGGCGACGTCTCGCGCGGACCGCCTCAGCTCGGTCAGCACGGTGTCGCTGTCGGCGAGATCGAGCACCAGCACGTCGGGGCGGTGCACCAGCACCTCCCGCACGGCATCGCGCGCGCACGACGCCTCGCCGACGACGTCGAAGTCGCCGCACAGCACCCGTAGGCCCAGTCTCACCACCGGTTCGCCGCTGGCCACGACGACCGTCACCCCGTCGGTGACGGTCCGCCGCGCCGGCAGCGTGAGGACGGCCCCCGCGGCCGCCGCGTTGCTCATCGCCATAGTCCTGACCCCCAAGGTCCTCAGCCGACGTTGACGCTAGGGCAGGGCGTTCATATCCCGTTCAAATCCCGGCTCGTGACCATTCCGTGACGCCATGGCGGCAATTCCGGAATGGGGCCAAGACTGGCCTTTTCCTAGGGGGTCTGCTGTTAGGTTGACACGGTCGTCAGGCGTGCTGACGTTGTTGAGCAGGCTGTCGCGGCGAGGACGGGCAGGCGGTGCGATTAACCCCGGTTTTCCCTAGTTGACGTCGGTCCATCGCCATTCTACGGTCGGGCTTGACGCGTTCGATGAGGGTTTCTTTGCGAGCAGTGCGAACGTGGGGTGAGTGCACTATGGAGCTTGTCGATCGGTCTGGCGAATGGGAACTTCTCAAGGACGCCTTCGCCGCCTGCGGCGAAGGCCGGGGCCAGCTGGTCCTGGTCGGCGGCCGTTTCGCCAGCGGCAAGACCGAACTGCTGCACGCCTTCGGCGACCACGTGGTCGACTCCCGCGCCCTGCTGCTCAGCGCCACCGGGGCCCGCTCGGAGGGCGCGCTCCAACGAGGCGTGCTGGGCCAGCTTTTCCACAGCGACACCCTGCCGCCGTCGGTGATCGCGCGCGCCGTCAGCCTGATCCTGCCGGCGGCCGACCCGGGCCAGTTCGGCGGCCCGTCGATGCGCCCGTCGGACGCCCGCGTGGCGCAGGAGCTGTGCACCATTGTGTCCACGCTGGCCAAGGACCGCCCGGTGGTGATGCTCGTCGACGACGTGCAGTACGCCGACGACGCCTCGCTGCAGGCCCTGCTCTACCTGATCCGCCGGATGCGGACGATCCCGGTGCTGATGGTGCTGAGCGAATGCGCGCAGCCCTGGACGCCGCGGCCCTGGTTCCACGGCGAGCTGGCCGGCTGCCCGCACCGTGAGCTAACGCTTCAGCCGTTATCGGCCCACGGCGTGGCCGAGCTGGTGCAGCTGCGGCTCGGCCCCGGCGCGCTTGAGCTGGCCGACGGCATCCACGCGGTCAGCGGCGGCGTGCCGCTGCTGGTGAAGGCGTTGATCGAGGACCAGCCGCACGGCGTCGGCCAGCCGTACGTCGGCGCCGCGTTCGGCCGGGCGATCCTGGCCTGCCTGCACCGCTGCGAGCCGAGTTTCCTGGAAGTGGCCCGTGGCATGGCGATCCTGGGCGACCAGGCCACGCCGGCGATGGTGGGCCCGCTGATCGGCATGGACGGCGGCTTGGTCGAGCAGCACCTGGACGGCATGGCCCGCTCGGGCCAGTTCAGCCCGGCGGAGCTCAAGCGGCCGGCCGTGCACGCCGCGCTGCTGGACAGCCTGAGCCCGGCCGAACGCGTGACGATGCACCGGGACGCGGCGGAACTCCTTTACTGGAACGGGGCATCGCCGATCACGGTGGCCCGGCACGTGCTCGGTGCCGACGACGCGAGCGCCCAGTGGGCGATCCGGATCCTGCGCGACGCGGCGGACCAGTCGCTGGTCGACGACGACGTGGACACCGCGATCCGTTGCCTGAGCCTGGCTTTGCGGGCCAGCATCGACGCCAAGGAGCGCATCCTCATCACCGCGGCGCTGGCGAGGGCGGAGTGGCGGGTCAACCCGCTGGCCGCCTCGCGCCGGCTCGCCCCCCTGCACGACTCCCTGGTCGACGGCACGCTGACCGGCCGCGATCTCGTCACGTTCATCAGATACCTGCTGTGGCAGGGAAAGCTGGACGACGCGACCGCGCAGCTGGGCCCCGTGCTGGAGTCGCTGACGGAGGCCGACGCCCAGATCGCGGCGGAACTCGGCCTGGCCTACCAGTTCGTCTACGGCACGGCCCCGGTGGCGCTGCCGCAGGAGGCCACCAACAACCCGTGGACGCGGGCCCGGGTCACGCTGACGTCGATGATGCAGCACGGCGGCGGCGAGGAACTGGTCAACAACGCGCTGCACGTGCTGGCCAGCTGCGCGCTCGGCGATTCCACGCTGGAGATGCTGGCGACGGCGCTGTCGGTGCTGATGGGCGCGGACCGGGTGGACGAGGCGGCGGCGGCCAACGACCGCCTGCTCGCGGACGCCGAGCGGCGCAATGCCCCGATGTGGCAAGCGGTTCTGGCCAGCATGCGGGCACACATCGCGCTGCGCCAAGGGGATCCGATCCGGGCCGACGAGCTGGCGGCCTCCGCGCTTGAGCTGATGAGCCCGCAGAACTGGGGCGTGCTCATCGGATATCCGTTGTCCACCTTGATGTTGGCCAACACCGCGATGGGCCGGCACGAGCAGGCGGCGGCGCTGGCCCAGCTGATCGTGCCGGAGGCCATGTTCAAGACGATCTTCGGCCCGCGCTACCTGAACGCCCGCGGCCACCACTACCTGGCCACCGGCCGGCTGCTGGCCGCGTTCAGCGACTTCGAGGAGTGCGGCGAGCTGGTGGCCGGCCTCGGGCTGGACATGCCGGTGATCTCCATGTGGCGCGGCGATCTGGCCGAGGTGCAGGTGTTGCTGGGCCGGCCGTGGACGGCCAAGGAACTGGTCACCGCCCAGCTGGAGTGGGCCGGTGGCGTGACCGGTCGGGTCCGGGGTGTGTCGCTGCGGGTGTTGGCGGCCACCAGCGATCCGGCGGAACGGCCGCGGCTGCTGTACGCCGCGCTGGACCACCTGCAGGCCAGCGGGGACCGGCTGGAGCTGGCCCGCTGCCTGGTCGACCTGGCCCAGGCGCACCACGAGCTGGGCGAACTGGAACTGGCGCGGTCCGCCGCGCTGCGGGCGAGTCAGGAGGCGAGGTCGTGTCACGCCGCACCACTGCTGGACCGGTTGTCCCGGTGGAGCGTCGACGTCGCGGAGACACCGAGCGCGGCGCCGGACGAGGGCGACGACGCCGTCGGCTCGGTGCTGAGCGCGGCCGAGCTGCGGGTCGCCGCCCTGGCGACCCTGGGGCACACCAACCGCGAGATCGGTCGCCGCCTCTACATCACGCCCAGCACCGTCGAACAGCACCTGACCAAGGTGTACCGGAAGCTCAACGTGGGTGGCCGCAAGGACCTCCCGGCGGGCCTGTCCCTGCACGTGGCGTCGACCGCGACGACCGCATGACGCAACTACTCGACAACTGTCTAGGACATTTGTATAGGACAGGTGGTAGAATGAGCGCATGGGACATCGAGAAGACCTGCTGGCCGGCGCCAAGCGCTGCCTCGTCGAGAAGGGTTACGCCAGAACGACTGCGCGTGACATCGTGGCCGCCTCCGGCGCCAATCTGGCGTCGATCGGCTACCACTACGGGTCCAAAGAGGCCCTGCTGAACCAGGCACTCATCCAGTCGGTTCGGGAGTGGGGTGAACAGCTTGCGAAGACTCTGATCGAGGCCGAGGTGGCCCACCTGGGCCCGCGCGAACGGTACGAGGCGATCTGGGGACGCATCGTCGAGATGTTCGGTGCCAACAAGCAGTTGTGGACCGCGCAGTTCGAGGTGCTGGCGCAGATCGAGCACGCCGAGGACGTTCGCCAGGTGCTGACCGCCGGCAACGCCGAGGGTTGGCCGGGACTGGGCATGCTCTTCAACAACATCGACCCCGAGGTGGACGGGCGGCAGGCGTCGCTGGTCGGCGCGTTCAACCAGGCGCTGCTGACCGGGATCATGGCCCAGTGGCTGATCGATCCCACCACCGCGTTGAACGGTGACGACATCACCGAGGCGCTGGGCATCATCGCGCAGAGCTTCTCGGCGAAGGACGCGACCGTCACGGTCGGCAGTGCCAGCAACTGATGTTCGGTTGACCCGGGCGCCGCGACCCCGTCAGCGGGGTCGCGTCCGGACTGGCCCTGTTCGTCCGCGGAGTCGAGCAGGGCATGCACGTTCTCGAGCCGCCGCCGCGTGATGATCCGCCGGCCCTCGATCTGAGAATCCTCAGCTTCTTTCCCGACGCCGCAAGGCGTTGACGTCGCACGCCCATGGTCCGCCGCGTAGCTGCCACGCGCGGCGGAGCGCTGGAGCCTGGCCTTCTTCACCTCGTCCTCCCTCGGGGAGGGCCCTCGACTTGTGCCTCGGGTGGGTCACTCACGGTGCTGTGACGATCACCTAGGGGCCCTCGGTGCGGTGTCATCGGGGACAAAACAGCAGGTAGAAGTACATTTAAACGTACGTCCTAGACGTATGAATCAAACGTATGTATAGTTCAGCCCAACGCAGATCCGAAGTGCCGATCCCACATCAGGAGTCTGAAGTGACAACCACGCAGCTCACCACGGGAACCACGGTCCAGCTCGACCAGGTCCGCAAGGTCTATGGCAAGGGGGACAACGAGGTCGTCGCGCTCGGCGGCGTCACCATCGGCTTCCGCCAGGGCACGTTCACCGCCGTGATGGGGCCCTCGGGCTCCGGCAAGTCCACGCTGCTGCACTGCGCGGCCGGCCTGGACACCCCGACCTCCGGCTCGGTCACGCTGGCCGGTCAGAAGATCGACGGCCTGTCCGAGGCGAAGCTGACCATGCTGCGCCGCGACCGCATCGGCTTCATCTTCCAGTCCTTCAACCTGCTGCCGGCGCTGACCGTCTACCAGAACGTCACGCTGCCGCTGCAGCTGGCCGGCCGCAAGCCGATCAAGGCCGAGGTCAACCGGATCATCGAGCAGGTCGGCCTGGCCGAGCGCAAGCACCACCGCCCGGCTCAGCTCTCCGGCGGCCAGCAGCAGCGCGTCGCCATCGCCCGCGCCCTGGTCACCGGCCCCGCGGTGATCTTCGCCGACGAGCCGACCGGCGCCCTGGACACCCGCACCGCCCGCGACGTCCTGACCCTGCTGGGCCGCAGCGTCCGCACCACCGGCCAGACCATCGTCATGGTCACGCACGACCCGGTGGCCGCCTCGCACGCCGACAGCGTGGTCTTCCTGGCCGACGGCCAGCTGGCCGGCGAGCTGCACCAGCCCACCCCGGAGTCGGTGGCCGAGCGCATGACCCAGCTCGGCAACTTCGTCGCCGCCCGCCGCAACACCGTCCCCGCCGGGAGCAAGTGATGTTCACCCTTGCCATGCGCTCGCTGCGGTACCGCTGGGGCGGTTTCGTCGCGACCTTCATCGCCATGTTCTTCTGCGCCGGCCTGCTGATGGCCGCCGGCGGCCTGGTCCAGACCTCCGCGCAGCACGCCGTGCCGCCGCAGCGGCTGGCCGCCGCCCCGATCATCGTGGCCGGCAACTCCAACTACAACCTGCCCGGCGGGGCCACCCCGTACACGCTGGCCGAGCAGATCCGGGTCAGCCAGTCCGTGGTCGACGCCGTGAGCAAGACGCCGGGCGTCGAGAAGGCCATCACCGACGTCGCCTTCCCGGCGGTCGTGCTCTCCGGCGGCAAGCCCGTCACGTCGAGCGGACAGCTGTTCAAGGGCCACGGTTCCCGGGTCGAGACCGACACGACCTCCCTCGGCCACGGCTGGTCCTCGGCCGAGCTCGCGCCGTACGCGCTGACCTCCGGTAGCCAGCCGACCAAGGCCGGCCAGGTCGTCATCGACTCGGAGTCCGCCGCGGTGGCGGGTGTCCAAGTAGGACAGACGGTCGACGTTCTTGTGCACGGGGCGACGCAGAGCTTCACCGTCAGCGGCATCGCCGCGGCCGCCGGCCCGGTCTCGCAGGCGGCGATCTTCTTCAGCGACCCCGACACGCAGAAGTACAACACCGAGCCCGGCACCGTGAACGCGATCGGCGTCATCCCGGCCGCCGGCCAGGACGTCACCGCGCTCAGCGCCAAGCTGACCACCGTCGCCGGCGCGAGCGCCATCGTGCTCACCGGCGACCAGCGGGGCTACGCGGAGTTCCCGGACACCCTCAAGGTCACCGACCTCACGGTCACCTCCGCGGTGTTCACGCTGCTGGCGATCATGGCCGGCCTGTTCGGCGCCTCCTCCACGCTCGCGCTGGCCTACCAGCAGCGCGGCCGGGAAATGGCTCTGCTGCGGGCCATCGGCACCACGCCCAAGCAGCTGCGCCGCATGATCCGCGGTGAGACGATCACGCTGTCGCTGATCGCCTCGATCGTGGCCATCGTGCCGTCGTACTTCGCCAGCGAGTGGCTGTACAACAAGATCGTGTCCAGCGGCATCGCGCCGGACGGCATCGTGTTCCACCTCGGCCCGGTCCCGATCGTCGCGGCCATGGTGATCGCGCTGCTGACCAGCATCGGCGCCGCCCGCATCGCCGGCCGCCGGGCCGCCGTCACCAAGCCGACCGCCGCGCTGCAGGAGGCGGAGAGCCAGCCGGTGCGTCTCGGCTGGGGCCGGGTCATCCTGGCCTGGGTGTTCATCGCCATCGCCGCCCTGATGTCCTTCGTCACGCTCACCGCCGTCACCGGCCCGCTGACCGCAACCCCGGCGGCGCTGATCTCGATCTGCCTGGCCGTCGGCCTCGGCCTGCTCGGGCCGGCCATCGCCAAGCTGATGACCGCGATCATCGGCCCGCTGCTGCGGCCGTTCGCCGGCCTGGCCGGCTACCTGGGCTCGCTCAACGCCCGCCAGCGCGCCACCAGGATGGCGGCGGTGATCACCCCGGTGATGCTGCTGACCGCCATCGCCACCGCCAACCTGTACCTGGTCACCACCGAGCAGGACGTCAGCACCGCCGCCTACACCGACGACCTGCACGCCGACCTCGTGCTCCAGTCCGGGGCCACCGGCTTCACCCCGGACGTGCTGGCCAAAGTCCGGCAACTGCCCAATGTGGACGCTGCCTCGGAGTTCGTGGCCAGCACCGGTTTCATCGAGAAGCCCGTCGACCCGTTGGGCGGCAAGGACCTCGACGGCTGGCCGATCCAGGGCGTGACGGCCGACGCCGCGTCGAAGATCGGTGTCTCCTCCACCACCACCGGCGATCTCAACAACCTGACCGGCAACACCGTTGCCCTGACCGACAACTACGCGAAGAAGCTCGGCGCCAAGCTGGGTGACTCCATCACCCTGCGGCTGGGCGACCGCGGCACGGCCGACGTCAAGCTGGTGGCCACCTTCCCGACCAAGCCCAGCTTCGACAAGATCCTGCTGCCGGCCGACCTGCTCGCCGCGCACACCCTGCCCGGCCTGCCCATCCAGATCCTGGTTCGCGCCACCCCCGGCGCGAGCGTGGACCAGCTCCGCACCGCACTCGCGGGCCTGTCCACCACACTGCCCGGCAGCACCATCTCCGACCGCAGCACCCTGGCCACCGCCTACGCCGGCCACCTCCAGTCACAGGCCCTGGTCAGCTACCTGATCGTCGCGATGATCGCCGGCTACACCACCATCACCATCGTCAACAACCTGGCCCTGTCCACCACCCGCCGCCGCAAGGAGTTCGGCCTGCAGCGGCTGACCGGCTCCACCCGCGGCCAGATCATGGCCATGATGGGCTACGAGGGCGCGCTGATCGCCGTGATCGGCATCGTCCTCGGTGTCATCGTCACCCCGTCCACGCTGATTCCCTTCAGCCTCGGGCGAACCGGCAGCCCGATCCCGACCGGTCCACTGTGGATGTTCTTCGCGGTGGTCGCCTACGCCGCCGTGGTCGCGCTGCTGGCCACGCTGGTGCCCACCTGGTTCCGACTGCGCGGCCGGCCCCTGGACGCCGCCGTTCCCGAGTGATTTCCCCAGTTGTACGAGCCTCCGGCCACTCCTGCCTCGCAGGGGTGGCCGGAGGTCGTTGTGCGGTGAGGGAATAGGGGCCGGCGAAGTCATGACCGACCCATCGGAGCGACTGCTGTGATCGAACTCCCTGACGCGGAAGGCAACCTGATTGCCTTCGAGCCCAAGAAGACGCCTTCCCCCTTTGCTCCCGGCGGCCCCGCGCTGCGCAGCCGCACGCTGTTCTCGGCCGCCCACGTCGTGGCCGACCCGACCGCGCCCAACGCGCAGTACGGCCCGGCCACGCTGGACTGGGACGCCACCATGGCCTTCCGCCGGCACCTGTGGTCGCACGGCCTGGCCGTGACCGAGGCGCAGGACACCTCGCAGCGCGGCATGGGCCTGGACTGGCCGCTGGCCAGCGAGCTGATCACCCGGTCCGGCGCGGAGGCCAAGGCCGTCGGCGGCCGGCTGTCCGCGGCCATCTGGACCGACCAGCTCGACCCGACCGCCGCGCACTCCGTCGCCGATGTGCTGGCGGCGTACGAGCAGCAGATGGAGGTCGCCGAGCAGGCCGGCGCCGAAATCGTGATCCTGGCCAGCCGGCAGCTCGCCGCGGCCGCGACCGGCCCGGACGACTACGCCCAGGTCTACCGCCACCTGATCAAGCAGGCCAGCAAGCCCGTTGTGCTGCACTGGGTTCGCGAGATGATGGACCCGGGCCTGGCCGGCTACTGGGGTAGTGCCGACCCCGACACGGCGCTGGAGAACTTCCTCGTCGTGGTGGCCGAGAACTCCGACAAGATCGACGGCGTGAAGGTGCTGCCGCAGGCGCTCGACCGCGAGATCGACATGCGCCGTCGGCTGCCCGAGGGCGTCAAGTGCTACACCGGCGACGACATGAGCTACCCCACGCTGATCGCCGGCGACGGCACCCACCACAGCCACGCGCTGCTGGGCATTCTCGACCCGCTGGCGCCGCTGGCCGCCGCGGCCGTGCGCAAGCTGGACGACGGCGACACCGCCGCCTTCACCGAGCTGCTCGGCCCGACCGTGCAGATGTCCTTCCACCTCTTCGAGGGCACCGGCATGGACATCCGCTTCTACAAGACGGGCTTCACCTTCCTGGCCTGGCTCTCCGGCCACCAGGACCACTTCAGGATGATCTGGAGCGAGCAGAACGACCGCTCGCCGGCCCACCTGGCCAAGGCCTACCAGCTGGCCGACGCCTTCGACCTGTTCCCGGACCCGGACCTGGCCGAGCAGCGCATGCGCCAGTACCTGGCCGACGCGGGGGTAACGGCATGAGCAACTCGCACGCCGTTGTTCTCGGCGGCGGCATGGCCGGCATGCTGGCCGCCGCCGCGCTGGTCGGGCACGCCGACGCGATCACCGTCGTCGAGGGCGACACGTTCCCCGAGACCCCGTTGCCCCGCAAGGGACTTCCGCAGGGCTACCACTCGCACATGTTCATGGGCGGCGGCGCGCAGGCCATGGACCAGCTGCTGCCCGGCACCAGCAAGCTGCTGCAGGCGGCCGGCGCGCACCGCCGCGAGCTGCCCGGCGGCTCGCTCACGCTGTCGTCGGTCGGCTGGCACCGCCGTGGCCCGAGCCCGGCCTATTCCATCGTGTGCAGCCGCGAGCTGATGGACCACATCGTCCGCCAGCAGACGCTGCGCAACACCCAGATCAGCGTGCTGGAGGGCACCCAGGTCAAGGGCCTGGTCGGCGACGCGTCCCGGATCACCGGCGTGCGCATCCAGCGCGGCGACGCCCCGTCCGAGACCATCGACGCCGACTTCGTCGTGGACGCAACGGGTCGCCGGTCGCAGTCGCCGAAGTTCCTTGCCGCGCTTGGCCTTCCGGCCGTCGACGAGGAGACCGTCGACTCGGGGCTGTCGTACTCCACGCTGCTGTTCCGGGCGCCGGCGGGCGGCTCGGAGATCCCGGTGATCCTGATCCAGCCGCAGGCCGGCACCGGCCAGCCGGGCGCCGGGGCGACGCTGTTCCCCATCGAGAACGGCCTGTGGATCTGCACCATGACCGGCACCCGCGGCGGTGAGCCGCCGGCCGACGAGGAGGGCTTCTTCAAGTTCGCCGAGTCGCAGCGGCACCCGATCATCGCCGAGATGATCTCCGGCATGAGCCCGCTGGGCGAGGTCAAGCCGTACCGCGGCACGGCCAACCGCCGCCGCTTCTACGACAAGTTGCCGGTGCCGGAAGGCTTTGTCGTCATCGGCGACGCCGCCACCGCGCTGAACCCGGTGTACGCGCACGGCATGTCCGTCGCGGCGCTGGGCGCCGTGGCCCTGCGCGGCGCGCTGGAGGCCAACGGCGGCATCAAGCCGGGCACCTCCCGCAACGCCCAGACCGCCATCGCCCGGGCCGCCGACTTCGCGTGGTCCACGGCGAGCGGCCAGGACCGAGGATTCCCCGGCACCAAGGCGAATCGTGACGTCAAGGTCAGCAAGGGACAGGCCAAGTTCGCCGACCGCATGTCCCGCACGGCCCTGAGCGACCCGGTCGTCGGCAACGCGGTGTACGAGGTCTACACGTTGGCCGCGCCGCCGTCGCGCGGAGCAACGCTGCCGGTGCTGCTGTCCACCCTGCGTGGACCGCGCAAGCCGGACCTCACCGCCGAGCAGGCGATCGCGCAGTTCCCGGAACTGGCGGACCTCCGCCGCACCAGGATTAGCAGTTGACCTAGTGAAACCGCACCCGATGCCGGCGACAATTGGCACCGGGTGCGGTTTCCTCTTGTGGGACAAGGGGCGGTTACCGCTGATGTTCTCCGATCGAACAGATGAGGTGGCGTGAGGTGTCCAACGAGGAGAAGCTTCTCGACTACCTCAAGCGGGCGACGTCCGATCTGCGGGATACCCGCAAGCGCCTGGCCGACGCCGAGCGGCGCGAGCAGGAGCCGATCGCGATCATCAGCATGGGGTGCCGCTACCCCGGCGGTGTGGGGTCGCCCGAGGACCTGTGGCAGTTGGTCCTCGACGGGGTGGACACCGTGCGACCCCTGCCCACGGACCGGTTCTGGGACCTGGACGGGATCTACGACCCGACCCCCGGCGCCGCCGGCAAGATCTACTCCAACGAGGGCTCCTTCCTCGACGACGCGGCCGGGTTCGACGCGGAGCTGTTCCGCATCAGCCCGCGCGAGGCGGCGGAGATGGACCCGCAGCAGCGGCTGCTGCTGGAGACCGCGTGGGAGACGCTGGAGCGGGCCGGCATCGATCCCTTGTCCCTGAAGGGAAGTCGCACCGGCGTGTTCGCCGGCGTGATGTACCACGACTACGGCGCCGGCACGAGCGACGGCAGCCTGGTCTCGGGCCGTGTGGCCTACACACTGGGTCTTGAGGGCCCGGCCATCACTGTGGACACCGCTTGTTCGTCCTCGTTGGTGGCACTGCACACCGCGATCCGAGCGCTGCGGGCCGGCGACTGCCCGCTTGCCCTGGCCGGCGGCGTGACCGTGATGGCCACGCCGGAGACGTTCGTGGAGTTCTCGCGCCAGCGCGGGCTTTCGCCCACCGGTCGCTGCCGCGCGTTCGCGGACGGCTCCGACGGCGTGGGCTGGGGCGAGGGCTCCGGCATGCTGCTGCTGGCGCGGCTGTCCGACGCCCAGCGGCTCGGCTACCCGATTCTGGCTGTCGTGCGGGGAAGCGCGGTCAACCAGGACGGCGCGTCGAACGGCATCAGCGCACCCAACGGGCCGTCGCAGCGGCGGGTCATCCGCCAGGCGCTGGCCTCCGCCGGCCTCGGAACGTCCGATGTGGACGTCGTCGAGGCGCACGGCACCGGCACGACCCTGGGCGATCCCATCGAGGCCCAGGCGTTGCTGGCCACCTATGGCCAGGATCGCTCCGAGCCGCTGTGGCTCGGGTCGATCAAGTCCAACATGGGGCACACGCAGGCGGCCGCCGGCGTCGCCGGGATCATCAAGATGGTTATGGCGATCCGGCACGGTGTGCTGCCGAAGACTCTGCACGTGGACTCGCCGAGTTCGCACGTCGACTGGACTGCGGGCTCGGTTGAGCTGTTGACGGAGTCCCGGGCGTGGCCCGCGGTGGAGCGCCCGCGCCGTGCGGGCGTCTCCTCCTTCGGTATCAGCGGCACCAACGCGCACGTGATCATCGAGCAGGCGCCTTCGGTCGAGGTCGTCGAGCGTTCGGTGGTCGCACGTCCGGTGCCGTGGCTGATCTCCGGCAAGACCCCGGACGCCTTGTCGGAGCAGGTTTCTCGACTGTCTGCTGTGGAGGGTGTCGAGCCGCTGGACGTCGCGTACACCTTGGCCACCGGCCGGGCCGCGATGGAGCAGCGGGCCGTGGTCGTCGGCTCGTCGTTGGACGAGCTGGTGGCGGGGCTTTCCGGCGTGGCCGGGGTGACGGCCGGCGCCGGAAAGACCGCATTCCTGTTCACCGGGCAGGGCGCTCAGCAGTTGGGTATGGGCCGTGAGCTGCACGAGCGGTTCCCGGTGTTCGCGGAGGCGTGGGACGCGGCGGGCGGTTCCGCCGCTGCCTGGGGTTCCGATCAGGAGGTGTTGAACCAGACCGGAAATGCCCAGCCCGCGCTGTTCGCGTTCGAGGTGGCGCTATACCGGTTGCTGGAGTCGTGGGGTGTGCGGCCGGACTTCGTGGCCGGCCATTCCGTGGGTGAGATCGCGGCGGCGCATGTCGCCGGGGTGCTGTCGCTGGAAGATGCCCGCGCGCTGGTGTCCGCGCGGGGGCGGTTGATGCAGGCGTTGCCGGTCGGCGGCGCGATGGTCGCGTTGCAGGCGGCCGAGGACGAGGTCGTGCTGCGGCCAGGCGTGGACATCGCCGCGGTCAACGGCCCGCAGTCGGTGGTGATCTCCGGCCTCGAAGAGGCCGTGCTGGAGGTCAAGGCGGAGTTCGAGGCGTTGGGGCGCAAGACGTCCCGGTTGAAGGTGTCGCATGCGTTCCACTCGGCGCTGATGGAGCCGATGCTGGACGAGTTCCGTGCGGTGGTCGAGGGTTTGACGTTCACCGAGCCGACGCTGGCCGTGGTGGCCACTTCGGCCGGTGGTGGTGCGTGGTCTTCGGCGGAGTACTGGGTGGGGCATGTCCGCGAGGCGGTGCGGTTCGCGGACGCGATGGTGGAGCTTTCGACGCAGGGTGTGACGCGGTTCGTGGAGGTCGGCCCGGATGCGGTGCTGACGGGGATGGCCGCCAATTCGGTCGAGGATGCCGCTTTTGTTGCCACGCAACGACGTGGGCGCGGTCAGGAGCGAGAGCTGGTCGCCGGCGTCGCGCAGGCGTGGGCTCTGGGTGTGTCGGTGGACTGGGAGGCGTTCTTCGCCGGTCGTGACGCGCAGCGCGCCGACCTGCCGACGTATGCCTTCCAGCACCAGCGTTTCTGGATCAACTCGGTGTGGACGCAGGGGTCGGACCTGGGCTCGGCCGGCCTGGCGGCGGCCGAGCACCCGTTGCTGGGCGCGGTGGTCGCCGCGCCCGAGGGCGACGGTGTGGTGCTGACCGGCCGGCTGTCCACGCAGACCCAGGCGTGGTTGGCCGATCACGACGTGCTGGGCACGGTGTTGTTGCCCGGCACGGCCTTTGTGGAGCTGGCGATCCAGGCCGGCGACCACGTCGGCTGTGACGTGGTGGAGGAGCTGACCCTGGAGGCGCCGCTGGTGCTGCCCGAGCGGGGCGGCGTGGCGATCCAGGTGGTGGTGGGCGCGGCCGGTGACGATGGCGCGCGCCCGGTGAGCGTGTACTCGCGCGTCGAAGACTCGGAGCAGCCGTGGATCCGGCATGCGCTGGGTGTGTTGGCCGTGGGTGCGCAGGTCCCGGTTGTGGAGCTGGCCGAATGGCCGCCGGCCGGCGCGAGTCGCGTCGACATCGACGGTGCGTACGACCAGCTCCTCGGCCGCGGTTACGCCTACGGGCCGGTGTTCCAGGGCCTGAAGGCGGTGTGGCGGCGCGGCGAGGAGATGTTCGCCGAGGTGGCGCTGCCGGAAGGCGCCGGGGCGGAGCGGTTCGGGCTGCACCCGGCGCTGCTCGACTCGGCCATGCACGGCGAGCTGTTGGGCGACGGCGAGACGCACTTGCCGTTCGCGTGGAGCGGTGTCACGCTGCACGCCTCCGGGGCGTCGGCGTTGCGGGTTCGGATGGCTCCGGCGGGCAACGACCAGCACTCTCTCACCGTCGCCGACCTGACCGGCCAGCCCGTGCTGACGGTGGCGTCGCTGGCCTCCCGGCCGGTCACGCCCGCGCAGCTGTCCTCCGCGGAACCTCTGTTCCAGCTTGTTTGGCAGCCGGCAACCACGGGATCCCTTGTGGATTCCGATCTGGCCGTCGAGCGCGTCGCTTCGGCTGAGGGCGACGTGCTCGACGGCGTTCGCTCGGTCGCTTCCGTTGTCCTGGAGCGGATCCGGGCGGCGCTGTCCGAGGACACCCGGATCGCCTTCGTCACTCGCGGCGCGGTATCGGTCAGCGGCGAGGACGTCGACCTGACCGTGGCCCCGGTGTGGGGTCTCGTGCGGGCCGCACAGGCGGAGAACCCCGGCCGTTTTGTCTTGGTGGACACCGATTCCGACGACGTGTCCGCGGCCTTGGTGCTCGGTGAGCACGAGGTTGCGGTCCGCGGCGGTGCGGTGTTCGTCCCTCGACTGGCCCGCGTGACCACCGACACCGCCGGCCATGGGGCTGCCGACGGCACGGTCCTGGTCACCGGTGGCACCGGCGGCCTCGGTGCGCTGTTCGCCCGGCACCTGGTGACGGAGCGAGGCTTCCGCAGCCTGGTGCTGACGAGTCGTCGCGGCATCGAGGCCCTTGGCGCAGCCGAACTAGTGTCCGAACTGGAGGGTCACGGTGCCACCGTGACCGTCGCCGCCTGCGATGTGTCCGATCGGGACGCCCTGGCTTTCCTGCTGGAGGGCATCACCGACCTGAAGGGCGTGGTGCACGCGGCCGGCATCGCGGAGAACGGTCTCGTCGAGGCCGTCACCGCCGAGGAGCTGGACGCGGTGCTGCGGCCGAAGGCCGATGCGGCCTGGCACCTGCACGAGCTGACCCGTGGCCTCGACCTGTTCGTGCTGATCTCCTCGGCCGGCGGGCTTCTGCTCGCGGCCGGGCAGGCCAGCTACGCCGCGGCCAACGTGTTCTTGGATGCTTTGGCCCAGCACCGCCGTTCACGCGGCCTGCCGGCCACGTCGCTCGCTTATGGACTGTGGGCCGTCGACGCCGGTCTCGGCGCGGAGCTCGGCGACGTCGACCTGGAGCGCATGCGCAAGTCCGGCCTGCCCGGGCTGTCCGCTGCCGAGGGCCTTCGGCTCTTCGATGCCGCACTTGACTCCGGCGAGACCAACCTCGTGCCGGTGAAGCTGGATCTCGGCACGCTCCGTACCCGCGAGGTGCCGCATGTGCTGCGTGGCCTGGTTCGCGTGCCGCAGCGGCAGGCGGCTCGTGCCGGCTCGATCACCGGAAACTCCTTGGCGGATCGGCTTTCCGGCCTCGGCGATGAGGAACGCGACGCCCTGCTGCTGGACCTGGTGCGTCGTCACGTCGCCGCCGTGCTCGGGCATGCCTCCACAGACGCGATCGAGCCCGACCGGGCTTTCCAGGAGCTGGGCTTCGATTCCCTCGCCTCCGTGGAACTTCGTAACTTGCTCGGCGCCGAGACCGGGCTGCGGCTGCCGGCGACGCTCGTGTTCGACTACCCGACTTCCCGCGCGGTCGCCGGGTACCTGCGCGAGA
Source organism: Kutzneria sp. NPDC051319 (assembly GCF_040682195.1). Taxonomy (NCBI): domain Bacteria; kingdom Bacillati; phylum Actinomycetota; class Actinomycetes; order Pseudonocardiales; family Pseudonocardiaceae; genus Kutzneria; species Kutzneria sp. NPDC051319. The sequence goes on along the minus strand of NZ_JBFBAM010000025.1, from coordinate 69,011 downwards.
AGGTCGGCGGCACCGGCACTTCCGTCGCCGCGGTCCGTACGGTGGCGGCGCTCGACGACGACCCGATCGTCATTGTCGGCATGGCCTGCCACTACCCAGGCGGCGTGAACTCGCCCGAGGACCTGTGGCGGCTGGTCGCCGACGGCTCCGACACCGTCGGCCCGTTCCCGACCAACCGGGGCTGGGACCTGGCCAACCTGTACGACCCGGAACCGGGCAAGCCCAACAAGTCCTACACGCGCGACGGCGGTTTCCTCTACGACGCCGCCGAGTTCGACGCCGACTTCTTCGGCATCAGCCCGCGTGAGGCCGTGCTGATGGATCCGCAGCAGCGCCTGCTGCTGGAGACCGCGTGGGAGACCTTCGAGCGGGCCGGCATCGATCCCCGGGCGTTGAAGGGCTCGTCCACCGGTGTGTTCGCCGGCATGATGTACCACGACTACACCCTGAACAGCGCTTCTGGCTCCATCGCCTCCGGTCGCGTCTCCTACAGCTTCGGCTTCGAGGGGCCGTCCGTCACCATCGACACGGCCTGCTCGTCCTCGCTGGTCGCGTTGCACCTGGCCATCCAGGCTTTGAGGTCCGGCGAATGTTCTCTGGCCTTGGCCGGCGGCGTCGCCGTCATGGCCACCCCCGAGGCGCTGGTCGACTTCTCCGAGCAGCGCGGCCTTTCCGTGGACGGCCGCTGCAAGTCCTTTGCCGGCGCGGCGGATGGCACCGGCTGGTCCGAGGGCGTCGGCCTGATCCTGGTCGAGCGCAAGTCCGACGCCGAGCGCCTCGGGCACCCCATCATCGCCGTTGTTCGCGGCACCGCCATCAACCAGGACGGCGCCTCCAACGGCCTCACCGCTCCCAATGGTCCCGCCCAGCAACGGGTCATCCGTCAGGCCCTGGCCAACGCCGGCCTCGACACGTCCGATGTGGACTCCGTCGAGGCCCACGGCACCGGCACCAAGCTCGGCGACCCCATCGAGGCCCAGGCCCTGCTCGCCACCTACGGCCAGGACCGCTCCGAGCCCCTCTGGCTCGGTTCGATCAAGTCCAACCTCGGCCACACCCAGGCCGCCGCCGGTGTCGCCGGCATCATCAAGATGGTCATGGCCATGCGCCACGGCGTGCTGCCACAGACCCTGCACGTCGACGAGCCCACCCCCCACGTCGACTGGTCCGCCGGCAACGTCCAGCTCCTCACCGAGCCCCGCCCTTGGCCGTCGGTGGACCGCCCGCGCCGGGCCGCCATCTCTTCCTTCGGCCTCAGCGGCACCAACGCCCACGTCATCATCGAGCAGGCGGTATCGGACGAGCCGGCCCCGGCCGTCTCTTCGCGCATCCTGCCCTTCCTGGTGTCCGGCAAGACCCCCGCCGCCCTGACCGCCCAGATCACCCAGGTCTCGGCGGTGTCCGGCCCCGCCCAGGACGTCGCCTTCACCCTGGCCACCAGCCGCGTCGCCTTCGACCACAGGGCCTTCGCCCTGGACGCCGACACCTTCACGAGCGCTGCGGTCATCCCAGGCAAGACGGCCTTCCTGTTCACGGGTCAGGGTTCGCAGCGGATCGGCATGGGCCGTGAGCTGTATGAGCGCTTCCCGGTGTTCGCGGCGGCGTGGGATGAGGTGGCCGGGAAGCTGGACGGGCAGCTTCAGGCCGTGATCTGGGCCGCTGACCAGGACCTTCTCAATCAGACCGGGTTCGCCCAGCCCGCCCTCTTTGCCTTCGAAGTTGCACTGTACCGTTTAGTTCAGTCCTGGGGTCTCAAGCCCGACTTCGTGGCCGGTCACTCGGTCGGCGAGATCGCCGCCGCGCACATCGCCGGTGTCCTCTCCCTCGATGACGCGGCCAAGCTGGTCAGTGCCCGTGGTCGCCTGATGCAGGCCCTGCCGACCGGCGGCGCGATGGTGGCTCTGCAGGCGACCGAGGACGAGATCACGCTTCGCGACGGCATGGGTATCGCGGCGATCAACGGCCCGCAGTCGGTGGTGATCTCGGGTGTTGAAGAGGCCGTGCTGGCCATTCAGGCGGAGTGCGAGGCGCGCGGCCGGAAGACCACCCGGCTCAAGGTGTCGCATGCGTTCCACTCGCCGTTGATGGTGCCGATGCTCGACGAGTTCCGGGCCGTTGTCGTTGGCCTGGAGTTCGCCGAGCCGAAGGTCCCGGTGGTGACCACGTCGGCCGGCGGGGGCGACTGGACGCAGCCGGAGTACTGGGTCAACCACGTGCGTGAGGCCGTGCGGTTCGCGGACGCCATCACGACGCTGCACGAGCAGGGCGTGACCAAGTTTGTGGAGGTCGGCCCGGATGGCGTGCTGGCCGGTATGGGTGCCACCTGCCTCGATGACGGAGCATTCATTGCCACTCAGCGGCGGGAGCGGCCGCAGGAACGTGAACTGGTCAGTGCAGTGGCGCAGGCCTGGGCCAACGGGGTCACGGTTGACTGGACGAAGTTCTTCGACGGCACCGGCGCCCGCCGCACGGACCTCCCGACCTACGCCTTCCAACGCCAGACGTTCTGGCTGACCTCGAACCGGGACAGCGGGGACGTCACCTCGGTGGGGCAGACCGCGGTGGAACACCCGCTGCTCGGCGCGGCGGTGGCCTCGGCGGAGACGGACGGAGTGGTGCTGACCGGCCGCCTGTCGGTGGAAACCCAGCCCTGGCTGGGCGATCACGACGTTCTCGGCGCGCTTCTGCTGCCGGGCACGGCCTTCGTCGAACTGGCGCTGCAGGCCGGCCACCACGTCAGCTGCGACGTGGTGCAGGAGCTGACGCTCGAAGCCCCGCTGATCCTGCCGGAGCGCGGCGGCGTGGCGGTGCAGGTGGTGGTCGACGGGGCCCGCAACGTCAGCATCTACTCCCGCGTCGACGACCTGACCTGGACGCGGCACGCCACCGGCGTGGTCGGCACCGGCGGCGACACCACCGAGGACCTGGCCGAATGGCCGCCACCGGGCGAGGAAGTCGACCTCGACGGCGCGTACGAGAACCTGGCCGACCAGGGATACGTGTACGGGCCGATGTTCCAGGGCCTCAAGGCGGCCTGGCGCGACGGCGACGACACGTACGCCGAGGTCGCGCTGCCCGAGGGCGCCGAGGCCGAGCGCTACGGCCTGCACCCGGCGTTGCTCGACTCCGCCCTGCACGCCCAGCTCGTCACCGGCGAGGAAGGCGGCGAGACGCAGTTGCCGTTCGCGTGGAACGGCGTCACCCTGCACCGCACCGGCGCCGCCGAGCTGCGCGTCCGGATCCGCAAGACCGGCGACGACTCGGCGTCGGTGCTGGTCACGGACCTGCTCGGGGACCCGATCCTGTTCGTGGAATCCCTGGTCTCGCGGGCGGTTTCGGTCGAGCAACTCAGCGTCGACCGCCAGCACGACTCGCTGTTCCACGTCGTGTGGACGCCGATGCCCGTCGCCGGCAACGAAGAAGCGCTCCACGAAGACGTGCCGGCCGGCAAGAACGCCCTCGCCCACGTCCTCGGACGCGTGCAGGAGTGGCTGGCCGATGAGTCCAATGCGGACAACCGGCTGGTCTTCGTCACCCGCAATGCCGTCGACACCAACGACATCGACCTCGACGTGGCCCCGGTCTGGGGCCTCGTACGGTCGGCGATCGCCGAGAATCCGGGCCGCTTCGGCCTGATCGACACCGACGGCGACGACGTGGCCGCCGCCATCGCCCTTGGCGAGCCGGAAGTCTCGGTGCGGGGCGGGGAACTACGGGTGCCGCGCCTGGCCCGGGTCGCCGAAGTCAACGGCAGCACCGACTTCGGCGACACCGTGCTGATCACCGGCGGCCTCAGCGGCCTCGGCGCGCTGTTCGCCAAGCACCTTGCGTCCCAAGGCGTCTCGAACCTCGTGCTGACCAGCCGCCGCGGCGCGGACGCCCCCGGCGCCACCGAGTTGGTCCAGGAACTGGAAACCCTCGGCGCTCGGGTCACCGTCGCCGCGTGCGATGTGGCCGACCGCGACGCGGTTGCCCGGCTGCTCAAGGGAATTCAGCAGCTCACCGGCGTCGTGCACGCGGCTGGAGTCCTGGACGACGGCGTGGTGTCCGCGCTGGACGCCAAGCGGATCGAGCGCGTGTGGGCCCCGAAGGCAGAAGCCGCGCGGCACCTGCACGAACTCACCAGCGACCTCAAGGCCTTTGTGCTGTTCTCGTCGGTCGCGGGCACCTTCGGCGGCACCGCCCAGGCGAACTATGCCGCTGCCAACGTGTTCCTGGACGCGCTGGCCCTGCATCGGCGGGCCAACGGGCAGCCGGCGGTGTCGCTGGCTTGGGGGCCGTGGGCGCAGGTGGGCGGCATGGCCGACCTGCTGACGGCCGCCGACCTTCAGCGCCTGGAGCGGGCCGGCATGCCGGTGTTGCTGCCGGAGGAGGGCCTTGCCCTGTTCGACAGCGCGCTCAAGGCCGATCTCGCCACGGTGGTGCCGTTCCGGCTCGACCTGAGCACGCTGCGCGCGCAGGCCGCGGTGCAGCCGCCGATCCTGCACGGCCTCGTCCGCGTCCCGTCGAAGCGGACCGCCGGCGGCGGCTCGTCGCTGGAGCGCCGACTGGCCGGCCTCGACGCCGGCGAGCGCGAGCGGCTGCTGGTTGCCTTGGTGCGTAAGCATGTCGCCGAAGTTCTCGGCCACGCGACCGTTGACGCGATCGACCCGGATCGGGCGTTCAACGAGCTGGGCTTCGACTCGCTGTCCGCGGTCGAGCTCCGCAACCAGCTCGGCGGCGAGACCGGCCTGCGCCTGCCGGCCACGCTGGTGTTCGACTACCCGACGACCCGCGCGGTCGCTGGCTACCTGGTGGCCAGCTTCGCCGGCGCGGCCACGACCGTGAAGACCCGGGCCAAGTCCACTTCGGACGAACCGATCGCCATCGTCGGCATGGCCTGCCGCTACCCCGGCGGCGTCACGTCGCCGGACGACCTGTGGCAGCTGGTGTTCAACGGCGTCGACGCGGTCACCGACTTCCCGGCCGACCGTGGCTGGGACACCGAGCGGATCTACGACCCGAGCGGCGAGCGCCCCGGCAGCACCTACACCAAGCGCGGCGCCTTCCTGCACGACGCCGCCCTGTTCGACCCCGGCTTCTTCGGCATCAGCCCGAACGAGGCGCTGGAGATGGACCCGCAGCAGCGGCTGCTGCTGGAGACCGCGTGGGAGACGTTCGAGAGCGCCGGCATCGACCCGGGACCGTTGCGCGGCAGCGACACCGGCGTTTTCGCCGGCATGATGTACCACGACTACAAGGTCAACAACAACACGGGATCCATTGCCTCGGGCCGGGTTTCCTACACCTTCGGCTTCGAGGGGCCAGCCGTCACCATCGACACGGCGTGCTCGTCCTCGCTGGTCGCGCTGCACTGGGCGATCCAGGCGCTGCGGTCGGGGGAGTGCTCGCTGGCGTTGGCCGGCGGTGTCGCGGTGATGGCGACGCCGGAGACGTTCGTCGAGTTCAGCAAGCAGCGCGGGCTGTCCCCGGACGGCCGCTGCAAGTCCTTCGCCGGGGCCACCGACGGCACCGGTTGGGGTGAGGGCGTCGGCCTGATCCTGGTCGAGCGGCTGTCCGATGCTCAGCGCAACGGGCACAACGTTTTGGCCGTGGTCAAGGGTTCGGCCATCAATCAGGACGGTGCCTCCAACGGCCTGACCGCACCCAACGGCCCCGCGCAGCAGCGCGTGATCCAGCAGGCCCTGGCCAACGCCGGCCTGTCGGCGGCCGACGTTGACGCCGTCGAGGCGCACGGCACCGGCACCACCCTGGGCGATCCCATTGAGGCGCAAGCACTTCTGGCCACCTATGGTCAGGACCGCACCGAGCCGCTGTGGCTGGGGTCGATCAAGTCCAACATGGGCCACACCCAGTCGGCGGCGGGCGTCGCCGGCATCATCAAGATGATCATGGCTATGCGGCGTGGGGTGCTGCCACGGACGCTGCACGTCGACGTGCCGACCCCGCACGTGGACTGGTCCGCCGGCAACATCGAGCTGCTGACCGAGGCTCGCCCGTGGCCGTCGGTCGACCGCCCTCGCCGGGCTGGCATCTCGTCGTTCGGCATCAGCGGCACCAACGCCCACGTCATCATCGAGCAGGCCGAGCCGGAGATCGCCGAGCGGACCGTCGAGTCGCGCCCGGTCCCGGTGCTCGTCTCCGCCAAGACCGCCGACGGCCTGATCTCCCAACTCGCGCGTCTGTCTGATGTGGATGGTGAGCCCCTGGACGTCGCTTACTCGCTGGCTACGCTCCGGGCCCCGCTGGAGCACCGCGCCGCTTTCGTCGCGGAGGACCGCGAGGGCTTGGCCCGCGGCCTGGCTTCGGCCAACCGTGTGGTTGCCGGCAAGGGCCTGACGGCGTTCCTGTTCACCGGTCAGGGTTCGCAGCGGATCGGCATGGGCCGGGAGCTGTACGAGCGGTTCCCGGTGTTCGCGGAGGCTTGGGATGCGGCGACAGATCCCCAGGTTGCCACCGTCATCTGGGGCGAGGACCAGGAGGCCCTCAATCAGACCGGCCACGCTCAGCCCGCGCTGTTCGCCTTCGAAGTTGCACTGTACCGTTTAGTTCAGTCTTGGGGCCTCAAGCCCGACTTCGTGGCCGGTCACTCCGTGGGTGAGATCGCCGCCGCCCACGTGGCCGGTGTGCTGTCGTTGGAGGACGCCCGGAAGCTGGTCAGTGCCCGTGGTCGTCTGATGCAGGCCCTGCCGACCGGCGGCGCGATGGTGGCGATCCAGGCCACTGAGGACGAGATCACCCTGCGCGAGGGCATGGGTATCGCGGCGATCAACGGCCCGCAGTCCGTCGTGATCTCCGGCGACGAAGAGGCCGTGCTGGCCATCCAAGCCGAGTTCGAGGCCAGGGGCCGCAAGACCACACGCCTGAAGGTGTCGCATGCGTTCCACTCGCCGCTGATGGAGCCGATGCTCGACGAGTTCCGGACGGTCGTCGATGGCCTGACCTTCGCCGAGCCGAAGATCCCGCCGGTGATCACCTCGGCTGGCGGCGGCACGTGGACGGAGCCGGAGTACTGGGTCAACCACGTGCGTGCGGCGGTTCGGTTCACGGATGCCGTCGCGGAGCTCACCAGCCAGGGCGTCACGAAGTTCGTGGAGATCGGACCGGACGGCGTGCTGGCCGGCATGGGCGCCAACTGCGCCGAGGATGCTGTGTTCCTCGCGACCCAGCGGCGGGAGAAGCCACAAGAGCGGGAGTTGGTGGCGAGCCTGGCCCAGGCCTGGGCCAACGGGGTCACGGTCGACTGGACGAAGTTCTTCGCCGGCCGCGAGGCCCGCCGCGTCGAGCTGCCGACCTATGCCTTCCAGCACCAGCATTTCTGGGTCAACTCGGTCATTGCCGACGGCGCGGACGTCAACTCGGCCGGCCTGGACGCCATCGACCACCCGCTGCTCGGCGCGGCCGTCCCGGCCGCCGAAGGCGACGGCGTGGTGCTGACCGGCCGCATCTCGACGGAAACCCAGCCCTGGCTGGCCGACCACGACGTGCTCGGCAGCATCCTGTTCCCCGGCGCCGGCTTCGTCGAACTGGCGCTCCAGGCAGCAGCCCGGGTCGACGCCGACCTGATCGAGGAGCTCACCCTCGAAGCCCCGCTGGTGCTGCCCGAGACCGGCGACGTGACGATCCAGGTCGTCGCCACGAGCAACAAAGTCAGCATCTACTCCCGCGGCGAAGACGGGTGGATTCGCCACGCCACGGGTGTCCTGGCCAACGGCGCCCCGGCTGGCGAGACCTTCGACCGGCCCAGCGGCGGCACACCGATCGACATCGACCTGCTGCCCCTCGGCTTCGGCTACGGCCCGGCCTTCCAGGGCATCCAAGCGGTCAAGGTCGGCGACGAGATCTACGCCGAAGTCACGCTGCCCGAGGCTGACGAGCGCTTCGCGCTGCACCCGGCGCTGCTCGAAACGGCACTCCAGCCGACGATCACCGACGCCGTGATCCCGTCCACCTATCGCGGAATCGCCCTGCACCGCACGGGAACCGGCACGATTCGGGCCCGCATCGCCGCCGGGGCCATCACCCTGGCCGACGACAACGGCCCGGTGGCGACCATCGCCGCGGTCGAAACCCGGCCGATCACCGCCGACCAGCTCGCCGCGACCGGTGACGATCTGTACCGCGTCGACTGGGTAGCCGCGCCGAACGGCCGCCCCACCGACGAGACGTGGTCGGACGAGCTGCCGCTGGCCGGCTGGGCGGAGTGGCTGCCGACCCTCGACGCCCCGGACGTCGTGCACGTCCAGTGCCCGCCCGACGGCTCGCCGGCCGAGGCCAAGGCCGCGGCCCGGCAACTCCTCGGCCTGATCCGGGAATTCGACGGAAAACTGGTCCTCACCGGCCAGAACGGAGCGCTGTGGGGCCTGGTCCGCTCGGCCCAGGAGGAGAACCCCGGCCGGTTCGTGCTGCTCGACACCGACGGCAGCGTTGACGCCAAGAAGGCCGTCGACACCGGCGAACCCGAGCTGCGCGTCCGCGACGGCAAGATCCTCATCCCGAGGCTGACCGCCGCCCAGCCGGGCGCCGAACGCCCGATCGGCAAGACCGTGCTGATCACCGGCGGCAAGCACGGCATCGGCAAGGCCATCGCCGACCACCTCGCCGCCAAGGGCGTGAAGGTCCTGCACAAGGCGGGCAAGCAGAAGATCGACACCGTCATCCACGCCGAGTCGCTGAACGACAACGCGTTGCTGGCCGACATGACCGACGACCAGCTCGACCGCGTCCTCGACCAGACGATCGACGGCGCCTGGAACCACCGCGACGCCAACCTGATCCTCGTCTCCTCGGCGACGAGCCTGCTGCTGGGCACCGGCCAGGCCAACTTCGCCGCCGCCACCGGCTACCTCAACTCGTTGGCCGCGCACCACAACGGCGTGGCCATCGCCTTCGGCGCGCTGGACAACGGCGACGAGGCCTACGCGGAACGCATGCGCCGCACGGGAACCCCGGTGCTCACCGCCGACGAGATCGGCCCCCTGTTCGACCGGGCCCTGACCGTCGACGACACGCTGGTCGTGCCGCTGAAGCTGGACAAGGCGGCGCTGCGGGCCCGACCCGAGGGTCTGCCGACGCTGCTGCGCGGCCTGGTTCGGGTCCCGGCCCGGCAGTCGCAGCACAGTGACACTTCGTTGCGTGAACGGCTGGCCGAGCTGCCCGAGGCCGACCGCGAGCGGCTGCTGCTCGACCTGGTCGGCAAGCACGTGGCGGCGGTGCTCGGCCACGGCTCGTCCACCTCGATCGAGCCGGACCGGGCGTTCAAGGAGCTGGGCTTCGACTCGCTGACCGCCGTCGAGCTGCGCAAGCAACTCGGCCTTGCCACCGGCCTCCAGCTGCCGGCCACGCTCGTCTTCGACTACCCGACCTCCCAGGACGTCGCCGACCACCTGCGGGAGCTGCTGCAGCCCGGCGAGTTCGACCCGGCCCAGCAGCTGATCGCCGAGATCGGCCGGTTGGAGGCCACGCTGTCGGCCACCGAGGTGAACGGGTCCCGGCCCAAGGTCACCGCCCGGCTGGAGGCCCTGCTGCGCAAGTGGCGCGACAACGAGGAAATCGCCAATGCCTCGGAGGGGAGTCTGGACGAGGCCACCGACGACGAGCTGTTCGCGGCCCTGGACAACGAACTCGGCATTTCCTGACCACGGAGATTGGCTGACTTGATGAGCACCGACGACAAGCTCCGCGACTACCTCAAGCGGGCCACCTCGGAACTGCAGCAGGTGCGCCGCCAGCTCCGCGAGGCCGAGGCCAGGCAGCACGAGCCGATCGCCATCGTGGCCATGAGCTGCCGTTATCCCGGGGACGTCACCACGCCGGAGGGCCTATGGGAGCTGGTCGCCTCCGGCGGCGACGGCATCAGCATGCTGCCCACCAACCGTGGTTGGGACGTCGAGGGCCTGTACGACCCGGAGCCGGGCACGCCGGGCAAGACGTATTCGCGCGAGGGCGGCTTCCTGCACGACGCCGGCCAGTTCGACGCCGACTTCTTCCGGATCAGCCCGCGCGAGGCCAAGGAGACCGACCCCCAGCAGCGGCTGCTGCTGGAGCTGGTGTGGGAGGCACTTGAACGTGCCGGTATAGATCCGACCACGCTGAAAGGCAGCCGCACCGGCGTGTTCGCCGGCGTCGCCTACCACGACTACTGGCCCGGCGGCGGCGTCGGCAGCCTGGCCAGCGTCGTCTCCGGCCGTGTCGCCTACACGCTGGGCCTGGAGGGGCCGGCGGTCACTGTCGACACCGCGTGCTCGTCGTCGCTGGTCGCGCTGCACTGGGCGATGCAGGCCCTGCGCAACGGGGAATGCGAGCTGGCGCTGGCCGGCGGCGTGACCGTCATGTCCACACCGGACTCCTTCGTCGGCTTCAGCGAGCAGCGCGGCCTGGCCGCCGACGGCCGCTGCAAGTCCTTCGCCGCCGCGGCCGACGGCACCGGCTGGGGCGAAGGCATCGGCATGTTGTTGGTGGAGAGGCTTTCCGACGCCCAGCGCAACGGTCACCCGATCCTCGCGGTCGTCCGGGGGAGCGCGGTCAACCAGGACGGCGCCTCCAACGGCCTGTCCGCGCCCAACGGCCCGTCGCAGCGGCGGGTGATCGAGGCGGCGCTGGCCGCCGCGCAGCTTTCCGCCGCCCAGGTCGACGTCGTCGAGGCGCACGGCACCGGCACCACGCTGGGCGACCCGATCGAGGCGCAGGCTTTGCTGGCCACGTACGGGAAAGACCGCGAGCGGCCGCTCTGGCTCGGCTCGATCAAGTCCAACATCGGCCACGCCCAGGCGGCGGCCGGCGTGTCCGGCATCATCAAGATGGTCATGGCGATGCGGCACGGCGTCATGCCGAAGCTGCTGCACCTGGACGAGCCGACGCCGCAGGTGGACTGGACCGCCGGCAACATCGAGCTGCTGGCCGAGACCAAGCCCTGGCCGGAGACCGGCGAGCCGCGCCGGGCCGGCATCTCGTCGTTCGGCCTCAGTGGCACCAACGCGCACGTGATCATCGAAGAGGCGCCGGTGGCCGAGGTGCCGGCGCGGACCGTCGAACGTCGGGTGGTGCCGTGGCTGATCTCCGGCCGCACCGCGCAGGCGTTGGCGGACCAAGCTTCGCGTCTGTCCGATGTGGAGGTTGCCGAGCCGGTCGACGCGGCGTTTTCGCTGGCCACCGGGCGTACCGCGTTCGACCAGCGGGCCGCGGTCATCGGCGTCGAGCAGGACGACTTCATCCGCGGTCTCAAGTCCATCGCCGACGGCACACCGGGCGCGGGAGTGGTGACCGGCGCCGCCCTGGCCGGCAAGACTGCCTTTCTGTTCACCGGGCAGGGGTCGCAGCGGATCGGCATGGGCCGCGAGCTGCATGCGGCTTTTCCGGTCTTTGCGGCGGCTTGGGACCAAGCGGTCGACGCCGACCTGTCCGCACAGGTCTGGGGTGCTGACCAGGACGTTCTGAACCGCACCGGCGCCGCGCAGCCGGCGCTGTTCGCGTTCGAAGTTGCACTGTACCGTTTAGTTCAGTCCTGGGGTGTGCAGCCCGACTTCGTGGCCGGCCACTCGGTCGGCGAGATCGCGGCGGCCCACGTGGCCGGCGTGCTGTCCCTGGAGGACGCCCGGAAGCTGGTCAACGCCCGCGGCAAGCTGATGCAGGCCCTGCCGGCCGGCGGCGCGATGGTGGCGATCCAGGCGTCCGAGGACGAGATCGAGCTGCCGGACGGCGTGAGCATCGCGGCGGTCAACGGCCCGCAGTCGGTGGTGATCTCCGGTGACGAGGCCGCGTGTCTCGCGATCAAGGCGGACTTCGAGGCGCGGGGCCGCAAGACCACCCGGCTCAAGGTCTCGCACGCGTTCCACTCGGCCCTGATGGAGCCGATGCTGGACGAGTTCCGCAAGGTCGTCGAGGGTCTGACCTTCACCGAACCGTCCCTGGGTGTGGTGACCACCTCGGCCGGCGGCGGGCAGTGGACCGAGCCGGAGTACTGGGTCGACCACGTGCGGGCGGCCGTCCGGTTCGCCGACGCGGTGACCGGGCTCAGGGCCCAGGGCGTGACCAAGTTCGTGGAGATCGGCCCCGACGGCGTGCTGACCGGCATGGGCTCGAACTGCCTGGAGGACGCGGCCTTCACGGCCCTCCAGCGGCGCGACAAGCCCGAGGAGCGCGAGCTGGTTTCCGGCCTGGCGCAAGCGTTTGCCCACGGCGTGACCGTGGACTGGGCCAAGTTCTTCGAGGGTCGCGAAGCGCGGCGGATCGACCTGCCGACCTACGCCTTCCAGCACCAGTTCTACTGGCGTGACAAGGAAGCCCTGGTCGCCTCGGCCGACCCGATCGACGCCGCCTTCTGGGACGCTGTCGAGCGCGAGGACCTCGCTGACCTGGCCGATCGGCTGGAGCTCCAGCCGGGCGTGCTCGGCGAGGTGCTGCCGGCGATGTCCGCGTGGCGCAGGCAGTATCGCGACCAGGCCATGGTGGATTCCTGGCGCTACAAGGTGAGCTGGCTGCCGGTCGAGGACATGCAGGCCGAATCCCTGCTCGGCACCTGGCTCGTCGTGGTGCCCCAGGGTTTCAAGGACCACGAGCTGACCAGGGCCGTTGCCGCCGCGACCGACGTCGAGATCCTCGAGTTCGCCGACGCCGACCGCGCCGGCCTCGTCACCCAGCTCGGCAGCCACGCCCCGGCCGGCGTGCTCTCGCTGCTGGCGCTGGACGACACACCGCACCCGCTCTACCCGGCGATGTCCACCGGCGGCGCCGCGACCGTCGCCCTCGCCCAGGCCCTGGCCGACGCCGGTGTCACCGGAAAGCTGTGGTGCGTCACGGCCGGCGGTGTCGCCGTGGCCGACAGCGCCGAGCTGACCAGCGCCACTCAGGGTTCGCTGTGGGGCCTCGGCGGCGTCCTCGCGCTGGAGCACGCCGACACCTTCGGCGGCATGATCGACATCGAGAGTGTCGACGAGACGACCGTGCGGCGCCTGCTCGGCGCCCTGTCCGGCATCGACGACGAGGACCAAATCGCTTTACGCGCCAACGGTCGCTTCGCCCGCCGCATGGTTCGTGCCGGCCTGAACGGATCCGCGCCCAAGCGGTCGTGGAAGCCGCGTGGCGCAACGCTGATCACCGGCGGCACCGGCGGCCTCGGTGCCCATGTCGCCCGCTGGCTCGCCGGCAACGGCGCCGAACACCTGGTCCTGACCAGCCGTCGGGGCAGCGCCGCCGAGGGCGTCAGCGAGCTGGAAGCCGAGCTGAAGGAGCTCGGTGCCGAGGTCAGCGTCGTCGCCTGCGATGTCGCCGACCGCGAGGCCGTGCGCGAACTCCTCGACGGCATCCCGAATCTGACCACGGTCGTGCACGCGGCCGGTGTGTCGCAACGAATCGCGTCGGTTGAGGAGATCACGCTGGACGAGTTCGCGGAGGTCGGGCGGGCCAAGGTCCTCGGCGCCGCGCACCTCGACGAGCTGCTCGGGGATCGCGAGCTCGACGCCTTCGTGCTCTTCTCCTCCGGCTCCGCGATCTGGGGCAGCAGCGGCCAGTCCGGCTACGGCACGGCCAACGCCCACCTCGACGCCCTGGCCCACCAGCGCATTGCCCGGGGCCGCACGGCCACCTCGATCGCCTGGAGCTCTTGGGAAAGCGGCATGGTCGACGAGGAGATGGTCGCCTTCATGCGGCGCATGGGCGCCCCGGCGATGCCGCCGAAGCAGGCCATCAACGCCATGCAGCAGGCTCTCGACAACGCCGACGCGCACATCGTCATCGCCGACTTCGACTGGGCCAAGTTCGTGCCCACCTTCACCATGTCCCGCCCGCGGCCGTTGCTCGACGCGCTGCCGGACGTCCGCGAGGTCCTCGACGCTGGAGAGGAGGCCGCCGGCGAGTCGGCGTTCGCCGCCAAGCTGGCCGGCCTGTCCGACGCCGAGCGCGGCCGTGCGGTGCTGGACCTGGTGCGCAGCCACGTCGCCGCCGTGCTCGGGTACGACGATCCGTCCACACTGGACCCGAGCCGGCCGTTCGAGGGGCTGGGCTTCGACTCGGTCAGCGCGGTCGACCTGCGCAATCGACTCGGCACGGCAACGGGCCTGAAGCTGCCGTCCACTTTGGTCTTCGAGTACACGTCCACCTCCGCGGTGGCCAGCCATCTCAAGTCGCTGCTGGGCGAGAGCGCCGGCGGCGTGCTGCCGGTGCTGGCCGACCTGGACCGGCTGGAGGAGACCGTGCTGGCGCTGTCGGCCGAGGACCTCGAACGCAACCGCATCACTTCCCGGCTGCAGACGCTCATCGGCCGGATCGGCGAGATGTTGGGCGACGGCAAGGAGAACGTCGCGTTGGACGACGCCAGCGCCGACGACGTTTTCGACTTCATCGACAAGGAACTCGGTCTTGCCTGACCGTGCGGTGACCCACTTGAAGGACGCGTGAGGCTGGGATGGCGAACGACGAGAAACTCCTCGACTACCTCAAGAAGGTGACCGCGGAGCTCCACCAGACGCGCAGGCGGCTGCACGAGGTGGAGACCGAGGAGCAGGACCCGATCGCCATCGTGGCGATGAGCTGCCGATACCCTGGTGGGGTTTCCTCCCCCGAGGAGCTGTGGCGGCTGGTCGCCGACGGCGTCGACGCGATCACCCCGTTCCCGACCGACCGCGGCTGGGACCTGGACGCGCTGAGCGGCGGCTCGGACACCGGCTCCAGCTATGTCAGCAGCGGCGGTTTCGTGCACGACGCCGGCGACTTCGACCCGGGCTTCTTCGGCATCTCGCCGCGCGAGGCGCTGGCCATGGACCCGCAGCAGCGGCTCATGCTCCAGGTGTCGTGGGAGGCCTTCGAGCGCGCGGGTATCAACCCGCATGCCGTGCGCGGTGAGCCGGTGGGTGTGTTCGCCGGTTCCGGCGTGCAGGACTACGAGTACGTGCTGGCGCAGCAGCCAGAGATCGCTGAGGCGTTCCTGACCACGGCCAACGCCGCCGCGGTGATCTCCGGCCGCATCTCGTACACGCTGGGTCTTGAGGGTCCGGCGGTCACCATCGACACCGCATGCTCCTCCTCGCTGGTGGCCCTTCACCTTGCGGCGCAGGCACTTCGCAAGCGTGAGTGCACGATGGCCCTGGCCGGCGGCGTAATGGTGATGGCCACGCCCGGCCCGTTCATCGCCTTCAGCAAGCAGAAGGGTCTCGCGTTCGACGGCCGCTGCCGCGCCTTCTCCGACGAGGCCGCCGGCACCGGATGGTCCGAGGGCGCCGGCATGCTGTTGCTGGAGCGCCTTTCCGATGCCCAGCGCAACGGACACCCCGTCCTGGCGGTGGTTCGCGGTTCGGCGATCAACCAGGACGGCGCCTCCAACGGCCTGACCGCGCCCAACGGCCGGGCCCAGCAACGGGTGATCCGCGAGGCGCTGGCCAACGCGCAGATCAAGGCGTCGCAGATCGACCTCATCGAGGGCCACGGCACCGGCACCACCCTGGGCGACCCCATTGAGGCGCAGGCACTTCTGGCCACCTACGGTCAGGGCCGGCCCGAGGACCGTCCACTGTGGCTCGGGTCCATCAAGTCCAACATCGGCCACGCCCAGGCAGCGGCCGGTGTTTCCGGCATCATCAAGATGGTCATGGCGATGCGGCACGGCGTGCTGCCCAAGACCCTGCACGCCGAGAACCCCTCCACGCACGTGGACTGGACCGCCGGCAACGTCAAGCTGCTGACCGAATCCCGGCCGTGGCCGACGTCCGACCAGCCCCGGCGGGCCGGTATCTCGTCCTTCGGCGTCAGCGGCACCAATGCGCACATCATCATCGAGGAGCCGCCGGCGGTCGAGGCCGTCGAGGCGGCCGAGCCCGTCACGCCGTGGCCGGCTGCTGTGCCGCTGCCGTTGTTGGTGGCCGGTCGCAGCGCCGAGTCGTTGGCCGCTCAGGCCGCGCGAGTGTCCAATGTGGAGGATGACCTCCTGGACATCGCCTACTCGCTTGTCACTTCCCGCGCCGCCCTGGAGCATCGTGCGGCGGTGGTCGCCGGCAACCGCGAGGAGGCTCTGGAAGGCCTGTCGGAGTTGACACTTCGCGGCGTGGCCGCGGACGTGCCGACGGCATTCCTGTTCACCGGCCAGGGTTCGCAGCGCATAGGCATGGGTCGCGAGCTGCACAAGGCGTTCCCGGTGTTCGCCCAGGCGTGGGACGCGGCGATCGACGCCGACCTCAACGCCGTCGTCTGGGGTGCTGACCAGGACCTTCTGAACCAGACCGGCAACGCGCAGCCGGCCCTGTTCGCGTTCGAGGTCGCGCTGTACCGGCTGTTCGAGTCCTGGGGCATCAAGCCGGACTTTGTCGCTGGTCACTCGGTGGGCGAGATCGCGGCGGCCCACGTGGCCGGTGTGCTGTCGCTGGAGGACGCCCGCAAGCTGGTGTCGGCTCGCGGTCGGCTCATGCAGGCGCTGCCGGCCGGCGGCGCGATGGTGGCGTTGCAGGCCACCGAGGACGAGATCACGCTGGTCGACGGGGTGGGCATCGCGGCGGTGAACGGCCCGCAGTCGGTGGTGATCTCCGGCGACGAGGCCGCCTGCCTGGCCATCAAGGCGGAGTTCGAGGTCAAGGGCCGCAAGACCACCAGGCTCAAGGTGTCGCACGCGTTCCACTCGGCGCTGATGGATCCGATGCTGGACGAGTTCCAGGCCGTCGTCGCTGGTCTGGAGTTCGCCGAGCCGAAGGTCCCGGTCGTGACCACCTCGGCCGGTGGCGGGCAGTGGACCGAGCCGGAGTACTGGGTCAAGCATGTGCGCGAGGCCGTCCGCTTCGCCGACGCGGTCAAGAACCTTGCGGCTCAAGGCGTCGGACGGTTCCTGGAGATCGGCCCCGAGGGTGTGCTGACCGGCATGGCCCAGGCGTCGGTCGACAACGCCACCCTGATTCCCGCGCTGCGCAAGGGCCGCGACGAAGCCTCCGCGATCATCGCGGCGATCGGCGCCCTGTACGTCTCCGGCCTGTCGGCCGACTGGGAGGCGTTCTTCGGCGGCCACGGCGCTCGTCGCATCGACCTGCCGACCTACGCGTTCCAGAACGAGCGGTTCTGGCTGCGTGGCGACGGCGTGGTCGGCAGCGATCCCACCGCCATGGGCCTCGGCGCGGCGGACCACCCGTTGCTCGGGGCCACCGTCACCCTCGCCGACTCCGACGGCGTCGTGCTGACCGGTCGCCTCTCGTCCGGAAACCAGGCGTGGCTGGCCGATCACGTGATCGGCACCGCGATCCTGTTCCCCGGCACTGGGTTCGTCGAGCTCACCCTGCGCGCGGGCGACCAGGTCGGCTGCGACGCGGTCGAGGAGCTGACCATCGAGGCCCCGCTGATCCTGCCCGAGCGTGGCGGCGTCGCGGTGCAGGTCGTGGTCGGTGGCCCCGAGGACGGCCGGCGGCAAGTCAGCGTTTACTCCCGTGGCGACGACGACCTGGCCTGGACCCGGCATGCGTCCGGTGTGCTCGGCACGGCCTCCGCCTCGTTCGATCTGACCGAATGGCCGCCGCGCGGCGCGGAGGCCATCGACGTCACCGGCACGTACGCGGGCCTGGCCGAGGCCGGCATGAACTACGGCCCGACGTTCCAGGGCCTCAAGGCGGCCTGGCGGGTCGGCGACGAGGTGTACGCCGAGGTTCAGTTGCCGGCGGGAGCCGACGCCGAGCAGTTCGGCCTGCACCCGGCCCTGTTGGACGCGGCCCTGCACGTGGTGCCGATGACCGGCGTGGTCGGCGACCAGGCGGCGCTGCCGTTCTCCTGGTCCGACGTCACGCTGCTGGCCGCCGGCGCGTCCGCGCTGCGGGTCAGGGTCAAGCCGGTGGGCGAAGGCACGATCTCGTTGCAGGCGGCCGACGCCGGCGGTGCGGCGGTCGTGTCCGTCGGCTCCCTGATGTTGCGGCCGGTCGCGGTCGACCAACTCAGCGCGTCGAATTCCGCCGAGTCCCTGTTCGGTGTCACGTGGTCGCCGATCCCGACCACGCCCGCCGACATCAGCGACGTCGAGGTGTTCGAGCCCGCTACGAACTCCGCCCTTGGTGCGGCGGCCGAGACCCTGGCCAAGCTCCAGACCAGCGAAGCCCCGGTGCTGGCCGTGGTGACTCGCGGCGACCTGGTCGGCGCGGCCGTGCGCGGCCTGGTGCGGTCGGCGCAGTCGGAGAACCCCGACCGGTACGTGCTGATCGATCTGGAGCCCGGCGTCGATGTCGGCTCCGTGCTGCCGGACGTGATCGGATCCGGCGAACCGCAGGTCATCGTGCGTGACGGCGTCATTCAGGGCGCCCGACTGACCCGCGTCACACCGGACGAGCCGGCGACGCCGTTCGGCGAGGGCACGGTGCTGCTCACCGGCGGCACAGGCGGCCTGGGTGTGCTGTTCGCCCGGCACCTCGTCAACGAGCACGGCGTGAGCAAGCTGCTGATCACCAGCCGCCGCGGTACCGACGCCCCCGGTGCGGCCGAGCTCAAGGCGGAGCTGGGTGATGTGGTCACCTTTGCCGCCTGCGACGTGGCCGACCGGGACGCGCTGGCCGCGCTGCTGGCCGACATCCCCGACCTGAACGCGGTGGTACACGTCGCCGGTGTGCTGGACGACGGCGTGATCTCCACACTGACGCCCGAGCGCCTGGCCACGGTGTTCCGCCCCAAGGTCGACGCGGCCTGGAACCTGCACGAGCTGACCCGCGACCGCGACCTCTCGGCATTTGTACTGTTCAGTTCAGCTGCCGGCGTGATCGGCGCGCCCGGCCAGGGCAACTACGCGGCAGCGAATGCGTACTTGGATGCGTTGGCCGAGCAGCGGCGGGCCGAGGGTCTGCCGGGCCTGTCGCTGGCGTGGGGCCTGTGGGCCGACTCCAGCGACATGACCGACACCATCGACGACGCCAACCGGTCCCGCATCTCGGCCGGCGGCCTGGTCGCGCTGGGCAAGGATGAGGGCCTGGAGCTGTTCGACGCCGCACTGGCTGTCGATCGTGGCGCCGTGGTCCCCGTGCACCTGGACCTATCTGCGCTGAAGGCCCGGGGCGAAGAACTGCCGCCGCTGTTCCGCACGCTCGTTCCGTTGGCGCGCAGGCGTTCCGCTGGTGCGAAGGCGGAATCCGGCGCGCTGCGGCGACTGCTGGCCGCGCTGCCGGCCGAGGAGTGGGAGAGCACGGTCCTCAACCTCGTGCTGACCAAGGTCGCGGCCGTGCTGGGCTTCAGCTCGGCCAAGGCCGTCGAGCCCGAGCGGGCCTTCCGCGACCTGGGCTTCGACTCGCTGGCCGCGGTCGACCTGCGCAACACCCTGAACACCGAGACCGGACTGCGGCTGCCGGCGACCCTGGTGTTCGACTACCCGACGCCGATCGTGCTGGCCCGCTACCTGCTGGACGAGGTCTCGGGCAGCGGCGAGGACGCCAAGATCGTCGCGCCTGTGTCGACCGCGTCCACTTCGGACGATCCGATCGTCATCGTGTCCATGGCTTGTCGTTACCCCGGCGGGGTTTCCACGCCTGAGCAGCTGTGGCGACTGGTGGCGGACGGCGTGGACGCGATCACGCCGTTCCCCGAGGACCGCGGCTGGGACACGGCCGCGCTGTTCGACCCGGCGAACGAGCGGCCGGCCACCAGCTACACCAACCAGGGCGGCTTCCTGCACGAGGCCGCCGAGTTCGACCCGGCCTTCTTCGGCATCAGCCCCAACGAGGCGCTGATGATGGACCCGCAACAGCGTTTGCTGCTGGAGGCCACCTGGGAGACGTTCGAGCGGGCCGGTATCGACCCGGCGACGTTGAAGGGCAGCGACACCGGCGTGTTCGCCGGCATGATGTACCACGACTACGCCGCCAACAGCAGCACCGGCGCCATCGCCTCCGGCCGAGTGTCCTATGTGTTCGGTCTGGAGGGGCCGGCCGTCACCATCGACACCGCCTGCTCTTCGTCGTTGGTGGCTCTGCACCTGGCCATGCAGGCGCTGCGGTCGGGGGAGTGCACCCTGGCGCTGGCCGGCGGTGTCGCGGTCATGGCGACGCCGGAGCTGTTCGTGGAGTTCTCGCGGCAGAAGGGCCTGGCCCACGACGGCCGAGCGAAGTCCTTTGCCGGCGCCACGGATGGCACCAGCTGGGGTGAGGGCGTCGGCATGCTGCTGGTGACCCGCCTCTCCGAGGCCAAGCGTAGGGGCCTCCCGGTCCACGCCATTGTTCGCGGCTCGGCCGTGAACCAGGACGGCACTTCCAACGGCCTGACCGCCCCCAACGGGCCTTCGCAGCGCCGGGTTATCCGTCAGGCGCTGGCTTCTGCCGGTCTCGCGGTGTCCGATGTGGACGCTGTCGAGGCGCACGGCACCGGCACGACCCTGGGTGACCCGATCGAGGCTCAGGCGCTGTTGGCGACCTATGGTCAGGATCGGGACGAGCCGTTGTGGCTGGGGTCGATCAAGTCCAACATGGGTCACACGCAGGCCGCTGCCGGTGTCGCCGGGATCATCAAGATGGTCATGGCGATGCAGAACGGTGTGCTGCCCAAGACTTTGCACGTCGACGAGCCGACCCCGCACGTGGACTGGACCGCCGGCAATGTGCAGCTGATCACCGAGTCTCGCCCGTGGCCGGCGGTGGATCGCCCACGCCGGGCGGGTATCTCTTCGTTCGGCATCTCCGGCACCAACTCGCACGTGATCATCGAGCAGGTGCCCGAGGCCGCCCCGGTCGAGCGCACGGAGACGGCACGGATCGTCCCGGTGATCGTCTCCGGCAAGACCCCCGAGGCTTTGGCGGCGCAGGCGGCTCAACTGTCCGCAGTGGACGTTTCCCCGCTGGACCTGGCATACACGCTGCTCACGGATCGGGTCGCCTTCGAGCACCGGGCCGTGGCCCTCAGCGACGCGCTCGACAGCGGGCTGGACGCCATCGCCGCCGGTCGGAACCGTTCCGTGGCAAGGGCAACTGGCGCGACGGCCTTTCTGTTCACCGGCCAGGGTTCGCAGCGCATAGGCATGGGTCGCGAGCTGCACAAGGCGTTCCCGGTGTTCGCCCAGGCGTGGGACGCGGCGATCGACGCCGACCTCAATGCCGTCGTCTGGGGCTCAGACCAGGATCTACTGAACCAGACCGGCAACGCACAGCCCGCCCTGTTCGCCTTCGAGGTCGCGCTGTACCGGCTCCTCGAATCGTGGGGCGTGAAGCCGGACTTCGTGACCGGTCACTCGGTCGGTGAGATCGCCGCCGCGCACGTCGCCGGTGTGCTGTCGCTGGACGACGCGAAGAAGCTGGTCAGCGCCCGTGGTCGCCTGATGCAGGCGCTGCCGGCCGGCGGTGCGATGGTGGCTCTGCAGGCCACCGAGGACGAGATCACCCTGCGCGAAGGCATGGGTATCGCGGCGGTCAACGGCCGGCAGTCGGTCGTGATTTCTGGTGACGAAGCGGCCGTGCTGGCGGTCCAGGCCGAGTTCGAGGCGTTGGGCCGCAAGACCTCGCGGCTGAAGGTGTCACATGCGTTCCATTCGCCGCTCATGGAGCCGATGCTGGATGAGTTCCGGACCGTTGTCGCTGGTCTGGAGTTCGCCGAGCCGAAGATCCCGGCGGTCATCACCTCGGCCGGCGGCGGCGACTGGACGCAGCCGGAGTACTGGGTCAACCACGTTCGGGCGGCCGTGCGGTTCGCGGACGCCATCACGTCGCTGCACGAACAGGGCGCGACCAAGTTCGTGGAGGTCGGACCGGACGGCGTGCTGACCGGCATGGGTGCCGACTCCGTCGAGGACGCGGCGTTCGTGGCGACCCAGCGGCGCGACCGGGACCAGGAGCGCGAGCTGGTTTCCGGTGTGGCGCAGGCATTCGCCAACGGCGTGCCCGTCAACTGGACGAAGTTCTTCGAGGGCGCCGGTGCGCGGCGGGTCGAGCTGCCGACCTACCCGTTCCAGCACCAGGCGTTCTGGATCAGCACCACCAACTACATGAAGGAAGCCTGGGCCGGGGCCGCTTCCGGGCTCGGCGACGTGCTGTCGGCCGGCCTGGAGTCGGCCGAGCACCCGCTGCTCGGCGCGATCCTCGGCTCGCCGGAGTCGGACGGCCTCGTGTTCACCGGCCGCCTGGCCGTCGGATCCCAGTCCTGGCTGGGTGATCACGCCGTCGGTGACACGATCCTGTTCCCCGGCACCGGAATCGTCGAGCTCGTGCTGCGCGCGGCCGACCAGGTCGGCTGCGATGTCATCGAGGATCTCACCCTGGAGGCCCCGCTCGTCCTGCCCCCGCTGGGCGGCGTCGCGCTCCAGCTCGTGGTCGACAACGGCCAGGTCACCGTGTACTCGCGTGGCGACGACGACAGCTCGTGGACCAAGCACGCCACCGCCGCCGTCGGCAAGGCCCCGGTCTCGACGTTCGACCTGGCGGCGTGGCCACCGGCCGGCGCGGAACCCATTGACCTGGACGGCCTCTACGACAACCTCGCCGGCGCCGGCCTCAACTACGGCCCCACCTTCCAGGGCCTGCACAACGCCTGGAAGAGCGGCGACGAGGTGTACGCCGAGGTTCAGTTGCCCGCTGGCACCGACGTCACCGGCTACGGCGTGCACCCCGCGCTGCTCGACTCGGCCCTGCACGCCATCGGCCTCACCGGCATCGTCGGCGAGCAGGCCGCGCTGCCCTTCGCCTGGGCCGGCGTCGCCCTGCACGCCACCGGGGCGTCCGCGCTCCGCGTGCACGTCAAGCCGACCGGCGACGGCGTGGTCACGCTGCGCGCCGCCGACCCGGCCGGCGCTGCGGTGGTGTCGGTCGGCTCCCTGATGCTGCGGCCGGTCGCGGTCGAGCAGGTCGGGGCGCGCCGCACCGCAGACTCGCTGTTCGGCGTCACCTGGACGTCGATCACCGCCAATCCCGTTGCCGTGGAGGGCTTCCGCGTCTTCGAGCCGTCGGGAGACGTCCGCGAGGCCACCTACTCGACGCTTGCCGAACTCCAGACCGGCGAGCCGCTGGTGATCGTCACCCGCGGCGGCCTGGTCGGCGCGGCGGTGGCCGGACTGGTCCGTTCGGCGCAGTCGGAGAACCCTGAGCCGTTCGTGCTGGTCGACCTGGAGCCCGGTGTCGACGTGAACACCGTGCTGCCGCAGGTGATCGGCGCAGGTGAGCCGCAACTCCGGCGTCGCGACGGCAAGCTGGAGTCCCCGCGCCTGGCCCGGGTGCCGCTGCCCGAGTCGACAAATCCCTTTGACGGCAAGGTGCTCATCACCGGTGGCACCGGCGGCCTCGGCGCCAAGCTGGCCCGGCACCTGGTGGTCAACCACGGCGTCACCGACCTGGTCCTGACCAGCCGGCGTGGCCTGGAAGCACCCGGGGCCGCTGAGCTGCGGTCGGAGCTGGTCGAGCTCGGTGCCACGGTCACCGTCGCGGTCTGCGACGCCGCCGACCGGGCCTCGCTGGCCGGCGTGATCACCGACGACCTGCGGGCCGTGATCCACGTGGCCGGTGTGCTGGACGACGGCGTGATCTCCGCGCTGACGCCCGAGCGTCTGGACAGGGTGTTCCGTCCCAAGGTCGATGCGGCGTGGAACCTGCATGAGCTGACCCGTGATCTTGATCTGAGTGCGTTTGTACTGTTCAGTTCAGCTGCCGGCGTGATCGGCGCGCCCGGCCAGGGCAACTACGCGGCAGCAAATGCGTACTTGGATGCGTTGGCCGAGCAGCGACGGGCCGAGGGTTTGCCGGGCCTGTCCCTGGCCTGGGGTCTCTGGGACGACGGCATGGGCGATCACGTCGACACCGCCCGAATGCAGCGGACCGGCGTGCTCGGGCTGTCGGCCGAGGAGGGCCTGGCCCTCTTCGACGCGGTCATCGGCAGCGACGCCGCCGCGCTGGTGCCGATCCGCCTGGACATCCGGGCCCTGAACGCGGCCGGCGCCGACCGGCTGCCGCCCGTGTTCCACGGCCTGGTCCGCGCTAGCCGTCGTGTCGCCGGCGGTGCCGCCGCGGCCGGCGCATTGCAGAAGCGGGTCGCGGGCGTGCCGGTGGAGGAGCGGCTGACCGTTGTGCTGGACGTGATCCGGCGCGAGGCCGCCGCCGTGCTCGGCCACGCCGGGCCGGAGGCGATCGAGCCGGAGAAGGCGTTCAACGAGCTGGGCTTCGACTCACTGTCCTCAGTGGAGTTCCGCAACGCCCTCAGCGAGGAGGCGGGCATCCGCCTGCCGGCGACGATGGTGTTCGACTACCCGACGCCGGTGGCGCTGGCTGAGTACCTGCTCGGCGAGGTGCTCGGCGGCGACGGGCCGGGTGCGGCGATCGTGGCCACCACCTCGGCGTCCGACGAGCCCATCGCCATCGTGAGCATGGCCTGCCGCTATCCCGGCGGCGTGCTGTCGCCGGAAGACCTGTGGCGGCTGGTGTTCGACGGCGTGGATGCCATCTCCGAGTTCCCGACCGACCGTGGTTGGGACACCGAGCGCATCTTCGACCCGAGCGGCGAGCGGCCCGGCAGCACCTACACCCGTGAGGGCGGCTTCCTGCACCGCGCGGCCGAGTTCGATCCGGGGTTCTTCGGTATCAGCCCCAACGAGGCGCTGATCATGGATCCGCAGCAACGGCTCCTGCTGGAGACCGCGTGGGAGACCTTCGAGCGGGCCGGCATCGACCCGGCCACGCTGAAGGGCAGCGACACCGGCGTGTTCGCCGGCATGATGTATCACGACTACGCGACCAACAACAACACGGGATCCATTGCCTCCGGCCGGGTTTCGTACGTGTTCGGGCTGGAGGGCCCGGCCGTCACGGTCGACACCGCGTGCTCGTCGTCGCTGGTCGCGCTGCACTGGGCGATCCAGGCCCTGCGCACCGGCGAGTGCTCGCTGGCCCTGGCCGGCGGCGTGACCGTGATGGCCACGCCCGAGACGTTCGTCGAGTTCTCCCGTCAGCGCGGCCTATCGCCCGACGGCCGTTGCAAGTCCTTTGCCGGCCAGACGAACGGCACCGGCTGGGGCGAGGGCGTCGGTCTGCTCTTGGTGGAACGCCTTTCCGACGCCGTCCGCAATGGACACGAGGTGCTGGCCATCGTCCGCGGTTCCGCCATCAACCAGGACGGCGCCTCGAACGGCCTCACTGCACCGAATGGTCCCGCGCAACAGCGGGTCATCCGCCAGGCACTGGCCAACTCTGGCCTGACAGTGTCCGATGTGGACGCCGTCGAGGCTCACGGCACCGGCACGACTTTGGGCGATCCCATTGAGGCGCAGGCCTTGTTGGCGACCTATGGTCAGGATCGCGATGAGCCGTTGTGGCTGGGGTCGATCAAGTCCAACATGGGTCACACGCAGGCTGCTGCCGGTGTTGCCGGGATCATCAAGATGGTCATGGCCATGCGTAACGGCGTGCTGCCCAAGACCTTGCACGTGGATGAGCCCACCCCGCACGTGGATTGGGCCGCCGGCAGCGTCGAGCTATTGACGGAGTCGCGGCCGTGGCCGGCGGTGGATCGTCCGCGCCGCGCGGGTATTTCGTCCTTCGGCATCTCCGGCACCAACGCCCACGTGATCATCGAGCAGGCGCCGGCGGCCGCGGAGCCCGCGCGGGAGATCACCCCGGCCGTCGTGCCGTGGGTCGTCTCCGGCAAGACCCGGGAGGCCCTGCGCGAGCAGGCCAGCCGGCTGTTGACCAGGGTCGATGCGCTGGAGCCGTTGGACGTCGCCTACTCGCTGACCACCAGCCGTGCCGCCTTCGACCACCGCGGCGTCGTCGTCGGCGCCGACCGCGACGACCTGATCCGGGGCTTGATCGCCCTTTCCTCCGGCACCTCCGGTGCCGGCGTCACCACCGGCACGGCCGCAAGTGGCAAGACGGCGTTCTTGTTCACCGGCCAGGGCTCGCAGCAGATCGGCATGGGCCGTGAGCTGTATGAGCGGTTCCCGGTGTTCGCGACGGCGTGGGATGAGGCGATTGATCCGGAGGTCGCCGCCATTGTCTGGGGCGCCGATCAGGAGGCTCTCAACCAGACCGGGAATGCGCAGCCGGCGCTGTTCGCGTTCGAGGTTGCACTGTACCGTTTAGTTCAGTCTTGGGGGGTGAAGCCGGACTTCCTGGCCGGTCACTCCGTGGGCGAGATCGCCGCCGCGCACGTCGCCGGTGTGCTTTCGCTGGAGGACGCTCGGAAGCTGGTGTCCGCTCGCGGCAAGCTCATGCAGGCGCTGCCGGCCGGTGGTGCGATGGTGGCGTTGCAGGCCGGCGAGGACGAGGTCCAGCTCCGTGACGGCATGGGCATTGCGGCGGTGAACGGGCCGCAGTCGGTGGTGATCTCCGGCGACGAAGAGGCCGTGCTGGCGATCAAGGCGGAGTTCGAGGCGCTGGGGCGTAAGACGTCACGGCTGAAGGTGTCGCACGCGTTCCACTCGTCGCTGATGGACCCGATGCTGGATGAGTTCCGCGAGGTCGTCACCGGCCTGACCTTCAACGCGCCGAAGATCCCGGTCGTGGTCACGTCGGCCGGGGGCGGGGAGTGGAGTGAGCCGGAGTACTGGGTCAACCACGTCCGCGAGGCGGTGCGGTTCGCGGATGCGGTCGGGCAGCTGTCCGAGCTGGGCGTGACGAAGTTCGTCGAGAGCGGGCCGGACGGCGTGCTGACCGGGATGGCGGCGAACTCCGTGGACAACGCCGTGCTGATCGCGACCCAGCGGCGTGAGCGGCCACAAGAGCAGGAGTTGGTTGCGGGCATCGCGCAGGCTTATGCCAACGGCGTGGCCGTGGACTGGATGAAGTTCTTCGCCGGGGCGCGCCGGATCGACCTGCCGACCTACGCCTTCCAGCACCAGCGGTTCTGGCTGCGGGCCGATCAGCTCAACGGCGGCGGGGACGCGGCGTCGATGGGCCTGAGCACTGCCGACCACCCGCTGCTCGGCGCGGCCGTTGCGCTGGCCGGTTCCGAGGCAGTGGTGTTCACCGGGCGGCTGTCGGCCAGCACCCAGCCGTGGCTGGCCGATCACGTGGTGGGCGGCTCGATTTTCTTCCCCGGTACGGGATTCGTGGAGCTCGCGGTCCGGGCCGGCGACCACATCGGCTGTGACGTGGTCGAGGACCTGACCCTGGAGGCCCCGCTGGTGCTGCCGGAACGCGGCAGCGTGGCGATCCAGGTCGTGGTCGACGAGAACCGGGGCATCGCCGTCTACTCCCGTCCCGACGAGGACGAGGCGTGGACCCGGCACGCCACCGGCCGCCTCGGCACCGGCGCCCCGGCCGCCACCGCGGTCGAATGGCCGCCGGCCGACGCGGAGCCGATCTCCCTCGACGGCCTGTACGACAACCTGGCCGACGCCGGCCTCGCCTACGGCCCGGTGTTCCAGGGCCTGCACACCGCCTTCAGGCGCGGCGACGAGGTGTACGCCGAGGTTCAGTTGCCCGACGACGTCGACATCGACGGTTTCGGCCTGCACCCCGCGCTACTGGATGCGGCTTTGCATGCCATCAGTCTCACCGGTGTCACCGGCGACCAGGCCGCGCTGCCCTTCTCGTGGGGCGGTGTTGCCCTGCACGCCACCGGCGCGAAGGCCTTGCGCCTCAAGGTGAAGCCCGTCGGCGAAGGCGTGGTCGAGCTGCACGCCGTCGACCCGGCCGGCGGTGCCGTGGTCACCGTGACCACACTTGCCCTGCGGGCCATGTCCATGGACCAGCTGGCCGCCAGCCGTTCCAACGATTCGCTCTTCGCCCTGAACTGGACGTCGATCACCGCCACCCCGGCCGACACCGCCGGCTGGGAGGTGTTCGAGCCGACCGGTGACGTCCGCCAGGCCACCTACGCCACGCTGGCCGAGCTCCAGAAGGACACGCAGCTGGTGGTGGTGACCCGCAGCGGCGTGGCCGGTGCGGCCGGAGCGGTGGAAGGTGGTCCGGCCGGGGACGGCGCCGCTGGGATTGAGTCGGCTGAGGCTGGCCTGGCTGGGATCGAGTCGGGTGAGGCTGGCATGGCTGGGGTCGGGTCGGCCGAAGCCAGCCTGGCCGCTGCCGCGGTCACCGGTCTCGTGCGGTCGGCCTGGTCGGAGAGTCCGGGGCGGATCGTGCTCGTCGATCTGGAACCCGGGGCCCCGCTGGAGAAGCTGGCGGAGATCATCGGGTCCGGCGAGCCGCAGCTGCGGGTGCGTGACGGGCAGCTGTTTGCCGCCCGCCTGGCCAAGGTGCCGACGCCGGAGCCGACGAATCCGTTCGACGGCAAGGTGTTGCTGACCGGTGGCACCGGCGGCCTGGGCGCGAAGCTGGCCCGCCACCTGGTGGTCAACCACGGCGTCACCGACCTGGTGCTGACCAGCCGTCGAGGACTGGAAGCCCCGGGGGCCAAGGAGTTGGCCAAGGAGCTGACGGAGCTCGGGGCCAAGGTCAAGATCGCGGCGTGCGACGCGGCCGACCGGAAGTCGCTGAAGAAGGTGATCACCAAGGACCTGCGGGCGATCATCCACGCGGCCGGCGTCCTGGACGACGGGGTGATCTCCGCTCTGACGCCCGAGCGCCTGGACAGGGTGTTCCGGCCCAAGGTGGACGCGGCGTGGAACCTGCACGAGCTGACTCGCGACCTCGATCTGAGTGCTTTTGTACTGTTCAGTTCAGCTGCCGGCACGCTCGGCACGCCCGGCCAGGGCAACTACGCGGCAGCAAATGCGTACTTGGATGCGTTGGCCGAACTCCGGCACAGCGAGGGCCTGCCAGCCGTGTCGCTGGCCTGGGGCCTCTGGGACGACGGCATGGGAGGGGACCACGCCGACGCCGCCCGCATGCAGAAGTCCGGTGTGCTCGGGCTGTCCACCGAGGAGGGCTTGGCCCTGTTCGACGCCACATGCGGCAGCTCGACGCCCTCGCTGGCACCGATCCGTATCGACATCCGGGCCCTCAACGCCGCCGGCGCCGACCGCCTGCCCCCGGTGTTCCACGGACTGATCCGCCCCACTCGCCGGGCCGCCGGCGGCGCCGTCGCCGGGTCGCTGCGGGACAAGCTGATCGGGCTGCCGATCGAGGATCGTGCCAGCACCGTCCTGGATATGGTGCGTCGGGAAGCCGCCGCCGTGCTCGGCCACGCCGGGCCGGAGGCCATCGAACCGGACCGTGCCTTCTCCGAACTCGGCTTCGACTCGCTGTCCGCGGTCGAGTTCCGCAACCAGATCAACACCGTCACCGGGCTCAAGCTGCCGGCCACGCTGATCTTCGACTACCCGAGCGCGAAGGCGCTCGCCGACCACCTCCTGGAGGAGTTGGCGACGACCGTCACCGACGGCGGCGGGGACGACGAGATCCGCCGTGTCCTGCAGTCGATCCCGCTGGCCCGGCTGCGGGACTCCGGCCTGATGGACAGCCTGCTCGAACTGGCCGGGGTGCGGGTGGAGCAGGCCGCGGCCGCCGGCACCGAGGACGACACCGAGTCCATCGACGACATGGACACCGACAGCCTGATCAGCATGGCCCTGGGCGACCTGGACCTGGACGACGCGATGCGGGAAGCGTGAGAGTGCGATGGCCGAATCCGACAAGAAGCTGGTCGACGCGCTGCGGGCGTCGCTGAAGGAGACCGAGCGGCTGCGGCAGCAGAACCGGAAGCTGAACGCGGTGATCCGGGAGCCGATCGCGATCGTGGGCATGGCGTGTCGATACCCCGGTGGGGTGTCGTCGCCGGAAGAGCTGTGGCGGCTGGTGCGCGACGGCGAGGACGCGGTGACGTCGTTCCCGACCGACCGGGGCTGGGACGCGGAGCGGATCTTCGACCCGACCGGGGAGCGGCCCAACACGACGTACACGGACCAGGGCGGCTTCCTGCACGGAGCGGCGGACTTCGACCCGGGCTTCTTCGGCATCTCGCCGAGGGAAGCCCTGGTGATGGACCCGCAGCAGCGCCTGCTGCTGGAGGCGACGTGGGAGGCGCTGGAGCGGGCGGGCATCGACCCGACGACGCTCAAGGGCAGCTCCACGGGTGTGTTCGCTGGCATGATGTATCACGACTACGCGGCCAACAACTCGACCGGCGCCATCGCCTCGGGCCGGGTCTCCTACACGTTCGGGCTCGAAGGGCCGGCGGTCACGATCGACACGGCCTGCTCGTCGTCGCTGGTGGCACTGCACTGGGCGGTGCAGGCGCTGCGGGCGGGGGACTGCTCGCTGGCGCTGGTCGGCGGCGTGGCGGTGATGGCGACGCCGGAGACGTTCGTCGAGTTCAGCAAGCAGCGCGGGCTGTCCAAGGACGGTCGGTGCAAGTCCTTCGCCGGGGCCACGGATGGCACGGGCTGGGGCGAAGGCGTCGGCATGCTGGTGGTGGAGCGGCTTTCCGACGCCCGCCGCAACGGGCATGAGGTCCTGGCCATCGTGCGGGGCTCGGCGATCAACCAGGACGGCGCGTCGAACGGCCTGACCGCGCCGAACGGTCCCTCGCAGCGCCGGGTGATCAAGGCGGCGCTGGCCGGCGCGCAGGTCTCGGCCGACCAGGTGGACATGGTCGAGGCGCACGGCACCGGCACCACCCTGGGTGATCCCATTGAGGCGCAAGCGCTTCTGGCCACCTACGGCCAGGATCGGGCCGAGCCGCTGTGGCTGGGGTCGATCAAGTCGAACATGGGGCACACGCAGGCGGCGGCCGGCGTGGCCGGCATCATCAAGGTCGTCATGGCCATCCGCAACCGGACCATGCCGAAGACGCTGCACGTGGACGTGCCGACGCCGCAGGTGGACTGGACCGCCGGCAACATCGAGCTGCTGACCGAGTCGCGGCCGTGGCCGTCGGCCGATCGCCCGCGCCGGGCCGGCATCTCGTCGTTCGGCATCAGCGGCACCAACGCCCACGTGATCATCGAGGAGGCGCCCGAAGAGGAGATCGCCGAGCGCACCGTCGCCCAGCGGCCGGTGCCGTGGATCCTCTCCGGCAAGACCCCCGAGGCGCTGGCCGGTCAGGCCGTCAAGCTGTCGCATGTGGACGGTGTGCCGCTGGACGTCGCCTACTCGCTGGCGACGGGCCGTGCTGCCTTCGAACACCGGGGCGTGATCGTCGGCAGCGATCTTGAGGAGCTTCGACGGGGCGCGATCGCCCTGTCCGAAGGCGCTTCGGCGCCGGGCGTGGTTCGTGGGTCGGCGCGTGGCGGCGGTTTGACGGCGTTCTTGTTCACGGGCCAGGGATCCCAGCGCATCGGCATGGGCCGTGAGCTGTACGAGCGGTTCCCGGTGTTCGCGGCGGCTTGGGACGAGGTCGTTGATCTGCTGGACCTGGCCATGGCCACTGCCCTTGGCGCTGCTTCGTCGGCGTCTTCTTCCCTGCGCGACGTCGTTTGGGGCACCGACCAGGACCTTCTCAACCAGACCGGTTTCGCCCAGCCCGCCCTGTTCGCGTTCGAAGTTGCACTGTACCGTTTAGTTCAGTCCTGGGGCGTCAAGCCGGACTTCGTGGCTGGTCACTCGGTCGGTGAGATCGCCGCCGCGCACATCGCCGGCGTCCTCTCCCTCGAAGACGCGTGCACGCTGGTGTCGGCTCGCGGTCGCCTGATGCAGGCGCTGCCGGCCGGTGGTGCGATGGTCGCCTTGCAGGCCGGCGAGGACGAGGTCCAGCTTCGTGACGGCATGGGTATCGCTGCCGTGAACGGGCCGCAGTCGGTGGTGATCTCCGGCGACGAAGAGGCCGTGCTGGCGGTCCAGGCCGAGTTCGAGGCGTTGGGGCGTAAGACTTCGCGGTTGAAGGTGTCGCACGCGTTCCACTCGCTGCTGATGGAGCCGATGCTCGACGAGTTCCGCGCTGTCGTCGCCGGGCTTGAGTTCAGCGCCCCGAAGATCCAGGCGGTGACCACGTCCGCCGGCGGCGGGGAGTGGAGCCAGCCGGAGTACTGGGTCAACCACGTCCGGGCGGCCGTGCGGTTCGCGGACGCGGTGAAGACGTTGGCCGGCAAGGGCGTCGGCCGGTTCGTCGAGATCGGGCCGGACGGCGTGCTGACCGCGATGGCCGCCAACTCCGTGGACGACGCGGTGTTCGTGGCAACCCAGCGGCGCGACCGGGAGTCCGAGCGCGAGCTAGTTTCCGGGCTGGCGCAAGCGTTTGCCCACGGCGTGAACGTGGATTGGGCCGCGTTCTTCGAGGGGCGCGAGGCGCGGCGGGTGGACCTGCCGACCTATGCGTTCCAGCACGAGACGTTCTGGCTGACCGCGCAGGACTACCTGGCCAATTCCTGGCTCGGCGGCGGCGCGGGCGATGTGGTGTCGGCCGGGCTGGAGGCGGCCGGGCATCCGCTGCTCGGCGCCGTGCTGACCGCGCCGGACGGCGACGGGCTGGTGCTGACCGGGCGGTTGTCGCCGGCCACGCTGCCGTGGCTGGCCGATCACGTGGTCGGCGGCTCGATCTTCTTCCCGGGCACGGGATTCGTGGAACTGGCGCTGCGGGCCGGCGAGTTCGTCGGCTGCGACGTGGTGGAGGAGTTGACGCTGGAGGCCCCGCTGGTGCTGCCGGAGCGCGGCGGCGTCGCGGTGCAGGTGCGGGTCGGCGACGACCGGCAGCTCGGCGTCTTCTCGCGTGCCGACCAGGACGAGACGTGGACGCGGCACGCGACCGGCCGCCTCGGCAGCGGCGGGCGGGCGGAGACCGTGGAATGGCCCCCCGTCAACGCCGAGGCGGTCGACCTGACCGCCCACTACGACGTCCTGGCCGACGCCGGCCTCGCGTACGGCCCCGTGTTCCAGGGCTTGCACACGGCGTTCAAGCGTGGCGACGAGGTGTACGCCGAGGTTCAGTTGCCCGAGGGCGTCGAGATCGACGGCTACGGCGTGCATCCCGCGCTACTGGATGCCGCTTTGCATGCCATCAGCCTCACCGGCGTCACCGGCGACCAGGCCGCGCTGCCCTTCTCCTGGGCCGGCGTTTCCCTGCACGCCACCGGGGCCAGTGCGCTCCGGGTGCATGTCCGGCCTACGGGTGAGGGCGTCGTCTCCTTGCACGCCGTCGACCCGGCCGGTGGCAGTGTCGTGTCGGTGGAGTCCCTCATGCTGCGGCCGGTCGCCCTGGATGCGGGCAATGCCCGGCGCGCCAACGATTCCTTGTTCGGTCTCACGTGGACGCCGATCACCGCCAGCCCCGCGGACACCGCCGGCTGGACCGTGTTCGAGCCGACCGGTGATGTGCGCGAGGCGACCTACGCCACGCTGGCCGAGCTCCAGAAGGACACACCGCTGGTGGTGGTCACCCGCGGCGGCCTCGCGGCCTCTGCCGTCGGTGGCCTGGTGCGATCCGCGTGGTCGGAGAGCCCGGGGCGGATCGTGCTGGTGGACCTGGAAGACGGGGCACCGCTCGACAAGCTGGCCGAGATCATCGGGTCGGAGGAGCCGCAGGTCCGGGTGCGCGGGGGAGAGATCGAGGCCGCGCGGCTGGCCCGGGTGCCGGCGCCGGAGTCGACAAAGACGTTTGGCGGCAAGGTTCTCATCACCGGCGGCACGGGCGGGCTGGGGGCGAAGTTGGCCCGACACCTGGTGACCGAACACGGCGTCACCGAGCTGGTGCTGACCAGCCGTCGCGGCCTGGCGGCTCCCGGGGCGCAGGAGCTGAGGGAAGAACTGGCCGGGCTGGGGGCGAAGGTCGAGGTCGCGGCGTGCGATGCGGCGGACCGGGAAGCCCTGGCCAAGGTGGTCACGCCGGACCTGAAGGCGGTGGTTCACGCGGCGGGGGTGCTCGATGACGGGGTGATCTCCGCATTGACGCCGGAGCGGCTGGACAAGGTGTTCGGGCCGAAGGTCGATGCCGCCTGGAATCTGCACGAGCTGACCAAGGACCTGGAGCTGGACGCGTTTGTACTGTTCAGTTCAGCTGCGGGGATCCTGGGCACGCCGGGGCAAGGCAACTACGCGGCGGCAAATGCGTACTTGGATGCGTTGGCGGAGCTACGGCGGGCCGAGGGGCTGCCGGCGGTGTCACTGGCTTGGGGCCTGTGGGACGACGGCATGGGCGACCACGCCGACGCCGCCAGGATGCAGCGCAGCGGCGTGCTGGGCCTGACCACGGAAGAAGGCCTGGCGCTGTTCGATGCGGCAACCGCGAGCGAAAAGCCGGTGCTGGCGCCGATCCGGATCGACGTGAAGGCGCTGAACGCGGTGGGACAGGACCGGCTGGCGCCGGTGTTCCACGGCCTGATCCGCACCACCCGCAAGGCCGCGGGCAAGGCGGCCGACCCGGCGGTGCTGCGCAAGCAGCTGTCCGGAATGGACGAAGCGGGGCAGGAACAGGTGCTGAAGGACCTGATCCTGGCCAACGCGGCCGTCGTGCTCGGGCACGCCAGCGCGGACAGCGTCGACCCGGACCGGGACTTCCTGGCCGCGGGCTTCGACTCGCTGACGGCGATGGAGCTGCGCAACGCGCTGAACGCGGCGACCGGTCTCACCCTGCCGGCGATGGTGGTGTTCGACAACAAGTCGCCGGCCGAGTTGGCCCGCTGGCTGTGTACTGAACTGTCCAGTACACAGACCGAGGACAGCAACGCCGACGAGACCCTGAGCGACTTCTTCCGGGACTCGGTGCTGTCGGGCAACCTCCAGAAGGGCCTGACCCTGCTGCGGGCGGTCGCGGACATCCGGCCGAAGTTCACCGGCGTGGCGGACGTCGACCACCTGCCCAAGCCGGTGACCTTCGCGGAAGGCACGACCACGCCGCGCCTGATCTGCATCAGCACCCCGATGGCCTTGGGCGGCACCCACCAACACGCCCGCGTCGCCGCCAACATCGGCGGCGGCCGGTCGGTCAACGCGTTGCCGGTGCCGGGCTTCGGCCGCGGCGAAAGCCTGCCCGCCACGGCGGAAGCGGCCGTCAGCGTGCTCGGCGAGGCCGTGAACCAGTTGGCCGGAGGCGAGCCGTTCCTGCTGCTCGGTTACTCCTCCGGCGGCGTGCTGGCCCACGCGACGGCGAAACACCTTGAGTCCCAAGGCATCAAGCCGGACGGCGTGGTGCTCGTCGACACGTATCACGTCAGCGAGGGCGAGGAACGGGACGTCTTCGAGCAGCTGGCCGTTGTGCTGTTGGAGAAGGAATCCGTGTTCGGCAAGTTCGACAGCGCAAGGCTGAGCGGCATGAACGCCTACATCGACCTGCTGCCCAGCTTCGACCTCGGCCCGATCGAGGCCCCGGTGTTGTTCCTGCGGGCCGACAAGTCCTTCATGAACCCCGACGACACGGGCGACGACTGGCGGGCCGTGGCCTGGGACAAGACCCACAACGTGGTCACCGTGCCCGGCGCGAGCCACTTCACCATCGTCGAGGAGCACGCCGCCGCGACGGCCCAGGCCGTCAACGACTGGCTGTCCTCCCGATAAAGGCGGCTGTCCCCGGTCTGGGATCGGCAGACCGGGGGCAGCACGACAACAGCCCCGGCGTGACCATCACGCCGGGGCTGTTGGCAGCCCCAGGGGGTGGAGGGGGCTGCGGGGGGAACACCGGTCGCCACGTCGAGCCAGAGGGGTTGACGTCCGGTGGCCGGGGCGGACACCGCGGGATGTGAGGGGATCCCATCCGCGGCGCCGCGCCGGCGATGAAGTTGTGGGGGACAGCGGGGCCGGGAACGCCGGCCCCGCTGCCGTGCTCAGAAATCCCGCGCCGGAACCGACTTCAGCTCGCGACCTTGGCCAGGGCGTCGAGGCCCGCGTCGATGCCGCCGCTGAGGAACTGGCCGATGGCCGCGCCCATCTCGTCGCTGCCGGGGCCGTCGAGCTCGGTGCGGTGGGTGATGGTGGAACCGGCGCCGGCCGCCACGACCTTGCAGTGGGACCGCACGACCACGTTCTCGTCGATCTGCGTCTGCGTGGTGAAGCTGACCCCGTCAACGACGTCGACGAGGGTGAACGGTGCCGGACCCTGCTGGGCGTTGGTGATCACGCCGGTGGAGCCGCCGGCGAACGGGCCGTCGAGGGTCATCTTCTCCATGCCGGCGTTCCACTCGGGCCAGGTGGCCACGTCGGTGTAGCGCGCCCAGACCGCCGCGGGGGTCGCGTCGGCGTCGATGCTGCGCTCGTAGTGCCACACGGGGATCCTCCAGTGAAGTTCATACGTACTTACGTCTAATACATTTGTACAGCACTCGTCGATCCAGCACAAGGACCGAACGCCCCCGAGGTTAGGGACTTCGATCGAAGGGTTTCCCCACCTTCTCCGGCGCTACCGTCGACCTGCGGTGCGCCGCCGCACGCGTTGGCGGCCAAGGACTATCGACGAGGTGGTGGAACGATGTCGCTTGCCCCCAGCGCCAAGGGGACCGTGAAGTTCGGTGATTACAAGACGTGGTACCGGGTGACGGGCGACCCGAGCTCCGGCAAGCCGGTGCTGGTGGTGGTCCACGGCGGTCCCGGCAGCACCCACGACTACCTGCTGCGCCTGAGCGAACTGGCCGCCCGCGGCTGGCCGGTCGTGCACTACGACCAACTCGGCAACGGCGGCTCCACGCACCTGCCGGACAAGGGCGCGGACTTCTGGACCCCGGAGCTGTTCGAGGCCGAGCTGACGAACCTGGTGCGGCAACTGGGCATCGACGGCAACTACGTGCCCTTCGGCCAGTCCTGGGGCGGCCTGCTGGTCGCCATGCACGCCGCCAAGCGCCCGAAGGGCCTCAAGGGACTGGTGATCGCCAACTCGCCGGCCTCCTACCCCTTGTGGTTGCAGGAGATGAAGGTCCTGCGCGACCAGCTGCCGGCCGGCGTGGACGAGATCCTGCGCCGCCACGAGGCCGAGGGCACAACCGACAGCCCCGACTACCACAACACCATGCAGGCCTTCTACGACAAGCACGTCTGCCGGATCAAACCGGCGCCGCGGGACATGCAGGCCTCGCAGTACGAGATCTACAACGACTCCACCGTCTACTCCACCATGAACGGCCCCAGCGAGTTCCACGTGATCGGCACGCTCAGGGACTGGGGCGTCATCGACGTCCTGCCCGACATCGAGGTGC
Source organism: Kutzneria sp. NPDC051319 (assembly GCF_040682195.1). Taxonomy (NCBI): domain Bacteria; kingdom Bacillati; phylum Actinomycetota; class Actinomycetes; order Pseudonocardiales; family Pseudonocardiaceae; genus Kutzneria; species Kutzneria sp. NPDC051319. Next base: position 32,161 of record NZ_JBFBAM010000025.1, on the reverse strand, counting down.
CGACGCTGATCATCTCCGGCCGGCACGACGAGGCCACGCCGGCCACCGTCCAGCCCTTCCAGGACCTGATTCCCAGCAACCGCTGGGAGATCTTCGAGGAGTCCAGCCACGTGCCGCACCTCGAGGAGCCCGAGCTGTTCGACGACGTCCTGCACACCTACCTGTCCAGCCTGTAGCGGAGACAAGCCAATGCGCACCGAGTTCACCGCGTCCGAAGCGGTCGTCTTCCCCGGCATGGGGCCGTCCCGCTTCGCCGACGTCGGCAAGTTCATGGTCATCAACCCCTACGCGCGGCGCCTGGTCGCCCAGGCCGACGAGCGCCTGGGCTACTCGCTGGTGGACGCCTTCCGTGACACCGAGGGCGACTACAGCCGGCACGCCCAGGTCAGCTTCCTGGTCAACTGCGTCGCGCTGGCCCAGTGGGCCGAGGGCGAGCTGGGCGCCAAGCCCGAGGTCGTCGTCGGCCCGAGCTTCGGCGGCAAGGCGCTGGCCGCCTACACGGGCTCACTGTCCTTTTCGGACGCTGTGTGGATGACGTACGAGTTCGCCCGCTGCCTCGACGAGTTCTTCGCCACGGAGTTCGCCGACGTGGTCACGCACTCGTTCGTCCGGACGCCGCAGGACATCCTCGCGCAGCTGTTCGCCGAGATGGACGAGCTGGGCTACTGGCACGACGTGTCCTGCCACATCGACCACGACTTCCACATGGTCTCACTGAGCCGGGACAACCTGGAGTGGTTCCAGCAGAAGCTGCGCCGCAACGGCGGCATGTCGCTGTACACCATGCATCCGCCGATGCACGTGAGCAGCTTCGGCCCGCTGCGCGAGAAGATCCGGACCGAGGTCTTCGACCAGCTCGCGTTCGCCGACCCCGCGCTGCCCGTGGTCAACGACCAGAACGGCGAGATCGTCACCACCGGCGAGCACGTCCGGGACATGCTGCTGGACGGCATCGTCAACACGGTGCGCTGGCCGGACGCGGTGGCCACGCTCAAGCGCCTCGGCGTGACCAAGGTGCACATCGCTGGCCAGGACAGCCTGTTCGGCCGGGTCGCCGTGACGACCAAGAACTTCGAGGTCGCGGCGGTCGATCCGAAGCTCGCGGTCAGCCCCCGCAAGCGCACCGCGGCGTGAGAAAGGGGACCGGCTCACGAAGCCGGTCCCCCTACAGAACAGAAGCGGCCATGTCCACAGTGGACATGGCCGCTTCGACGCAGCGCTCAGGCCGCCTGCTTGTCCAGGTTGTCCAGGGTGGCCCACAGCACGCCGGCGTTGGCGAAGGTCTCCAGGCTCAGGGCGTCGTCCACGAAGCGGACGCCGAACTCGTGCTCAAGCGCGCCGAGCAGCTCGACGGTGCCCAGCGAGTCGAGCCCCAGGTCGCGCAGGCTCGACTCCTGCGTCAGCGGCTCGTCCGCCGGCAGGAAAGGCAGGTACGGGCGCAGCACTTCCTCGAACCGTGCGTCCCACATGGGTGACTCCAATCTATTTCCGGGCCGAATTGGTCCGGCTGTGGCCGATGTTGACGCTAAACCGCTATCCCCCCGGTCGCTACCCCTGTCCAGCATGACGCAAACAGGGGGCGGGATTTCCCTCGAATCTCTGGCCGATCCTTGAAATCCCTAGTAGACCCATGCCATGCATGTCATAGAGGAGGAAGAATGAACTCATCGCTGCACGCACGTTTCCTTCGTGGCCTCGCCGCTTCGCCGGACGGGGCCGCGATCCGGTTCGGCGACCGGGAGGTCACGTACCGCGAGGCGCACGAACGGGCCCTGCTGTGGGCGGGATCACTCCACGCCGGCGGCCCGAGGCCGCCGGCCGTGGTCGGGGTCCTGTTCGGCAAGACCATCGAGTCCTACCAGGGCCTTCTCGCCGCCCTGTACTCCGGCGCCACCGTCGTCCCGCTCAACGTCAGCTTCCCCAGCCCGCGGCTGCGGGCCATGATCGACCTGGCCGGGGTGACCGCGCTGCTGGCCGACGAGTACGGCCTGGCCGTGCTGGAGGACGTGCTGGCCGGCGACACCATGCCGGTGTTCGACCTGACCGGCGAGCCCGAGCCGGCGCACAAGCTGGCGCAGCCGCATCCGGTGACCGCGACCGACACCGCGTACATGCTGTTCACCAGCGGTTCCACCGGCCGGCCCAAGGGCGTGCCGATCACCCACGGCAACACCCATCACTACTTCTCGTACCTCGACGAGCGCTTCGACTTCACCCCGGACGACGTCTTCTCGCAGACGTTCGACCTGAACTTCGACTGCGCGATGTTCGACCTGTTCTGCGCCTGGGGCGCCGGCGCCACCGTGTGCGCGATCCCGCCGCACGCCTACCGCGACATGCCGGCCTACTTCGCCGCGCAGAACATCACCGTCTGGTTCTCGACGCCGTCGGCGATCGGCCTGGTCAAACGCATGGGCGGCCTGAACGCCCGGTCGATGCCGACGCTGCGCTGGAGCTTCTTCGCCGGCGAGGCCCTCAAGTGCGCGGACGCCGCGGACTGGCAGGCGGCCGCGGCCGGCTCGACGCTGGAGAACCTGTACGGGCCGACCGAGCTCACCGTCACCATCACGGCCCACCGCTGGTCCGCGGAGTCCGAGAGCCTGAGCGTCAACGGTGTCGTGCCGATCGGCGACCTCAACCCGGGCCACGAGCATCTGATCATCACCCCGGACGGCGAGCCCACCGAGGACGAGGGCGAGCTGTGCATCACCGGCCCGCAGATGACGCCCGGCTACCTCGATCCCGAGGACGACAAGGGCCGTTTCCTGGAGTACGGCGGCAAGCTCTGGTACCGGACGGGCGACCGGGTCCGCTGGGTCACGCCGACCGAGCTGGCCTATCTGGGCCGCCTGGATTCCCAGGTGCAGATCCACGGGCTGCGCATCGAGCTGGCCGAGATCGACAACGCGGTGCGGGCCAGCGGCGTGGAGGACGCCGTCACCGTGACCCGGGAGACCCCGGGCGGGCTGGAGCTCGTCGTCTTCTACACAGGCGAGCGCGTGTCCGCCGCCGAGCTCAACAAGCGGCTGTGCGACCGGCTGCCGCAGAGCATGGTGCCCAAGCACTACCAGCACGTCGAGGAGTTCCCGCTCAACGCGAACCGCAAGGTGGACCGGCGTGCGCTGGCCGGTGTGGCAGCCGACCTGCTCAAGGCGAAGGCGGGCGCACGTTAGGGGTGCCAGGGGGGATGACGAACGTATGTACAAATCTTACTCTTGGGTGGTGAGGAGATTTAGTTCGCACCAGGTCGGGTATTACCCGGCAGCGAGGTGAATCACTCGTCGTTCTTTTCCGAGCGTACGGAGAGCGACCATGGATGCCACAGCCACTCCAGTCGTCAATGTCAGCGCGGCGCACCACGCACCGGGTGAACTGATTCACTCGCTGCTCGACGGCGCCCTTATCGAAAACGCGGACAGCGTCGCCGTCCGCGACTCGCAGGGCCACTGGACCTACCGCCAGCTGGCCGAGCACAGCCACCGGTTCGCGCACTGGCTGCGCCTGCACGGTGTCAACCACGGCGACCGCGTCGCGGTCCAGCTGCCCAGCACCCGGGAGCTGGTCGCGATGCTGCACGGCGCGGTGCGCGCCGGCGTGGTCCTCGTGCCGCTGAACCCCGCCATGAAGCCGTTCCTGATGTCCTCGGTGTTCGAGAACTCGCAGCCGCGGCTGGTCATCGGCAAGGGCAACGCGGTCGAGGCCATCCGGGAGGTCGCGGCGACCATCCCGGTGCACGACTTCGACGCCGTCTGGCCCGACGTCCAGGAGCAGGACGCCACGCCATTCGTGCACGACGTGCGGCCGACCGACCTGGCCGTGCTCATCTACACCTCCGGCAGCACCTCGGCCCCGAAGGCGGTGATGTGCCCGCACTCGCAGGTCGTGTTCGCGACCCGCGCCCTGGTGCAGGCGCTGGAGTACCGCCAGGACGACGTCGTGTTCTGCCGGTTCCCGCTGTCCTGGGACTACGGCCTGTACAAGGTCCTGATGACCGCGGCCGTCCAATGCGAGATCGTGCTGGCCGGCGAGGAGTCCGATCTGGGCCTGCTGCGGCGCATGAGGGAGACCGGCGCGACCGTCGTGCCGATCGTGCCGTCGCTGGCCTCGATGATCGTGTCGCTCGCCTCGCGGGACAAGGAGACTCCGCCGCCGGTGCGCATGTTCACCAACACCGGCGCGGCCCTGCCGGAGGCCACCATCGACGGCCTGCGGGAGAACTTCCCCGGGGTCAAGGTGGTCCGGCAGTTCGGGCAGACCGAGTGCAAGCGCATCACGGTCATGCCGCCGGACGAGGACACCGAGCGCCCCGGCTCGTCGGGCATTCCGTTGCCCGGCACGCGGGTCGCCATCGTCGACGAGAACGGTGACGAGGTGCCGGCGGGCACGGTCGGCGAGATCGTCGCCGACGGGCCGCACGTGATGCCCGGCTACTGGCGCAACCCCGAGGTCACCGCCAAGGCGTTCCGCCTCGACCCGCGCACCGGCCGCACCCGGCTGCACACCGGGGACTACGGCTCCGTCGACGCCGACGGCTACCTGTACTTCGAGGGCCGGCGCGACGACATGTTCAAGCGCAAGGGAATCCGCATGAGCACGCTGGAGATCGAGGCGGCGGCCATGGACGTCCCGGGCGTGCGGGCGGCGGCCGCGCTGCCGCCGAGCCAGGACCACGACCTGGCCCTGTTCGTGGAGGCCGATCTCCAGCCGGCGATCGTGCTGCGCGAGCTGTCCCGGCGCCTGGAGGCGCAGAAGATCCCGTCGATCTGCCGGGTGCTCGAGGAGTTCCCGCTGACCCTGCACGGCAAGAACTCGCGGGCCGCGCTCCTGAGCCTGCTGGAAGGGAGCGCGAAATGAGCCGCTACGAGAAGCTGGCCGCCGAGCACGGCACCCCGCTGTACGTCTACGACGTCGAGGAGGTCCTGGCCGCCCGCGAGCAGCTGTTCGACCAGCTGCCCGAGCCCTTCGAGCTGTTCTATGCCCTGAAGGCCAACCCCCATCCCGATCTGCTGCGGGCCCTGCGGTCCGGCGACGGCCGCAGGTGCCGGGCCGAGATCAGCTCCACCGGGGAGCTGGCCAACGCCCTGGCCGCCGGGTTCGCCGGCAGCGACTGCATGTACACCGGCCCCGGCAAGACCTTCGGCGAGCTGCGCGAGGCGATGAGCCTCGGCGTGCGGATGTTCTCCACCGACTCCGTCACCGATGTGCAGCACGTCGGCCAGGTCGCCGTGGAACTGGGCATCACCGCCGAGTGCCTGCTGCGCGTCAACCTGGCCACGGCCAGCGCCGGCAGCGGCATCCGGATGACCGGCACCCCCTCGCAGTTCGGTTTCGACGCCGAGCACCTTCCCGAGGTCATGCCGCAGCTGCGCCGCGTGGACGGGGTGACCATCGCGGGCATGCACCTGTTCCCCCTGTCCAACACCACCGACGAAGACGCGCTGATCGGCGAGTTCCAGAACACCATCGCCGGCGCGGCGGCCCTGGCCGAGCAGCTCGACCTGCCGCTGCGCTACCTGGACATCGGCGGCGGATTCTCCGTCCCCTACGGCGTTCCCGGCATCCGGGCCACGTACCCGAAGCTGCGCCAGGAGCTGGAGATCGCGCTGGACACGCACTTCCCCAGCTGGCGCGAGGGAGCGCCGCAGCTGGCCTGCGAGTCCGGCCGCTACCTGATCGGCGCCAGCGGCACGCTGCTGGCCGGCGTGAGCAACGTGAAGGTCAGCCGGGGCAAGAAGTTCGTCATCCTGGACGCCGGCATCAACACCTTCGGCGGCATGTCCGGGCTGGGCCGGCTGATGCCGGTGCAGGTGGCCACCGACGACGAGGAGACCGTCGAGACGGTCAGCCTGGTCGGGCCGCTGTGCACGCCCGGCGACACCTTCGGCCGCGCCGTCAAGGTGCCGGACCTCAAGGCCGGCGACGTGATCACCATTCCCAACGTCGGCGCCTACGGCCCGACCGCGAGCCTGCTGATGTTCCTCGGCCGCCCCTCGCCCACCGAGGTCGTGGTGCGCGGCGACGAGATCGTGTCCGTTTCCCGGCTGGACCACAGCCGCACGTACTCCAACCAGGCGGTGGCCCGATGAGCGCGCAGATCTTCGAAGACAGCAACACCACTTCCACCTCCGGCCGGGGCACGGTCGTGGTCAGCGGTGTCGCCTCCGACGCCCACACGTGGAACCTGGTGTTCCTCCAGCTGATGATCGAGGAGCTCGGCTACGACGTGGTCAACCTGGGCCCGTGCGTGCCGGCCGAGCTGCTGGTGGCCGAGTGCGAGCAGCACAAGCCGGCGCTGGTCGTCATCTCCAGCGTCAACGGCCACGGCTACCAGGACGGCCTGCGTCTGATCGACGAGGTCCGCGCCAGCTCCGAGCTCGTGGCCACCCCCGTGGTGATCGGCGGCAAGCTCGGCATCGCCGGCTCCCTGGACGAGGGCGCGTCGGACCGTCTGGTCTCGGCCGGCTTCGACGCCGTCTTCGAGGACGGCGCCCGCACCGTGCTGAGCTTCTACGACTTCATGGCTGGACTGCCGTCGGCGGCGACACCGCTAGCGGCCCGGACCAAGGTGTCGGTGTGAGCGCCTGCTTCCCCACTCGGCCCAGCGCGGACGAGAACCCCGTCGACTTCGGGGAGTTCGTCCGCAGCCGGGGCGGCCGCGGCTCGATCGTGGCCCAGCCGAGGATGGGGTTCAGCGACCCGAACCGCATGCGAGAGGGGCTCATCGCCACCAAGAAGGCCGACGCCCACACCGTCGGCACGCTCACCCTGGACAGCTACACCCGCGTCGGCGACCACGAGGCCGCGGACACCGCGCTCCGCGAGGGCTTGGCCCTCAACGGATATCCCATCGTCAACCACCCGGTCGAGACCACGCGGTGGGTGCTGGACGGCATCCGCGACGACGAGTTCCCGGTGCAGGTCCGGCACGGATCGGCCACCCCGCTCAACATCTTCGCCTCCATGGTGGCGCTGAACCTCAACGCCACCGAGGGCGGCCCGGTCTCCTACTGCCTGCCCTACGGCCGGGTTCCGCTGCAGGACTCGGTGCGCAACTGGTCGCAGTGCTGCGAGATGTTCACCCAGTTGCAGAGCCGCGGCATAGAGCCGCACCTGGAGACCTTCGGCGGCTGCATGATGGGCCAGCTGTGCCCGCCGAGCATGCTGGTGGCGATCAGCGTGCTGGAGGCCCTGTTCTTCGCCGACCACGGGCTGCGCAGCGTGTCGGTGAGCTACGCCCAGCAGACCAACCTGGACCAGGACATCGAGGCGGTGCAGGCACTTCGGGCCCTGTGCGCCGAGCTGCTGCCCACCGACAACTGGCACGTCGTGATCTACACGTACATGGGCATGTACCCGACCACCGACCACGGGTGCGAGAGCCTGCTGGGCTCGGCGGCCCAGCTGGCCGTGGCCACCGGGGCGGAGAGGGTGATCGTCAAGACCGTCGCGGAGTCGCGGCGCATCCCGACAATCGCGGAGAACGTGCAGGCGCTGGAGCACGCGCACAACAGCACGCGGGTCTTTCGTCCGGAGGTCGGCCGTTCGCGAGAACTGGCGGATTCCCAGACGTACCAGGAGGCCCGGGCGCTCGTCATGGCGGTGTTGAACCTGCACAGCGACCTCGGACAGGCCCTGCTGCTGGCTTTCAAGCAGGGATATCTGGATGTTCCCTACTGCCTGCACCCCGACAATGCTGGGAGGAGCCGCAGCTACATCGACGCCGATGGCTGGCTGCGGTGGGGTGAGGTCGGGTCACTGCCGTTGGGGCACCTGGTGCCCAGGACGCGGTCCCGCCGCATCACTTCTAGCGGTTTGCTGGACGACTTGTCATACGTTCGACGCAAATATGACGAGGAGCCGTCGACGCGGGTCGAGGTCGGCGTCTAGGCGTCGTCGAGGGCAGCGGTGTGGAGAGTGGGCGAATGAGCGAGTCCGGAAACTTCGTTCCTGACGCGGGTGGGGCGCTCGCGAGTCGGCTGGGCGCGGTTCCACCCGCCGAGCAGGTCCGGATCCTGGTGGGTCTGGTGAGCGAGCACACACTCGCCGTGCTGCGGCGGATCCGGCCGGAGACGACCGTCCGGATCGGACCCGACGAGGCCTTCCGCGACCTGGGTCTGGACTCGCTCGGTCTGGTCGAGCTGCACACGCGGCTCGGGGCCGAGACGGGTCTGTCCCTGCCGCCCACCGTCGGTTTCGACTACCCGACACCGAATCTGCTGGCCGCCCATCTGCGGGCGGAACTGCTCGGCCTGGAGGCGGAGGCGCCGGAGACGGTTGCCTCCGCTTCCGCGGATGACGAGCCGATCGCCATCGTCGGCATCGGCATCCGCCTGCCGGGCGGCGTGGACTCCCCGGATGCGCTGTGGCAGCTGGTTTCCGAGGGGCGTCACGTCAGCGACGAGTTCCCGACCGATCGCGGCTGGGACCTGGATCGCCTGTACGACCCCAATCCCGACAACCCCGGCACGACGTACGTGCGGCACGGCGGCTTCCTGCCCGACGCCGGCGACTTCGACGCCGACTTCTTCGGCATCAGCCCGCGTGAGGCGTCCGCGATGGACCCGCAGCAGCGGCTGGTGCTGGAAACCTCCTGGCAGGCCCTCGAACGCGCCGGCATCGACCCGCACTCGTTGCGGGGCAGCCGATCCGGCGTGTTCGTCGGCGCCGAGCCGCAGGAGTACGGCGTGCGCCTGCACGAGGCGCCCGACGGCTTCGACGGATATCTGTTGACCGGCAACGCCCCCAGCGTGGTCTCCGGGCGCGTGGCCTACACCCTGGGGCTGGAAGGCCCCACTCTGACGGTTGACACCGCGTGCTCCGGCTCGCTGGTGGCGCTGCACCTGGCGGTGCAGTCGCTGCGTCTGGGCGAGTGCACGCTGGCCCTGGCCGGCGGCGTCGCGATCATGGGCAGCCCGGGCACCTTCACCGCCTTCGCCCGCCAGCGCGGCCTGGCCGCCGACGGTGTAGTGAAGGCCTTCGCGGCGGCGGCCGACGGCACCGGTTTTGCCGAGGGCGTCGGCATTCTCGTGTTGGAGCGGCTGTCCGAGGCGCAGCGCAACGGGCACAAGGTGCTGGCCGTGATCCGCGGTTCCGCGATCAACCAGGACGGCGCGTCCAACGGCATCACCGCGCCGAACGGCCTAGCCCAGCAGAAGGTCATCCGCCAGGCGTTGGCCAACGCCGGCCTGACGGCCGCGGACGTGGACGCGGTCGAGGCCCACGGCACCGGCACCACCCTCGGCGACCCGATCGAGGCCAACGCGTTGCAGGCCGTGTACGGCCGCCATCGCGAACGCCCGATGTGGTTGGGGTCGTTGAAGTCCAACATCGGGCACACGCAGGCGGCCGCCGGTGTGGCCGGCGTGATCAAGATGGTCACGGCCATGCGGCACGGGGTGCTACCCAAGACCCTGCACATCGACGCGCCTTCGCCGCACGTCGACTGGGCGTCCGGGGCCGTCACGCTGCTGACCTCCGAAGTCCCCTGGGACAGCGAGGTTCGCCGAGCGGGCATCTCGTCCTTCGGCGTCAGCGGCACCAACGCCCACCTCATTCTTGAGCAGGCCCCCACTGGAGATGTCGAGTCCGCACAGCCGACCCCGGACTCGCTCTCTCCTTTTGTCGTCTCCGCCCGCAGTGCCGACGCCCTAAAGGCCCAGGCCGCCCAGCTGTCCACTATGGATGCGCCGCTGGTGGATCTGGCCAACTCCCTGGCCACGACCCGGGCCGCGCTGGAGCACCGCGCCGTGGTCATCGCCGGCGACCGCGACGAGCTGCTGCGTGGTCTGGCCAGCATCGCCTCCGGCGACGCCGCGACCAGCACGGTCGACGGCCGGCTGGCCTTCCTGTTCACCGGGCAGGGTTCGCAGCGTCTCGCCATGGGGCGGGAACTCTCTGGCAAATACCCAGTCTTCGCCGAGGCGTTGGAAGACGCCATCGCCCACCTCGACGTGCAGCTGGACCGTCCCCTGAGCGAAGTCCTGTTCGGCGACGACGAGGAGCTGCTGGGGGAAACCGCTTACACACAGGCCGCGCTGTTCGCGGTCGAGACGGCGCTGTTCCGGCTGCTGGAGTCCTGGGGCGTCACCCCGGACCTGGTCGCCGGCCACTCCATCGGCGAGCTGGTCGCCGCGCACGTCGCCGGCGTGCTGTCGCTGGAGGACGCCGCCACCCTGGTCGCCGCGCGCGGCCGCCTGATGCAGGAGCTGCCGCGTGTCGGCGCGATGGTGTCGGTGCGGGCCAGCGAGGGCGATGTCCGTGCCGCGCTCGAGGGTTACGAGGGTGTGAGCATCGCGGCCATCAACGGCCCGCGGTCGATCGTCCTGTCCGGCGTCGAGGAGCAGGTGCTCGCCGTCGCCGGGAAGTTCGAGAAGTCCAAGCGGCTGCGCACTTCGCACGCGTTCCACTCGGCGCTGATGGAGCCGATGCTGGAGGAGTTCCGGCTCATCGCCAGCGTGCTCGACTTCCGGCCGCCGCAGATTCCCGTCGTGTCCAACGTGACCGGCGGCGTCGCCGGCTCGGCCGACCTGTGCTCGCCCGACTACTGGGTCCGGCACGTGCGGGAGGCCGTGCGTTTCGCCGACGGCATCACGACCCTGGTCGACGAGGGCGTGACGACGCTCATCGAGCTCGGCCCGGACCCGGTTCTTTCGGCCATGGGAAAGGAAAGCGTCGACGGCGATGTCGTGTTCGCCGCCGCGCTCCGCCGTGACCGGGACGAGGTCCGCGAGCTGCTGACCGCCCTGGGCACGGCCTGGTCCCGTGGAGCCAAGGTCAACTGGGCAGCCTACTTTGCCGGCGCGGCAACGGTCGAGCTGCCCACCTACGCCTTCCAGCGGCGCCGCTACTGGATGTCCGCGGCCATCGGCTCCGGCGACGCGACCGGCTTCGGCCAGGTCGCCGCCGATCACCCGCTGCTCGGGGCCGTGGTCGGCCTGGCCGGCGGCGACGGAGTGGTGCTGACCGGCCGGGTGTCGCTGCGTTCGCACCCGTGGCTGGCCGACCACGTGATGTCCGGCGTGGTTCTGTTCCCCGGCACGGCTTTTGTCGAGCTGGCCGTTCGGGCCGGCGACCAGGTGGGGCTCGACGTCGTCGAGGACCTGACCCTGGAGAGCCCGCTGGCGCTACCGGAGACCGGCGGCGTGGCGCTACAGATCGTGGTCGGGGCCGAGGACCAGGGCCGTCGGACCGTGGAGTTCTACTCCCGCGGCGAGGCCGACGAGTCCTGGGTCCGGCATGCCGCCGGTGTCCTGGGGCGTGGCAACGCATCTGAACCGGTCGCGTTGGATACATGGCCGCCTGCGGGTGCTTCGAAGATCGACATCTCCTCGCTGTACGCCGACATGGCCGACCAGGGATACGGCTACGGGCCGGTGTTCCGGGGCCTGCGTGCCGTGTGGCGCACCGGTTCCGAGGTGTTCGCCGAGGTCGCGCTGCCGGAGCAGGAGAAGGCCGGCGCGTTCGCGCTGCACCCGGCGCTGCTGGACGCCGTCCTGCACGCCACCGACTTCGCCTCCGACGAGCCGGTCGGCGACGACATCCGCCTGCCGTTCGCGTGGAGCGGCGTCTCCGTGCACTCCACCGGCGCCTCGGCCCTGCGGGTGCGCATCAAGTCCACCGGCCGTGAGGCCGTCGCCATGGACATCGCCGACTCGACCGGCGCCCCCGTCGCCACGGTCGAATCCTTTGTCGTGCGGGCCGTCTCGGCGGAGCAGCTGCGCGCTGCCGGCCGTGGCGGCGAGGCCCTGTTCCAGGTGCGCTGGGAGGCCATCGCCCCGGTCGCGCAGGTCCCGTCGGTCAAGGGCTGGGCGGTCGTCGGCGCGGACTACATTGGTCTCGCCGACGCTCTCGGCAGCGGCATCACCGTGCATGCCGACCTTCAGGCCCACCGCGAGACCCTGGACTACGGGGCGCTGCCGAGCGAGGTCGTGCTGGCCCCGTTCGCCTGCTGCAACGGCGATGTGCCCAACGCGGTGCGCCGCACCACGTACCGGGCGCTGGAGCTGATGCAGGAGTGGCTGTCCGACGAGCGTTTCACCACCTCCCGCCTGGTCGTCGTGACGCAAGGCGCGGTCGTCGGCTCTGCCGACCCGGCGGCGTTGAGCTGCGCCCCGCTGTGGGGCCTGTTGCGGTCGGCGCAGGTGGAGAACCCGGGTCGGATCGTGCTCGTGGACGTGGACGAGAACTCCGCCGAGCTGCTGCCGGCCGCGCTGGCCTCCGGCGAGCCGGAACTGGCCCTGCACGGCGGCGAGATGCTGGTGCCGCGCCTGGCCAAGATCTCCGTCGCCGCAGCGGAAGGCCCGTGGACCGCCGACGGCACGGTGCTGATCACCGGCGGCACCGGCGGCCTGGGCGGCATCGTCGCCAAGCACCTCGTGGCCAATCACGGTGTGCGCAACCTGGTCCTGACCAGCCGCCGCGGCGCGGACGCCCCCGGTGCCGCGGAGTTGTCGGCCGAGCTGACCGAACTCGGTGCCACCGTTGGCATCGCGGCGGTCGACGTCGCCGACCGGGACGCCCTGGCGACCGTGATCGAGGGCATCGCCAACCTGACCGGTGTGGTGCACGCGGCCGGCGTGATCGACGACGGCCTGGTCGAAACCCTGACCTCCCAGCGTATCGACACCACGCTGCGGCCCAAGGCCGAGGCCGCCTGGCACCTGCACGAGCTCACCAAGGACCTGGACCTCAAGGCCTTTGTGCTGTTCTCCTCGTCGGCCGGCTTGGTCGACGGCTCCGGCCAGGGCAACTATGCCGCCGCCAACGTCTTCCTCGACGCGCTGGCCCGGTACCGGCACGCCCTCGGCCTGCCGGCCTCCGCGCTGGCCTGGGGCCTGTGGGCGGTCGGCGCGGGCATGGGGGAGCAGCTCGACGAGCTGGCCATTCAGCGCATTCGTCGCCTCGGCCTGGATCCCTTGAACGCCGAGGAAAGCCTGGCCCTGTTCGACGCCGCCGTCGCCGCCGACCTGGCCAACGCCGTGCCGGTGCGGGTCGACGCCCGCGCGCTTCAGTCACGTTCGGACGGTGTGCCGGCCTTGCTGCGCGGGCTGGTCCGCACGCAGCGGCCGACCGCCTCCGGACCGGTCTCCGTCGAGCAGACGCTGGCCCACCGGCTGGCGGAGTTGTCCGATGTGGAGCGTGACCGGGTGCTGTTGGACCTGGTGCGCAAGCAGGTCGCCGACGTGCTCGGGCATGACGGCGCCGAGGCGATCGACCCCAAGCGGGCGTTCACCGAGTTGGGCTTCGACTCGCTGGCCGCGGTGGAGCTGCGCAACAGGTTGAACTCCACGTTCGGCCTGCGCCTGCCGGCCACCCTGACCTTCGACTACCCGACCTCGGCCGCGCTGGCCAGGCTGATTGGCGACAAGATCCTCAGCGTGGCCGACAAGGTCGTGGCCAAGGCCCCGACGGTGGTGGCCTCGACCGACGAGCCGATCGCCATCGTCGGCATCGCCTGCCGTTACCCCGGCGGGGTTTCCTCGCCCGAGGACCTGTGGCGGGTAGTGGCCGAGGGGCAGGACGTCGTCAGCTCCTTCCCGACCGACCGCGGCTGGGACATCGACGGCCTCTACGACCCCGAGCCCGGCAAGCCCGGCAAGAGCTACTCCCGCGAGGGCGGCTTCCTGCACGAGGCCGCCGAGTTCGACCCGGCCTTCTTCGGCATCAGCCCGCGTGAGGCGTCCGCGATGGACCCCCAGCAGCGGCTGCTGCTGGAAACCGCCTGGGAGACCTTGGAACGGGCCGGCATCGACCCGGTCTCGTTGCGGGGCAGCGACACCGGCGTGTTCGCCGGCGTGATGTACCACGACTGGGGCACCCGCCCGGGCGAAGTGTCGGAGGACGTCGCCGGCTACCTCGGCAACGGCAGCCTGGCCAGCGTGGTCTCCGGCCGTATCGCTTACGTGCTCGGCCTTGAGGGCCCTGCGGTCACTGTGGACACCGCGTGCTCGTCTTCGCTGGTCGCGCTGCACTGGGCGATCCAGGCCCTGCGGGCCGGCGAGTGCTCGCTGGCCCTGGCCGGTGGCGTCACGGTCATGTCCACTCCGGACACCTTTGTCGACTTCAGCCGCCAGCGTGGCATGGCCTCCGACGGCCGCTGCAAGTCCTTCGCCTCGGCCGCCGACGGCACGGGCTGGGGCGAGGGCGTGGGCCTGCTGCTGGTCGAGCGGCTCTCCGACGCGGTTCGCAACGGCCACGACGTTCTTGCCGTGGTGCGGGGTTCCGCGATCAACCAGGACGGCGCCTCCAACGGCCTGACCGCCCCCAACGGGCCTTCGCAGCAGCGGGTCATCCACCAGGCGCTGGCCTCCGGCGGCCTGACGACGTCCGATGTGGACGTTGTCGAGGGCCACGGCACCGGCACCATGTTGGGCGACCCGATCGAGGCCCAGGCCCTGCTCGCGACCTACGGCCAGGACCGGTCCGAGCCGCTGTGGCTGGGGTCGATCAAGTCCAACATGGGCCACACCCAGGCCGCCGCCGGCGTCGCCGGCATCATCAAGATGGTCATGGCCATGCGCCACGGCGTGCTGCCCAAGACGCTGCACGTGGACGAGCCGTCCAGCAAGGTCGACTGGGCCGAGGGCGCGGTTCGACTGCTGTCGTCGGAGCAGCCGTGGCCGACGGTCAACCGCCCGCGCCGGGCCGGTGTCTCGTCTTTCGGCATCAGCGGCACCAACGCCCACGTGATCATCGAGCAGGCCCCGGCTGTCGAGGCCGCGGAGCGCACTGTCGAGCCGCGGATCGTCCCGTGGCTGGTCTCCGGCCAGACCGCCGAGGCCGCCGCCGCTCAGGCACTCAAGCTGTCCGCTGTAGACGGTGAGGCCGTTGACATCGCGTTCTCGCTGGCCACTACCCGTGCGGCGTTGGAGCACCGCGTCGCCGCCGTCGCGGCCGACCGCGAGTCGGCGCTGGCCGATCTGACCGCCGGCAAGATCACCGATGTCGCCAACGACGGCCTCACGGCGTTCCTGTTCACCGGCCAGGGCGCGCAGCAACTCGGCATGGGCCGCGAGCTGCACGACCGCTTCCCGGTGTTCGCGCAGGCCTGGGACGCGGCGATCACCCCCGAAGTGCAGGCCGTGGCCTGGGGCGACACCCAGGATGCCCTCAACCAGACCGGCACCACCCAACCCGCCCTGTTCGCCTTCGAGGTCGCGCTGTACCGGCTCATCGAGTCCTGGGGCGTCACGCCCAACTTCGTCGCCGGCCACTCCATCGGCGAGATCGCCGCGGCCCACGTCGCCGGCGTGCTTTCCCTGGACGACGCGAAGAAGCTGGTCAGCGCCCGTGGCCGGTTGATGCAGGCGTTGCCGGCCGGTGGCGCGATGGTGGCTGTCCAGGCCACCGAGGACGAGATCACCCTGGTCGACGGCGTCGGCATCGCGGCGGTCAACGGCCCACAGTCGGTGGTCATCTCCGGCGACGAAGTGGCCTGCCTGGCCATCAAGGCCGAATTCGAGGCCAAGGGGCGGAAGACGTCCCGCCTCAACGTCTCGCACGCGTTCCACTCACCGCTGATGGAGCCCATGCTCGACGAGTTCCGCGGCATCGTCTCCGGTCTCGCTTTCAACCCACCGCGTATTCCCAACGCCGGCAGCGACTGGACCTCGCCGGAGTACTGGGTCAACCACGTTCGCGACGCGGTTCGCTTCTACGACAACGTGAAAACGCTGTCGGCGCAGGGCGTCACCCGCTTCGTCGAGATCGGTCCCGACGCGGTGCTCACCGGCATGGCCGCCCACTGCGTGGAGAACGCGAAAGACAGCGTCGACGAGGCCGCGGTAATCGCGACCCAGCGTCGCGGCCGTGGCCAGGAGAACGAGCTGATCACCGGCCTGGCCAAGGCCTGGGCCAACGGCCTGACCGTGGACTGGACCAAGTTCTTCGCCGGCACCGACGCCCGTCGCACCGGCCTCCCGACCTACGCCTTCCAGCACCAGCGCTACTGGCTCAACCCCGTCGCGACCTCCGGCGACGTCTCCTCGGTCGGCCAGGTCGCCGCCGGGCATCCGATGCTCGGCGCGGTCATCGCCCTGGCCGACGGCGACGGCATCGTCGTCACCGGCCGGCTGGCCGCGGAATCCCTGGGCTGGCTGGCCGATCACCAGGTGCTGGGCTCGATCCTGCTGCCGGGCACCGGTTTCGTCGAGCTGGCGGCGCAGGCCGGCCAGCACGTCGGCTGCGAGTCCGTGGAGGAGTTGACGCTCCAGGCCCCGCTGATCCTGCCGCCACGCGGCGGCTACGCCATCCAGGTCACCATCGGCGGCGCCGACGCCTCGGGGGCCCGCACGGTCAGCATCCACTCCCGTCCCGAGGGCAGCGACGCCGCCTGGACACGGCACGCCATGGGCACTCTGGCCCCGGCCAAGGCTGCCGCCTTCGATCTCACGGAGTGGCCGCCGGCCGGCGCGACGCCGATCGACACCGAGAACGCCTACGGCCGCCTGACCGACCGCGGTTACGGCTACGGCCCGACCTTCCAGGGCCTGACCGCCGCGTGGAAGCGCGGCGACGAGATCTTCGCCGAGGTCAGCCTGCCCGAGGGCAGCGAGGGCGAGCGTTACGGCCTGCACCCGGCCCTGCTGGACTCGGCCATGCACGCCGACCTCCTCGACGACGTCGGCGAGGGCGCGACCCTGCTGCCGTTCTCCTGGAACGGCGTCACCCTGCACGCGGTCGGCGCGACCTCGCTGCGAGTGCGGATCCAGCGCCTGCGTGGCGACGAGGTCTCGGCCATGTGGATGGCCGATCAGACCGGCCAGCCGGTGCTGACGGTGGAATCCCTGGTCTCCCGGCCGGTTTCGGCCGAACAGCTCAGTGCCGCCAAGGGATCCGACGGCCTGCACCGCATCGAGTGGAAGCCCGCCACCGCCCAGCCCACCGACCTCCACGTCGTGCACTACGTCAGCCCCAACGCCAGTGGCGAGGTTCCGGAAGCGGTCCGACAGGTCGCCGGCCTGGTCCTCAACGACATCCAGTCGCTGCTGGCCGACGGCACCGCCGGGGTCACCGCGGTTGTCACCTCCGGCGCGGTTGCCGTTGGGGGAGAAGACATCGCCGACCTGAGCCAGGCCGCCGTGTGGGGCCTGATCCGGGCGGCGCAGGCCGAGCAGCCGGGCCGGCTGGTCCTGGTCGACACCGACAACACCGAGGCGTCGACCAAGGTGCTGTCCGCCGCGGCGACGCTTGGCGAGCCCGAGGTCGCCATCCGCAACGGCGAGATCCTGGTGCCGCGCCTGGTCTCTGCGGTTGGTGCGGAGTCCACTTGGGACACCGTGGGCACGGTCCTGATCACCGGCGGCACCAGCGGGCTTGGCGCGATCATCGCCCGGCACCTGGTGGCCAACCGTGGCGTCACAAAGCTGGCCCTGCTCAGCCGTCGCGGCGCGGATGCCCCGGAGGCCGCGGCACTATCGACGTTGGACGCTGACGTCCGCTTCTTCGCCTGTGACGTCACGGATCGGGCCGCGTTGGCCGATGTCGTGCGTCAGATCCCCGACCTGACCGGCGTCGTGCACGCGGCGGCGGTGGTCGACAACGGCCTGATCGACACGCTGACCACCGAGCGGGTGGACAAGGTGTTGCGCCCCAAGGTGGACGCGGCCTGGCACCTGCACGAGCTCACTCGCGACCTGCCGCTGACCAAGTTCGTCCTGTTCTCGTCGGCCGGTGGAATGGTCCTCGCCGCGGGACAGGCCAACTACGCGGCGGCCAACGTCTTCCTGGACGCCCTGGCCCACCACCGACGTGCGCAAGGCCTGCCGGCCAACGCCCTGGCGTTCGGCATGTGGGCGGTCAACACTGGTCTCGGCGGCGAGCTCGTTGACGCCGACCTGGACCGGATGCGCCGCCTCGGCACCCCGGCCCTGGCGGCCGAAGAGGCGCTGGAGCTGTTCGACCAGGCTCTCGGCGCCGACGACGCGGTGATCGTCCCGCTGAAGATCGATCGCGAAGCGCTGCGCACCCGCAGCGAGGAGATTCCGGCGCTGCTGCGTGGATTCGTGCGGGTGCAGGCCCGCCGGGCCGCGCAGGGACAGGCCGCCGTGCAGTCGCAGTTCGCCGGTCTCACCGGGGCCGACCTCGACCGCGCGCTGCTGGAGCTGGTGCGGGGCAAGGTCGCCGCCGTGCTCGGTCACGACGGCGTCGACTCGGTGCCGGCGGACAAGGCGTTCAAGGAGCTCGGCTTCGACTCGCTGGCCGCCGTCGAGCTGCGCAACATGCTCAACGCGTCGACCGGGCTGAAGCTGCCGGCCACGCTGGTGTTCGACTACCCGAACTCCCGCCGGGTCGCGGAGTTCGTCGCCACGCTGGTCGGCGGCGTCGCCGAGCCGGCCGCCAAGCAGGCCGCCACTCAGGTTCGCGCCGACGACCCGATCGCCGTGGTCGCCATCAGCTGCCGGTTCCCCGGCGGCGTCACCTCGCCGGAAGACCTGTGGAAGCTGGTCGCCGAGGGCCGGGACGCGGTCACGCCGTTCCCGACCGACCGCGGCTGGGCCATCGATGCCCTGTACGACCCGGAGCCCGGCAAGCCCGGCCACACCTACGCCAAGGACGGCGCCTTCCTGCTCGACGCGGCCGACTTCGACGCCGAGTTCTTCGGCATCATGCCGCGCGAGGCGGTGGCCATGGACCCGCAGCAGCGGCTGCTGCTGCAGTCGTCGTGGGAGGCGTTCGAGCGGGCCGGTATCGACCCGAACTCCATGCGCGGCAGCCAGACCGGCGTCTACGCCGGCGTGATGTACCACGACTACGGCACCTGGCTGCGGGACATCCCCGACGACCTGGCCGGCTACATCGGCAACGGCAACGCCGGCTCCATCGCCTCCGGCCGCGTCGCCTACACCCTGGGCCTGGAGGGCCCGGCCGTCACAGTCGACACCGCCTGCTCGTCGTCGCTGGTCGCCGTGCACACCGCCTGCCAGGCCCTGCGCAGCGGCGAGATCGACATGGCCCTGGCCGGCGGCGTGACCGTGATGTCGACGCCCGAGATCTTCGTCGAGTTCAGCCAGCAACGCGGCCTTGCTTCGGACGGACGCTGCAAGGCCTTCGCCGGCGCGGCCGACGGCACCGGCTGGTCCGAGGGCATCGGCATGCTGCTGCTGGAACGGCTGTCCGACGCCAAGCGCAATGGGCATAACGTGCTGGCCGTTATCCGCGGCTCGGCGATCAACCAGGACGGCGCCTCCAACGGCCTGACCGCGCCCAACGGCCCCTCGCAGCAGCGGGTCATCCAGCGGGCGCTGGCCGTCTCCGGCCTGACCGGGGCCGACGTGGACCTGATCGAGGGCCACGGCACCGGCACCCGGCTCGGCGACCCGATCGAGGCCCAGGCCCTGCTCGCCACCTACGGCCAGGAGCGCACCGAGGACGACCCGGTGTGGCTGGGCTCCGTCAAGTCCAACCTCGGCCACGCCCAGGCCGCGGCCGGCGTCAGCGGCCTGATCAAGGTGATCATGGCCGTGCGCAACGGAATCATGCCTAAGACGCTGCACGTGGACGAGCCGTCGCCCCAGGTCGACTGGACCGCCGGCGCCGTGAAGCTGCTGACCGAGGCCCGCGAGTGGAAGGCCTCCGGCCCCCGCCGCGGCGCCGTATCGTCGTTCGGCCTCTCCGGCACCAACGCCCACGTGATCATCGAGCAGGCCCCGGCAACGGAGAGTGCGGCGGCGCGCCGTCGTCTGGACCCGCGGGCTGGTTCGGCCGCGCCCCACGGGGAAAACAACAACGGCCTACGCGCGGTCGAAGCAGACAAGGGGAAGACGGCGGATCAGAGCGCCGTCGCCGCCTCGCCGGAGGCGGGGCAGACAAACACAATGATTCCCCTTGTGCTGTCGGCCCGCACGGCCGCCGGCCTGCCCGACCAGGCCGAGAAGCTGCGCGGCTTCCTGGCCTCCGGCGTCGACCTCTTCGACACCGGCTTCTCGCTGGCCACCACCCGGGCCCAGTTCGACCACCGGGCCGTCGTGCTGGCCAACGACCGCGAGTCGGCGCTGAGCGCCCTGACCGCCCTGGCCACCGGCGAGGAATCCCCGAACCTGGTGCGAGGGAACAGGAACGACGGCCAGACCGCGTTCCTGTTCACCGGCCAGGGCTCACAGCGGCTGGGCATGGGGAAGGAGCTGTACGAGGCCTACCCGGCCTTCGCCAAGGCCTGGGACGAGGTCATGGCCCACCTGGACCCGTCGGTTCAGTCCACGGTCTGGGGCACCGACGTCGACGCCCTCAACCAGACCGGCGTCACCCAGCCCGCGCTGTTCACCCTCGAAGTTGCACTGTACCGTTTAGTTCAGTCTTGGGGCCTGAAGCCCGACTTCCTGGCCGGCCACTCCATCGGCGAGCTGGCGGCGGCCCACGTGGCCGGGGTCCTCTCGCTCGAAGATGCGGCCAAGCTGGTGTCGGCCCGTGGGCGGCTGATGCAGGCGCTGCCGGCCGGCGGGGCGATGGTGGCGATCCAGGCCGCCGAGGACGAGATCACGCTGGTCGACGGGGTGGGCATCGCGGCGGTCAACGGCCCGCGGTCGGTGGTCGTCTCGGGTGACGAGCAAGCCGTGCTGGCGATCAAGGCGGAGTTCGAGGCCAAGGGCCGCAAGACCACGCGGCTGAAGGTCTCGCACGCGTTCCACTCGCCGCTGATGGAGCCGATGCTCGACGAGTTCCGGAAGGTCGCCGAAAGCCTCACCTACGGCACGTCGACGATCCCGGTGGTCACGACCTCGGCCGGCGGCGGGCAGTGGACGGAGCCGGAGTACTGGGTCAACCACGTGCGCACGGCGGTCCGCTTCTGCGACGCCGTCCGCACGCTGGAGGCCCAGGGGGTCACCAAGTGCCTGGAGATCGGTCCGGACGGCGTGCTGACCGGCATGGCCCAGGGCTGCCTCACCCGTGACGACGACGTCTTCGGTGCAGGCAAGGCGGAGTTGCATGCAGCGCTGCGCAAGGACCGTCCCGAGGTGCACACCCTGCTCGCGGCGGTCGGCCTCGACCTCGACGGCCGGGCGTTCTTCACCGGCGGCCGCCGCGTCGACCTGCCGACCTACGCGTTCCAGAAGCGCCGCTACTGGCTCGACGCGCAGGCGGCGAGCGTGGAGGACGCGGCCGGCCTGGGCCAGGTCAACGCCCAGCACCCGCTGGCGGCCGCGGTCGTCCAGTCGCCGGAGACCGGCGGCGTCACCCTGACCACCCGCCTGTCGGTCGACACCCACCCCTGGCTGGCCGACCACGACGTGCTCGGCACGGTCATCCTGCCCGGCACCGCGTACGTCGAGCTGGCCATCCGGGCCGGCGAGGAGGTCGGCTGCGACACGGTCGAGGAGCTGACCATCGAGGCCCTGATGCCGCTGCCGCGTGGCGAAGGCCTTGCCGTGCAGACGGTTGTCGGCCCCGAGGACAAGCACGGCGCCCGCTCGCTGGCCATCTACTCCCGGACCGAGGGCAGCGACGCCGGCTGGACCCGGCACGCCTCCGGCGTGCTGACCGCGGAGAACAAGCCGGCGCCCACGCCGGAGGCGTTCAACGTCGGCCTGCGCGAGTGGCCGCCGGCCGGCGCCGACGCGGTCGACATCAGCGGCGTCTACGACTACCTGAGCGGCCAGGGCTACATCTACGGCCCGATGTTCCAGGGCCTGCGCGGGATCTGGCAGCGCGGCGAGGAGACGTTCGTCGAGGTCGCGCTGCCGGAGGAGGCCAAGGCCGACGCGGCCGAGTTCTTCCTGCACCCGGGCCTGCTCGACTCCGCGCTCAGCGCCACCGACTTCATGTCGGGCCGCAAGCCGCAGGATGCCGGCGGCACGCAGCTGCCGTTCGCGTGGACCGGCGTCACCATCCACTCCGTCGGAGCGAACAAGCTGCGCGGTCGCGTGGTGTACACGGGCGGTTCGGACGCGGTGCGGCTGGAGCTGTCCGACCCGATGGGCACGCCGGTCGCGACGATCCGCTCGCTGGTCGTCCGCGCGGTCACCGCCGACAAGGTCAACGCGGCGGCCGCCGGGGCCGGCCAGCTGGATTCGGTCTTCCGCATCGGCTGGAACCAGCTCCCGCTGGGCAGCCTGCACACCGCTTCCCGCGGCAACTGGGCGACGGTGACCAGCGCTGCCGAGGTAACTGCACTGTCCAGTACACCCGAGGTGGCAGTGCTGCCCGTGGTCGCGACCGGCAAGGACGTCCCGGCGCAGGTGCGGGCGGTCGTGACCGGCGTGCTGGACACCTTGAAGGCCTGGCTGGCCGACTCCCGCTTCGCCGACGCCAAGCTGATCGTCGTCACCCGCAACGCGGTTTCCGTCGGTGACGAGGAGATCGACCTGGCGCAGGCGCCGATCTGGGGCCTGGTCCGGTCCGCGCAGGAGGAGAACCCGGGCCGGATCGTGCTCGTCGACTCCGAAGGCCCGGACGACCTGCTGCCGGCGGTCATCGCCACCGGCGAGCCGCAGGTTGCCTTGCGGGGCAACGGGGTCAAGGTGCCGCGCTTCGCCCGTGTCGCGCCGAGCCCGGCCGGCATGCCTGAGCTCGACCCGGACGGCACGGTTCTCATCACCGGCGGCACCAGCGGCCTCGGCGCCACGTTCGCCCGGCACCTGGTGGCGGACAAGGGAATCAAGCACCTGTTGCTGACCAGCCGGCGCGGCATCGACACACCGGGCGCGGCCGAGCTCCAGACGGAACTGACCGCCCTCGGTGCGACGGTGAAGATCGCGGCCTGTGACGTCGCGGACCGCAAGGCGCTGGCCAAGCTGATCAAGGGCGTCAAGAAGCACCCGCTGACCGGTGTCCTGCACGCCGCCGGCGTGATGGACAACGCGCTGATCGACGGCCTGACGCCCGAGCAGGTGGAGAACGTGTTGCGCCCCAAGGTGGACGCGGCCTGGCACCTGCACGAGCTGACCAAGGACCTGTCGCTGGCCCAGTTCGTGCTGTTCTCCTCGTGCTCCGGTCTGGTGATCGGGGCCGGGCAGGGCAACTACGCGGCGGCCAACCGGTTCCTGGACGGCCTGGCCACCCACCGGCGGGCTGCGGGCCTGCCGGCCACCGCCCTCGGGTGGGGCCCGTGGGCGGCCGACAGCGCGATCGGCGGCGGCGCGGCCGACAAGGACCTGGAGCGGATGGCCCGGCTGGGCATCGTCACCCTGCCGACCGAGGAGGGCCTGCGGCTGTTCGACCAGGCCATGACGGTCGACGAGGCGGTGCTGGCGCCGATCGTGCTGGCCCCGGCCGAGTCCGAGGTTCCGGTGCTGCTCAAGGACGTCGCGGTCAAGGCGGCGCCGAAGAAGGCGGCCCGGGCCAAGGCCGCTGACGCGCCGGCCGAGCCCGAGGGCGGTCCGTCGCTGGAGCAGCGGCTGACCGGCCTGAGCGAGAGCGAGCGCGACCGGGTGCTGCTCGACCTGGTCCGCACGCACGTGGCCGTGGTCCGGCACGACGATCCGTACTCCATCGACGTCACCAAGGGCTTCACCGAGCTGGGCCTGGACTCGCTGGCCGCGATCGAGCTGCGCAACCGCTTGCAGGCGGCCACCGACCTGCGGCTGCCGGCGACGCTGATGTTCGACTACCCGAGCCCGGTGGCGCTGGCCAAGTTCCTGCTGGAGGAGCTGTTGCCCAGTATCGGCGAGGCCCCGGCCGCGCAGTCCGACGACGACATCCACCGCGCGGTTGCGGCCATCCCGGTGGACAAGCTGCGCGCGGCCGGCCTGCTGGCCCAGCTGCTTGAACTAGCCGGTTCAGTACAGGTCGAGCCCTCCGACGACCAGAGCGAAGCGATCAAGACCATGGACATCGACGACCTCGTGGCCGCCGCGCTCGCGGCCGGCGACAACTGACCGGGAGCACGGACGTGGACGCACAAGTCGAGAAGGTCGTCAACGCCCTTCGCAAGTCCATGCTGGACAACGAGAAGCTGCGCCAGCAGAACGCGAAGCTGGTCGCCGACGCCGCCGAGCCGATCGCCGTCGTCGGCATGGCCTGCCGCTACCCCGGCGGGGTCACCACGCCGGAACAGCTGTGGGACCTGGTCACCGAGGGCCGGGACGCGATCACCGCGTTCCCGACCGACCGAGGCTGGGACCTGGACGGGCTGTACGACCCGGAGCCCGGCACGGCCGACAAGTCCTACACGCGGGAAGGCGGATTCCTCCACGACGCCGCCGACTTCGACGCCGACTTCTTCGGCGTCAGCCCGCGCGAGGCCGTCGCCATCGACCCCCAGCAGCGGCTGCTGCTGGAGGTCGCGTGGGAGGCCATCGAGCGGGCCGGCATCGACCCGGCGTCGCTGAAGGGCAGCAGGACCGGCGTGTTCACCGGGCTGATGTACCACGACTACGGCCTCGGCTCGTCCGACGGCTGCCTGGTGTGCGGCCGCGTGGCCTACACCCTGGGCCTGGAGGGGCCGGCCGTCACGGTCGACACCGCCTGCTCGTCGTCGCTGGTGGCCATCCACTCGGCCGTGCAGGCCTTGCGCGGCAAGGAATGCAACCTCGCGCTGGCCGGCGGCGTGACCGTGATGTCCAACGCCGACATGTTCGTCTACTTCTCCGGCCAGCGCGGCGCGTCGGCCGACGGCCGGTGCAAGTCGTTCTCCGGCTCGGCCGACGGCGTCGGCTGCTCCGAGGGCGCCGGCCTGATCCTGTTGGAGCGGCTGTCCGACGCCCGCCGCAACGGGCATCCGGTGCTGGCGGTCATCCGCTCCAGCGCCGTCAACCAGGACGGGGCGTCCAGCGGCCTGACCGCCCCGAATGGCCCGTCGCAGCAGCGGTTGATCCGGCAGGCGCTGGCCGCCGCCGACCTTCGGACGTCCGATGTGGACGTCGTCGAGGCGCACGGCACCGGCACCAAACTCGGCGACCCGATCGAGGCCCAGGCGGTGCTGGCCACCTACGGCCAGGACCGGGACGAGCCGCTGTACCTGGGGTCCATCAAGTCCAACATGGGCCACACCCAGGCCGCGGCCGGCGTGGCCGGTGTGATCAAGATGGTCAAGGCCATCGAGCACGGCCTGCTGCCCAGGTCCCTGTACGCCGACGAGCCCACCCCACAGGTCGACTGGAGCGCAGGCAACGTCGAGTTGCTTGCGGACGCCCGCCCCTGGCCCGAGGTGGACCGCCCGCGCCGGGCCGGGATCTCATCCTTCGGCCTCGGCGGCACCAACGCCCACGTGATCATCGAGCAGGCGTCGGCCGAGGAGCCGGCGGAGCGGGCTCCGGTGTCCCGTGTGCTTCCGTGGATCGTGAGCGGCAAGACCCCGGAGGCATTGGCCGCCAACGCTTCCGCCCTGTCGACTGTGCAGGGTTCCTTCGCCGACACCGCCTACTCGCTGGCCGCTACCCGGACCCCGTTCGAGCACCGGGGTGTTGTGGTGGCGTCCGACCGCGAGACAGCGGTCGCCGGCCTGGCCTCGATCGCCGAGGGCGCCAACCACTCCGTCGCCCGGGCCCAGGGCCTGGTGGCCTTCCTGTTCACCGGCCAGGGATCCCAGCGCATCGGCATGGGGCGCGAGCTGTACGACGCCTTCCCAGCCTTCGCCACGGCCTGGGACGAGGTTGTCGCACAACTGGATCAGGCCGGCACCGCCCGTGCCTCCTCCGCCCCCTCGCTCCGGGACGTCATCTGGGGCGCTGATCAAGAGGCCCTCAACCAGACCTGCGCGACTCAGCCCGCGCTGTTCGCGTTCGAAGTTGCACTGTACCGTTTAGTTCAGTCTTGGGGTGTGCGCCCGGACTTCGTGGCCGGTCACTCGGTCGGTGAGATCGCCGCCGCCCACATCGCCGGTGTCCTCTCCCTCGATGACGCGGCCAAGCTGGTCAGCGCTCGTGGCCGTCTCATGCAGGCCCTGCCGGCCGGCGGCGCGATGGTGGCGATCCAGGCCACCGAGGATGAGATCACCCTGGTCGACGGCGTCGGCATCGCCGCTGTGAACGGCCCGCGGTCGGCGGTCATCTCCGGTGCTGAGAAGGCCGTCCTGGCCATCCAGGCGGAGTTCGAGGCGCTGGGCCGCAAGACCACCCGCCTGAAGGTCTCGCACGCGTTCCACTCGCCGCTCATGGAGCCGATGCTCGACGAGTTCCGCAGCGTGGTCGAGGGGCTGACCTTCGCCGAACCCAGGATCCCGATGGCGGTCGCGTCGGCCGGCGGCGGCACGTGGTCGCAGCCGGAGTACTGGGTCAACCACGTCCGGCAGGCCGTTCGGTTCGCGGACGCGGTGACCGGCCTGACCGCCAAGGGCGTGACCAAGTTCGTGGAGATCGGCCCCGACGGCGTGCTCGCCGGCATGGGCGCCGGTTGCGTGGACGGCGACAACGCGGTGTTCGTCGCCTTGCAGCGTAGGGACAAGCCGCAGGAGCACGAGCTGGTCTCGGGCCTGGCCAAGGCCTTTGCCCACGGCGTCGCCGTGAACTGGACGGAGTTCTTCGCCGGCCTCGACGTCCGGTCGGTCGACCTGCCCACCTACGTGTTCCAGCGCCAGCGCTACTGGTCCGACCTCCAGGCCGGCACCCGCACCGTGAAGGGCTTCGGCCACTCCGACCACCCGCTGATCGACGCCACCGTCGAACTGCCCGACACCGGCGGCCTCGTGCTGACCGGCCGGCTGGCCGTGGACGCCCAGCCGTGGCTGGCCGACCACGACATCCTCGGCAGCATTCTGTTCCCCGGCACGGGTTTCGTCGAGCTGGTCGGCCACGCCGGCCGGCACGTCGGCAGCGACGTGATCGAGGAGCTGACCCTGGCCGCGCCGCTGATCCTGCCCGGGCGCGGCGGCGTCATCGTGCAGGTCACGGTCGGCACCGCCGACGAGAGCGGCCACCGTTCCGTCGGCGCCTACTCGCGGGCCGAGGGGAGCGAGGACGAGTGGACCCGGCACGCCACCGGCATCCTGTCCTCCGAGCTCGCCGCGCCGGACTTCGACCTGACTACGTGGCCGCCGGCCGATGCCACGGCCCTTGACCTGGGCCGGGCGTACGAGCTGCTGCACGACCGCGGCTACGGCTACGGCCCGGTGTTCCAAGGCCTCAAGGCCGCCTGGCGGCACGGCGACGATGTGTACGCCGAAGTTCAGCTGCCTGAGGGGGCCGAGGGCGACCGCTACGGCCTGCACCCGGCCCTGCTCGACGCCGCCATGCACGCCGACCTCGTCGACGACAGCGGCGAGGGGGCCACGCTGCTTCCGTTCTCCTGGAACGGAGTCACGCTGCACGCCACCGGCGCTTCCGCGCTGCGGGTGTGGATCCGGCAGGTCCGCGGCGACGAGGTGTCGTCCATGCGCATCGCCGACCAGGCCGGGCAGCCGGTGCTCACGGTCGCGGAACTGGTGTCGCGGCCGGTTTCCGCCGAGCAGCTCAGCGCCGGCACCGAGTCCCTGTACGGCATCGACTGGGTTTCCGTGCCCACGCCGACCATACCGCTGGGCTCCGTCGCCGTTGTCGGGCCCGATCTGGGACTGGGCAAGGCCTTCCCGTCGCTCGCGGCCATCGACGTTGTGCCGGAACTCGTGGTTGTCGTTGTGCCGCCGGGCTCTTTCTCCCTAGACGGAGTCCGCACGGTCGCCAACTTCGTGCTGGGCATCGCCCGCGAGTGGCTGGCCGATGCCCGCTTCGCCGACTCCAAGCTGGCCGTCGTCACCGTGCGGGCGACCGGCGAGGACGTCGACCTCCGGCAGGCCCCCGTGTGGGGTCTGATCCGCGCCGGCCAGGCCGAGAACCCCGGTCGGTTCGCCCTCGTCGACCTCGACGGAACTTCCGCCTCCGACAACGCTTTGCCGCACGCCCTCGCCGCCGGCGAGCCGGAAATCGCCGTGCGCAACGGTTCCCTGTTTGTGCCCCGGCTCACCTCCGTCGCCACCGGATCGTCGACTCCGTGGTCCGCCGACGACACGGTCCTGATCACCGGCGGCACCGGCGGTCTCGGTGCCTTGGTGGCCAAGCATCTCGTCACCAAGCACGGCGTGCAGAACCTGGTGCTGACCAGCCGTCGCGGCCTCAACGCCCCCGGTGCCGCCGACTTGCAGGCGGCGCTGATGGACAGCGGCGCCACCACCGTCACCATCGCCGCCTGCGACGTCACCGATCGCTCCCAGGTCGCTGCGCTGCTGGCCGGCATTCCGGGACTTACCGCCGTGATACACGCCGCCGCGGCCGGGGAGAACGCCCTGATCGGCGCGGTCACCCCCGAGGACTTCGAGGCGACCATCCGTCCCAAGGCCGACGCCGCGTGGCACCTGCACGAGTTGACCAGCGACCTCAAGGCTTTCGTGCTCCTCTCGTCCGCCGGTGGCCTGGTTCTCGCCGCCGGTCAGGCCAGCTATGCCGCCGGCAACGTCTTCGTCGACGCCTTGGCCCAGCACCGCCGGTCCCAGGGCCTTCCCGCCACCTCGCTGGCATTCGGGCTCTGGGGCGGCATCGGCCTCGGCGCCGAGCTGTCCGAGGCCGACCTGTCCCGCATGGCCCGCCAGGGCCTGCCCGCGCTGCCCGTCGACCAGGGCCTCGCCCTGTTCGACGCCGGTGTTTCCGCCGACCGGGCCGTTGTCGTCCCCATGCGCATCGACGGCTCCGCCCTCCGCAACCGCACCGACGAGATCCCGGCCCTGCTCCGCGGTCTCGTTCGTACCCCCGTCCGCGCCGCCGCCAAGCCTTCGGTGGCAGTCGGCCTCGCCGACCGCATCGCCGGTCTGTCCGAAATGGACCAGGCCCGCGTCGTGCTCGACCTCGTCCGCGCCCGCGTCGCCTCCGTCCTCGGTCATTCCTCGGTGGAGAACATCGGCCCCGACCGCGACTTCCGTGAACTCGGCTTCGACTCCCTGTCCGCCATCGACTTCCGGAACCTGCTCAGCACCGAGACCGGCCTGCGCCTGCCCGCCACGCTCGTCTTCGACTACCCGACCCCTTCGGCGATTGCCTCTTTCCTCGTCGCCGAACTCGGCGGCGCCTCCGGCGAGCCCGACCTGTCCGCCCTCGACGGCGAACTGGCCAAGCTTGAGGCTGCCATCGCCGCCGCCCTGACTACCAACCCCGACGCCACCGACCGCTCCCGTATCGCCTCCCGCCTGCGCGCCCTGACCTCCAAGTGGGTCGACGACCAGCAGGAGGACACCCCCGCCGAGGACCTCACCGAGGTCAGCGCCAGCGACCTGTTCGACATCCTGGACAACGAGCTCGACTCCATCGCTTAGCTCACCCGCCCCAAGTGATGCAGGGAAGGACGCCTTACCTGCGCTGAACGAGGGTAAGGCGTCCTTCCCTGCATCAGGGGGGACCACCGAGAGGATGTACCCGTCATGTCAGGCGATGCCTGGATCCGCCGCTTCCACCCGGTGTCGGACGCCCCGACGCGGCTGGTGTGCTTCCCGCACGCGGGTGGCTCGGCGACCTTCTACTTCCCGGTCTCCCGCGTGCTGTCGCCGGAGATCGACGTGATCGCGATCCAGTACCCCGGGCGGCAGGACCGCCGGGCGGAGTCCTGTGTGGACTCCGTCGGGGAGCTGGCGGACATCATCGCGGCCCACCTGGAGCCGTTGGCCGACAAGCCGATCTCGCTGTTCGGGCACAGTATGGGCGCGATGATCGCGTTCGAGGTGGCCCGGCGGATGGAGAAGGGCGGCACGCAGCCGCTGAAGCTGTTCGCCTCGGGCCGCCGCGCGCCGACGTGCTACCGGGACGACCGGATGCACCTAGCCAGCGACGATGCGCTGGTCGAGGAGCTGAAGTCGTTGAGTGGCACGGATTCCGCAGTGCTGGGCGACGACGAGATCATCCGCATGATCCTGCCGTCGGTGCGCAGCGACTACAAGGCGGTCGAGACCTACCGGTACCAGGAGGGCCCGCTGCTGAACTGCCCGATCACCGTGCTGACGGGCGACAACGACCCGATGGTCACCGCGCAGGAGGCGCAGGCCTGGGCCAACCACACCAACGGCCGCTTCGACCTGAAGGTGTACCCGGGCGGCCACTTCTTCATCAACGACCACGCGACCGCGGCGATGCGGCTGATCCGGGAGACCGCGGGAACCCGGACGGCGCTGGCCGCCTGAGACCACACCGCCGGCCCGGGACCCGTCAGTCCCGGACCGGCGGTGGAGGAAAGAAGGAGAAGAAGCGCCGAAGGCCCGCCGCCGGCGCGGAAAACCGGAACAGAAACATTGAAAAGCCGGCCCGGATCACCGGGCCGGCTGAGCACTATCCATCCATCAAACCAACAAATCGGCCACCTGCTTGGAGAAAGCCGGGACTCGCCACGCACCCCGGCAGGACAGCGAGGTCACCGCAAAGATCCCTAGTGGGGTGCGAACATGCCTGTGAAACCGACTGCCGGCGTGACTGCCGCGCTGCTCGACGACGGGCGGCTGGAACTGGTCTCGTCCACGACGGGAACCAGATTCCGTTGCGACACCGTGGGTGCGGCGATGTGGATCGCCCTGCGCCAGCACGGTGGCGATGTGGAGACGGCGGCCAGAACCCTGGCCGGCGCATGGGAGAGCGATCCCGTGAACATCAGGGCCGATCTGGACGTCTGGGTCGACGAGCTGTGCGACGCGGGTCTCGTCGGCGCGACACCGTAAAGGCCACGAACTCCGACCGGGCACTGTCCACAGTGCCCGGTCGGGGCCGTCAGAAGCCCAGCTTCACCAGGGCGCCGCCGTCGACCTTGAGCTGGAGACCGGTCACGTAGCGGGACTCGTCGGACACCAGGTACGTCACGGCGTGTGAGACGTCCGAGGGCTCGACGTAGGGGATCGGCATGGCCTGGAACGCCACGAAGCCCAGCTCGGCGTCCTCGCGGGTGGGGTTCTCCAGGTCGGGACGGAAGGTCTTGTACATCGGGGCGCTGTGCAGCATGTCGGTGTTGCAGTTGCTGGGGTGCACGGCGTTGACGCGGGTGCCGGACTTGGCCAGCTGCAGGGCCAGCGTGTTCACGTACTCGGCCAGCGTCTGCTTGGAGAAGCTGTAGCCGGCGCCGCCCGGACCCTCGGGGCCGTTGCCGCCGCGGCCGGGGATCAGGCCGGCGGCGGAGCCGATGACCACAATGGACGCACCCTCGGCCAGGTGCGGCAGGGCGGCGTGCACGGTGTTGATCGCGCCGACCAGGTTGATGTCCAGGGTGTCGGTGAAGGCCTGCACGGGACGGCCCTGGCCGATCGGGCTGATGCCGGCGTTGGCGATCACGGAGTCCAGCCGGCCCAGTTCGGCGACACCCTCGGCGATCGCCGCCTTCATGGCCGCATAGTCGCGCACGTCCGCCTTGCGGGTGACGATGCGGCGGCCGGTCTTCTCCACCAGCCGCGCGGTCTCCTCGAGGTCCTCAGCGGTGGCCATCGCGTACTCCGCGATCTCGACGTCCTCGCACAGGTCGATCGCGATGATGTCGGCGCCCTCCTCCGCGAGCCGAACGGCGTGGCTACGGCCCTGTCCGCGCGCGGCGCCGGTGATCGCCACGACCTTGTCTGCTACCCGGCCCATCAGGCCCTCCCACTGTTTGTCGACGACAGCCGAAATCGATTGTCGGCCGTGACCCGTATCGACCCCAACCCCCCTTAATGAAGCCCCTAGTACGTCTAGGGGGATGACACCAGGGGTGTTCGATGCTGACGTAGCGTAGTAAACGGATTCAGCTGTTTCCTAGTCAACTAGGGGTGTGAAAGGGCTCTCACCGCGGTTACCGTCATCGGTGAGACCTATCTCTGCCGTGCCATTCGTGAGGAGCGCACATGGGCACCCGGCCACCGATTCTCGTCGAGACCCTGCACACCCGGCTGCTGGTCACCAACTACGTCGAATGCTTCCGCTTCTACAACGCGGTGCTGCCCGAGCTGACCGGCGCGAAGCTGGCCAAGGGCGACGAGCAGTGGCCGTACGCCCGGTTCGACGTCGAGTTCCAGAAGCCCTACCTGGCCCTGATGAACCGCCAGGTCATGACCCCGCACGCCGGCAGCGCCGAGCTGTCCCGCAACGGCGGCGACGCCTCCCTGCTCTGCTTCCGCGTGGCCGACGTGGACGCCGCCCAGGCGGTCTGTGTGGCCGCGGGGGCGACCGTTGTGGAGCCGGCGGTGGACGTCCCGGACTGGGGCGAGGACACGCGTATCGCCCTTCTCCGCGACCCCGACGGCAATCTCGTCGAACTCCAGTCCTCCCCGGACTAGTCGCCCGACTCGCCTCCCGCGAAGAATCCCCCGACCCGCATGCGGGTC
>NZ_JBFBAM010000024.1:0-119797 GCF_040682195.1 Kutzneria sp. NPDC051319 | reverse complement strand
GTCGGCGAGCCACCCACGTGCGGGTCCCATGTGGCCTGTGATTCCACATGGGAAGCGCATGTGGCGTCTCAGGCGCGGTGGCGGGTGCCGATGGGCACGACCAGGGGTGTGCCGGCGACGGGGTCGTCGATGACCTTGGCTTCCAGGTCGAAGACGTCGCGGAGCAGGTCCTCGGTCAGCACCTCGTGCGGACGGCCCTGGGCGACGACCTTGCCGGCCCGCAGGGCGACGAGCCGGTCGGCGTAGCGGGCGGCGAGGTTGAGGTCGTGCAGCACCATCACGACGGTCCGGCCGAGCTCACTGTGCAGGCGCTGCACCAGGTCCAACACGTCGACCTGGTGGGCCAGGTCGAGGTACGTGGTGGGCTCGTCGAGCAGCAGCAGCTCGGTGCCCTGGGCCAGCGCCATAGAGATCCACGCCCGCTGCCGCTGGCCGCCGGAGAGCTGGTCGAGGGTCCGGTCGGCGAACTCGGTCATGTCGGTCATGGCCAGCGCCTCGTCGATGGCGGCGTGGTCGTCCGAGGACCACTGCCGGTACCAGGCCTGGTGCGGGTGCCGGCCGCGGGCGACGAGATCGGCGACGGTCAGCCCCTCGGGGGCCTGCGGCGACTGCGGCAGAACGCCGAGCAGCTTGGCAACCTCGCGAGTCGGCATCTTGTCGATCCGCTTGCCGTCCAACAGCACCTGCCCGCCTCGCGGCGTCAGCAGCCGTCCCATGGCCCTCAGCAGCGTGGACTTTCCACAGCCGTTGGGCCCGATCACGGCGGTCACCGTGCCGCCGACGACGTCCAGGTCCAGCCCATCGACGACCAGCGAGTCGCCGTAGCCGAGCTGAAGCGACTCGGCCCGCAGTCGTGGCGTCACGCCCGCACCTCCCGGCGCTTCCGAATGATCAGGAACATCAGGTAGGGCGCGCCGAGCACGGCCGTGACGACACCGACCGGCAGCTCGATGCCGAACGCCGTGCGGGCGATCAGATCGGAGACGCTGACCAGCAGCGCCCCGATGACCGCCGAGGCCACCAGCGGCGGCCGGGCCGTGCCGGCGAGCCGCTGGGCGATCTGCGGCGTGGCCAGGGCGACGAAGAACACCGGACCGGCCGCCGCCGTCGCGATGGCGGCCAGGATGACCGCGATCAGGATCAGCGCGAACCGGCTCAGCTCCACCCGGGCGCCGAGATTGCGCACGGTGTCGTCGTCGAACTGGAGCGCCCCGAGCACGTGCGCCCCGACCAGCGACAACGGCAGAAACACGGCCAGCCCGACGGCCACCGGCACCAGGTCGGACCAGCTGCGGCCGTTGAGGCTGCCGGTGATCCACACCAGCGCCTGCCCGGCCTGGCTGATGTCGCCGATGGTGAGCAGCCAGTACGTGAGGTTGAGCATGAAGGCCTGCACGCCGATGCCGACCAGCACCAGCCGGTAGCCGTCGACGCCCCGCCGCCACGCCAGGACGTAGACCAGGGCGGCCGACAGCAGGCCGCCGATCAGCGCCGCCACCGGCAGGCCGATCGCGGCGGCGATGGTGGCCGCGCCGCCGTAGGTGCTGGCCAGCACGATCACACCGACCGCCCCGGCCGAGGCGCCGGGCGTGACGCCGAGGACGTCGGGGCTGGCCAGCGGGTTGCGGGAGATCGCCTGCGTGATCGCGCCGGACACGCCGAACGCGGCCCCGATCAGCAGGCCGGTCAGCGTCCGCGGCAGCCGCAGGTCGAAGACGATGTACTGCTCCGCCGCGTCGCCGCCGCCGAACAGCACGCGCAGCACGTCGCCGACGGTCATCGGGAAGTCGCCGAGGCGGATGTTCAGTGCCACCACCAAAACCGTTATGGCCAGGGCCACCAGCGGCACCACCAGCGGCCGCAGCCGGAACCGCAGCCCGACCGGACCGAGCCGCAGGCCCTGCAACGCCGTCACAGACGCACCATCCGCTTGCGCCGCACGATGCCCACGAACACCGGCGCCCCGATCAACGCCAGCACGATGCCCACCTGGAGTTCGCTCGGCCAGGCGATCACCCGTCCGATGATGTCGGCGACCAGCAGCAGCACCGCGCCGATCAGCCCCGAGTAGGGCAGCAGCCAGCGGTGGTCCGGTCCCGTGATGAACCGGGCCACGTGCGGCACCACCAGCCCGACAAAGCCGATCGGCCCGCACGCGGCGACCGCGCCGCCGGTGAGCAGCGTGATCGCGACGATGCCGAGCAGCCGGGTCCGCGTCACGTGCTGGCCGATGGAGCGGGCCACGTCCTCGCCCAGCGACAGCGCGTTCAGGCCGGGGGCGTTGGCCAGCGCCAGGACCAGGCCCACGGCCAGGAACGGCAGCACCTGCCCGATGACCACCGGGTCGCGGCCGGCGACCGCGCCGACCCGCCAGAACCGGAACGCCTCCAGGCTCTGCTGGTCGATCACGGCCATGGCTGAGATCAGGCCGACCATCAGCGCGCTCACCGCCGCCCCGGCCAGCGCCAACGTCAGCGGTGTCGGGCCGCCCCGGCCGGCGCTGCCCAGCAGGAACACCAGGCCGGTGGTGACGACCGCGCCGAGGAAGGCCAGCCAGACGTAGCTGTACAGGCTGGTCATGCCGAACGCGAAGATGCCCACCACCACGGCGAAGGCCGCGCCGCTGGTGACGCCCAGCAGGCCCGGGTCGGCCAGCGGGTTGCGGGTGTGGCCCTGGATCAGCGAGCCCGCCACGCCCAGCGCGATGCCGGCCAGCACCGCCAGCTCGGTCCGCGGGATGCGTAGCGAGCGGATGACGATGTCGTTCTCGGTGCCGGTCGGCGCGACCAGGCCGTGCCAGACGCCGTCGAGGCCGATGGGCTTGGAGCCGATCGCGATGCTGGCCAGGCCCGCCACCACGGCCAGCCCGACCAGGACGAGGAGCCCGACGATGCGGCGACGACGTCGCCGCGCGAGTGCGCCCACCAGCCCTCCTCTCCAACTTTGGTTAGCCTAACCGCAGTCACGAGGAGGAAGGAGTACGGCCCACCCAACCCAGGGGGCTGTCCCCCGGCCCATTTTACCAACGGAACGGGGTGTGGATCTTGGAGTTGGGCGGGCCTGTGGACAACTCGAGGGGCCACCCTCGCGGACGGCCCCTCGGCAGAAAGCTCGGCGCTCAGGCCTGCTGGTGGTAGGCGTCCAGCACCTCGGCCGGGATGCGGCCGCGGTCGGAGACCTTCATGCCCTGCTTGCGGGCCCATTCCCGAATGGCCTGGTTCTGCTCGCGGTCCGCGGCGGCGGGACGCGCCTTGCTCACACCGCCGAGTGGACGGCCGGCGACACGCTTGCGGCCACCGGAACGGCGGGCCGATGCGACGAATGACGCCAATCCGTCGCGCAACTTGTTCGCATTGCCCGCGGAAAGATCGATCTGGTACGCCACGCCATCGAGAGCGAACTCGAGAGTCTCACTGGCCTCGGACCCGTCAAGGTCGTCGATCAGGGCGACAGTCACCTTCTGCGCCATGAGCGGCCTCCTACACCAAGTACGCCGCGGAAACGGTATCGGCGGCTGCCCGGAAATCTGCCTTGAGGACAGATTAGCGCATATCTAACGCGCCCCGTCAATGGCAGCCGCCGAAACACCTCATTCGGGTCGCACGAGTGGGAACAGGATCGTCTCCCGGATACCGAGACCGGTGAGCGCCATCAGCAGCCGATCGATGCCCATTCCGACACCACCGCTCGGTGGCATTCCGTACTCCAACGAACGCAGAAAGTCCTCATCCACCGGCATCGCCTCGGCGTCGCCGGCCGCGGCCAGCCGCGCCTGGGCCACCAGCCGCTCCCGCTCGACCACGGGATCGACCAGCTCGGAGTAACCGGTGGCCAGCTCGAATCCGCGGACGTAGAGGTCCCACTTCTCGGCCAGTCCCGGCGTATCCCGGTGCTCGCGGGTCAGCGGCGAGGTCTCCACCGGGAAATCGCGCACGAATGTCGGCTCGTGCAGGTGGTCGCCGACCAGGTGCTCCCACAGTTCTTCGACGAGCTTTCCGTGCCCGAGCTTCGGATCCACCTCCAGCCCACGCGCGTCGGCGTGCTTGCGCAGCAGCTCGGCCGGGGTCTGCGGGGTGACCTCCGAGTCCAGCGCCTCGGACAGCGACTCGTACATGGTCAGCGTGGTCCACTCGCCGGACAGGTCGTACTCGCCGCCCTCGGCCAGCGTCACGACCTGGGTGCCCAGCACGGCCTGGGCCGCCTCCTGGATGAGCTGCCTGGTCAGCACGGCCATCGAGTC
The DNA here is from genome assembly GCF_040682195.1 of Kutzneria sp. NPDC051319. Lineage (NCBI taxonomy): Bacteria > Bacillati > Actinomycetota > Actinomycetes > Pseudonocardiales > Pseudonocardiaceae > Kutzneria > Kutzneria sp. NPDC051319. Next base: position 115,557 of record NZ_JBFBAM010000024.1, on the reverse strand, counting down.
GTAGGTGCCATAAGCCTGGTAGAACTCGAGCATCGCGAACTCCGGCGAGTGCGAGGAGTCGGATCCCTCGTTCCGGAAGTTCCTGTTGATCTCGAAGACCTTCTCGATACCGCCGACCACACAGCGCTTGAGGTAAAGCTCCGGCGCGATCCGCAGGAACAGGTCAATGCCGAGCGCGTTCGAGTGCGTGACGAACGGACGGGCGGTGGCGCCGCCCTGCAACGTTTGCAGCATCGGCGTCTCGACTTCGAGGAAACCCCGGCCGTGGAACGATTCCCGCAGCGATCGCACAACGCCCGCCCTTGTGCGGACGGTCTCCATCGCCTGCGGCCGCAGGATCAGGTCGACGTAACGCTGCCGAATGCGCGTTTCCTCGGCCAGCTCCTTGTGCGCCACCGGCAGCGGGCGAACGGACTTGGCCGCCATCCGCCACTCGTCGGCCATCACCGAGAGTTCGCCACGGCGGGAGGTGATGACCTCACCGTGAACAAATACGTGATCGCCCAGGTCGACCGTGGACTTCCAGTTGGAAAGGGCCTCTTCGCCGACCTGCGCGAGGCTCAGCATCGCCTGGAGTTCGGTTCCGTCGCCCTCACGCAACGTGGCGAAGCACAGCTTGCCGGTGTTGCGGATGAACATGACACGGCCGGTGACGCCGACGATGTCGCCGGTCGCGGTGTCCGGGGCCAGATCCGTGTGCGATTCACGGACCTCGCGCAGCGTGTGGGTGCGCGGCAGCTCGACCGGATAGGGCGACACCCCCCGTTCCAGCATCCGCTCACGCTTCTCCCGGCGGATGCGGAGCTGCTCGGGGAGGTCGTCGTCCGTGGCGGAATGGGAAGGGTTGTGTTCGGTCACGGCTCACAAGGTTACGGACTCACCCGCCGTTACCACGAACCGGATAACTTCGAGGCCATGGCACGCGATGAGTTGATCTCCAGGCGGGCGTCCTCGTTCGGCAGCCGGGCGGCCGACTACGCGGAACACCGCCCCGACTATCCCGTCGACGCGGTCCGCTGGGCGCTCGAACCCGTGACCGCGGACCGGCCGAGGGTGCTGGATCTGGCCGCCGGCACGGGAAAGCTGACCGCGGTGATCACCGGACTCGGCCTGGAGGTCGTCGCCGTCGAGCCGGACGACGCGATGCGGGGCGAGCTGGCGGCGCTGCTGCCGGAGGTCACGGCGATGTCCGGCACCGCCGAGCAGATCCCGCTGCCGGACGCCTCCGTGGACGCGGTGCTGGTCGGGCAGGCCCTGCACTGGTTCGACCACGAGAAGGCGCTGCCGGAGATTGGCCGCGTGCTGCGGCCCGGCGGCGTGCTGGCCGGGCTGTGGAACGACGACGACCTGAGCATCGACTGGGTGCGGAACCTCGACCGCATCCACTCCTCGACCGACAACCGGCAGAACAAGCGGGGCATCGACCTGCCGGTGGAGCTGGGGCCGTTCGGCGAGCTGGCGCACGGCGAGTTCCGGCACTCCCAGCGACGGACCGCGGAGTCGCTGGTCGCCACGGCCAGCACGCACTCGCTGTTCCTGACCATGGCCGAGCCGGAGCGCTCGCAGACCCTGGACGCGATGCTGGCGTACCTGAAGTCGCAGCCGCAGACCGCCGACGGCGAGTTCGACTACCCGCTACGAACCGAGGTGCTCCGCACCATCCGGCTTTGATGCCACATGCGCTTCCCATGTGGCGCTAGATGCCACATAGGAAGCGCATGTGGCAGAAATAGGGGTTACGAGGCGTTGCGCTCGTAAACCAGGCGCAGCCCGAGCAAGGTCAACTCGGGCACGTGGTGCTGGATCGTCTCCGACTCGGGCACGATCACCGGGGCCAGGCCGCCGGTGCCGATCACGTTGACCGGCCCGGCGCCGGCCGCCGCCAGCTCGCGGGTCATCCGCCGGACCAGGCCGTCGACCTGGCCGGCGTAGCCGTACAGCAGCCCCGATTGCAGGCACTCCACGGTGGTGCGGCCGATCACCGAGCGGGGACGGGCCACCTCCACCTTGCGCAGCTGGGCGCCGCTGACGGCCAGGGCCTCGGCGGAGATCTCCACCCCGGCCAGGAACGCGCCGCCGAGGAACTCGCCCTTGGCGGTGGACACGTCGATGTTGGTGACGGTGCCGAAATCGGCGACCACACAGGCGGTTCCGTACAGATGGTGAGCGGCCATCGTGTTCACCAGTCGGTCGCCGCCCACCTCCTTGGGGTTGTCGACCAGCAGCGGCACGCCGGTCCGTACCCCGGGCTGCACCACGATCCGCGGCACGTCGCCGTAGTAGCGGCCGAGCATGACCCGCAGCTCCCGCAGCACCGCGGGCACGGTCGACAGGGCCGACACCCCGGTCACCTGGTCGGCGAAGGCGCCGAGCATGCCTCGCATGCCCAGCGCCAGCTCGTCGGCGGTCATCCGTGCGTCGGTGCGCATCCGCCAGTCGTGCACCAGCTCATCGCCCCGGTACAGGCCGAGGGAGATGTTGGTGTTGCCGATGTCCACGCACAGCAGCACGGGTGGTTACGCCTCCGCCTGCAGCAGCGCGTCCAGGCGGGCCGCGTCGGAGGTCTCGGGGTGCGTCTCGCCGCCGGAGCGCAGGCCGGAGCCGAACGGCGCGTGCGCGGGATCGTCGCCGCGGTCGAGGATCCGGTTGTCGGCGTCGACGAACACGATCTTCGGCCGGTAGGCGATGGACTCGATCTCGTCCATCACGCCGTACGAGATGAGGATGACGAGGTCGCCGGGGTGCACCAAGTGCGCGGCGGCGCCGTTGATGCCGATCACGCCGCTGCCCCGCTCGCCGGGGATGACGTAGGTCTCCAGGCGGGCGCCGTTGGTGATGTCGACGATCGCGACCTGCTCGCCGGGCAGCAGGTCGGCCGCCTGCATCAGGTCCTCGTCGATGGTCACCGAGCCGACGTAGTTCAGGTCGGCCTGGGTGACGGTGGCTCTGTGGATCTTGGACTTCAGCATCGTACGGAACATGTCCGCCCCCTCTTACTGGTTCGCGACCACGGCGCCGAGCTGCACCGAGGCGTTGTCGATCAGCCGGGTGGTCCCGACCTTGGCGGCGACCAGCAGCCGCGCGTCCCCGGTCGCCGGCGCGGGGCCGAGGTCGGGCGAACGCAGCTCCAGGTAGAACACGTCCACGCCGTCTTGGGCGGCCAGCACGTCGCCGGCGGCCTTCAGCGCGGCCTCCGCGCCGTCGAAGCCGGCGTGCCGGCCCGCCGCGAGCGCGGCCGACAGGGCCACCGCGGCCTCGCGCTGTTCCTTGGACAGGTAGACGTTGCGTGAGGACAGGGCCAGTCCGTCGGCCTCCCTGATGATCGGCACGCCCACGACCCGCACGTCGAAGTGCAGCTCGCGGACCATCCGGCGGATCAGCGTCAGCTGCTGGTAGTCCTTCTCCCCGAAGAACGCCATGTCCGGCCGGACGATGTTGAACAGCTTGGCCACCACCGTGAGCACGCCGGCGAAGTGGCCGTGGCGGACCTCGCCCTCCAGCTCGTCGCCGAGCGGCCCGGCGTGCACGGTGATCTGCGGCGTCTCCGGGTAGATGTCCTCGACGCCCGGGGTGAACGCCAGCTCCACGCCCTCGGCGCGCAGCTTCGCCAGGTCGTCCTCCAGCGGTCGCGGGTAGCGGTCGATGTCCTCGCCCGCCCCGAACTGCAGCGGGTTCACGAAGATCGACACCACCACGACGGTGCCAGCGAACCGCTTGGCCCTGCGGATCAGCTCCAGGTGGCCCTCGTGCAGCGCGCCCATGGTCGGCACCAGCACGACCTTGCGGCCGGCGACCCGCAGCGCCCTGGTGACCCGGCCCAGCTTCTCCGGGCTGGAGTGCACGGTCAGCTGCCCGGGCGCGTAGTCGGTCCGGGTCAGGTTCATCTTTCAGTCTCCTCGTCGAGCACGGAAAGGATCTCGGGCACGGCATCCGCCCGCAGCACGCCGGCCTCGGCGGCCCGGTGCGCGGTGCGGCGGGCCAGCGCCAGGTAGGCCTGCACGGTGTCGGGCGAGGCCTCGCGCAGCACGGTGACGTGCTTGCGGACCGTCCCGACGTCGCCGCGGGCGACCGGGCCGGTCAGGGCGCGGTCCCCGTGTCGCAGCGCGTTGTCCAACGCCGCCGACAGCAGCGGGCTGATCACCCGCTCTGCCGGCTCGATGCCCGCGTTGCGCAACAGGTCCACGCATTCGGTGACCAACGTGGCCAGGTGGTTGGCGCCGTGGGTCAGCGCCGCGTGATAGAGCGGGCGGACCGCCTCGGGCACCCGCACCGGCTCCGCGCCCATCTCCACCACCAGCGCCTCGCCGACGTTCCAGCCGGCCAGGTCGTCCTGGTTCGCCGTCACGCCGACGCAGCACGACACCACGCGGTGCAGGTCCTCGGGGCGACCGGTGAAGGTCATCGCCGGGTGCAGCGCCAGCGGCAGCACACCGACGTCGGCCGCCGGTCGAAGAACGTCGACGCCGTGCGCCCCGGAGGTGTGCACCACGATCTGGCCGGCACGCAGCGAACCCGTCGCCACCAGACCGCGAACGAGGCCGCCGAGGGCGTCGTCCGGCACGGCCAGCAGCACCAGGTCCGACCGCGACGCGACTTCGTCCGGCGGCAGCAGCGGCACGTCCGGCAACAGCTCCTCCGCCCGGCGCACCGACGCCTTGGACACGGCGGACGCCGCTACGACGACGTGGCCCGCCCGGGCCAGCGCGGCGCCGAGCACCGAACCGACCCTGCCGGCGGACACCACGCCCACCGCGAGTCGGGCGGGGCGGGTCATGACAGGAGCTCCCTTGTGGCTGTTCCAGGCCCGATCAGACGCCGGGTACCGGACCGGACGAGGCTAACCGCAGTTGACGATTCAGCTTCCCGGCCGTGACTAGTTTCACGGGTGCCGCCGACGCGGCTGAGGCCGGGTCGGTCATGCGCGCAGCCCATCCGTGCCGTTCTCACGCCCGTCCAGGTGATTTCGGGTGGCCCGCATGGCGTCCGGGGCGTTCACCGCCACCTGCCGGGCCGCGAGCATCGTCGCCAGCAGCCGGCGCTGCCGGTCGTCGGACTCGGGGCCGGCGGTGCCGTGCTCGACGGCGTCCCGCAGAAACGCCAGTTCCGTCGCGGCGGTCTGGTATTCGGACACGGCCTTGGCCGCCTGGCTGCCGGCCCGCTTGCGCACGGCCGCCCGCCAACCTCGACGCCCGGTCAGGCTGGCCAGCAGCGACACCTCGCTGTCGGCGATCCAGCCCGCGGCGGCCATGCCTGGCAGCTGCGCGGCCACCACCCGCTGCTCACGCCGTCGTTGCCAGACCACCACCGCCACCGTCGCGGCCAGAATCGGCAGTATCACGAGGAAGTACACGATGAGGAACGTGTTCGCGCCGCCCAGCGTGGCCGAGGAGTTCCACAGCGAGTGCAGCAGCACCGCGCAGATGTAGCCGACCAGCGGCGCGATCACCCGGACCTTGCTGCTGCGGGTGCGGGCCGCGATGCCGATGCCGATGCCGGTCATGCCGGTGAACAGCGGATGCGTGAACGGGGCGAGCACACCGCGCAGCACGAAGGCCCCGATCACGCCGCCGGTGGCGCCGCCGAAGCCGTACTTCACGAAGGCCAGCCCGAAGTACTCGATGTTCTCGGTGAAGGCGAAGCCGGTGGCGACAAAGCCCGCGTAGACGATGCCGTCGACCAGGCCGTCGAACTCCTGCCGCCGCCACACCAACAGCCCGACCAGGAAGATGCCCTTGGCCGCCTCCTCGGCGACCGGCGCGGTGGCCACGGCCGCGAGGGTGTGGCCGCCGCCGTGCCCGAGCACGATGTCGCCCAAGGCCTCGGCGGTGCTGTTGAGCAGCAGCGAGCAGATCGTCGCCCCGCAGGCGCCCCACAGGAAAGCCACCCAGAGCAGCTTCGCCGGCTCGGGTTCCCATCGGTCGAGCCACAGGAACGCGGCGATGACCGGGCCGACCGGCAGCAGCGCGCCGGCCGCGCCGACGGCCACTCCGAGCGGGCCCACCTTGCCCACGCCGAGTCCGAGCAGAATGAGTGCGGCCAGGCCGAGGGCGATCAGTCCGACCACCGGGGCCAACACGGTCCGGGTCCGTGGCGCTGCTGTCGTCACGGGGATGAACCATAGGGCCATGAGGTTGACGTGATGGCACTCCCCGACTGGCATTCGGCTTGGCGGGCAGCCCTCTACGGACCTACGGGCTTCTTCGCCCGCGGGTCGCGCCCGGCCGACCACTTCCGCACCTCGCCCTTGGTCGGGCCGGAGCTGGCCGAGGCGGTGGTCGAGCTGCTGCACCGGGTGGACATGGCCCTGGACCGGCCGAATCCGCTGGATTTCGTGGATGTCGGGGCCGGCGGCGGCGAGCTGGCGGCGCAGGTCTTCGCGCGCTCCGGGCGGTTCGGCGGGCGGCTGCGCGTGCGGGCGGTGGAGCTGACGGAGCCGGTTGTGCCGGCGGGTGTCGAGTGGTCGTCGGAACTGCCCGATCAGGTGACGGGCTTGGTCATCGCCCACGAGTGGCTGGATTCTCTGCCCTGCCGGGTCGTGCAGCTGCACGGGCAGATGGTCCGCGAGGTCCACGTGGGTGCCGACGGCACGGAATCGTTGGGCGATCCGGTGTTCTCGCCCTGGCTGGACGAGTGGTGGCCGCTGTCGGGCGAGGGGCAGCGGGCGGAGATCGGGTCGGGGCGGGATGCCGCCTGGGCGGACCTGGTGTCACGGGTGGTCGCGGGGGCCGCCTTGGCCGTGGACTATGGACATTTCGCCGGCTCACGGCCCTTCCTGGGATCGCTGACCGGCTACCGGTCCGGACGGCAGGTGCCGCCGGTGCCGGACGGCACCTGCGACATCACCGCCCACGTCGCCTTCGACTCCCTGGCGGCGGTATGCCCCGGTGAGCTGCTGACGCAACGGGAAGCGTTGGCAGCTCTGGGAATCCTCGGTGATCAGCCGGCCGCCGGACTGGCGGCGGCGGATCCGCTCGGTTGGCTGGCGGCGTCGGCCCGGGCCGGACGGGTCGCCGAGCTGCGCGATCCCGCCGGGCTGGGCGGCTTCCACTGGCTGCTCTGTCCCCGATCGGCGCCGATCAGCCTCGTGCGAGCATGAGACCCGTGCAGATCACCGTCGGCGTCGGCGCGGGCGCCACGTACCTCGGCGTCGACCACGTCATCGACCTCGGCCCGCTGCACCCGTCGGCGCACGGCGCGTACCGGCTGCGGCTTATGGTCGACGACAACGTCGTCACCGAGGCCGAGCCGCTGGTCGGGCACCTGCACCGCGGCGCGGAGAAGCTGTTCGAGGTCCGCGACTACCGGCAGGTGCTCACCCTGGCCAACCGGCACGACTGGCTGGCCGCCTTCTGCAACGAGCTCACCGTCGCGCTGGCCGTGGAGCGCATGACCGGCATGGACGTGCCGCCACGGGCGGTGCGGCTGCGCATGGTCCTGTGCGAGCTGAACCGGATGCTGGCGCACCTGGTGTTCCTCGCCCCGCTGACCCGTGCGCTGACCGGCGAGCCCACTCCCGGCACCACCGCTGCGCTGCGCGGTCGCGAGGCCGTGCAGGCGGTGATGGAGCAGGCCTCCGGCGGGCGGATCCACTTCATGGCCAACCGGATCGGTGGCCTGCGCGAGGACATGCCGGCCACCTGGATCCCGAACCTACGGGTGCTGCTTGCGTCGCTGGAGTCGCTGCTGCCGGCCATTCGTTCATCCACTGTGGACGATGAGACCTTCCGCGCACGGCACGCCGGCCTGGGCGTTCTGACGCGGGAGGCCGCGCTGGCGCTGGGTGTCACCGGGCCGACCGGCCGGGCCAGCGGCCTCGACATGGATCTTCGCCGCGACGGCGAACACCTGGCGTACCAGGACTTCCAGCCGGTTCTCGGCACCGACGGCGACGCCCTGGCCCGGGTGGCCTGCGTGGTCGGCGAGATCGAGCTGTCGCTGCGGCTGATCGCCGGGATCCTCGACGACCTGCCGTCCGGGCCGGTGAACCTGCGACTGCCCAAGGCCGTGAAGGCGCCCGAGGGCTCCGTCTACGTGTGGACCGAGGCCCCGCTGGGCATTTCCGGCGTGCATCTGGCTTCACGCGGCGAAAAGACCCCGTGGCGGCTCAAACTGCGCACCCCGTCGTTCAACAACGTGCAGGCGCTGTCCGCCCTGCTGCCGGGAACGGCGATCGCCGACCTGCCCGCGGTGCTCGGGTCTTTCGCCGTGGTGGTCGGCGATATCGACAAATGACTTAATCGTCCGAACGGCGACGGCGACGGCCGCGCGGCTCTTCCTGGCCCAGCGAGGCCAGGAGCTCGCTGACGGACTTGCCGGCGGCGTGGGCGCCCGTGTCGACGACCGGGGGCGTCACGGGCGGCGGCGGTGCGGTCGGGGCCGGACCGGGCGTGGGAACCGGGGCGGTGCGCACGGGGATGGGCAGCTCCAGCGAGTCCGGCACCCAGTCGCCAAGCTCCGGATCCCACACCGGACCGTCCACCGCGGGCGGCGGCGGGGTCGCGGACACGGGCTGCTGCTGCATCTGAGGCTCGGGACGGCGCCGACGGCCGGAGCTCTCGGCCACGGACGGCCGAGGGGACATCGCCGTGGCCTCGTTGGCGGCCTCGGGGCGACGGCGGCGGCCGGACGGATCCACGGCGGGGCGCTGCTGCTCGGGCTGCCGGACGGCGGCCTTCGCCGTCTCGGGGTTGAGCCGCATGGCCATCGTCGCCGCGGCCGGCTCGGGCGGCCTCGGGGCCGCCTGCGAGCGCTGCTGCTGCGGCTCGGGGCGGCGCGGTTCCCGCGCCTCCGGCGCCCGCATGGGCTGCGACATGGACGGCGGCACCGGCTGGGCCATCGACTGGGAAACCTGGGGCTGGGACAACGCCTGCGACGGCTGCACGCGCATGCCGACGACGTTGGGCACGCCCGGGCGGGTCTCCGGCTTGCGCGGCTCGGGCTGGCGGGTCTCCGCCGGCGGCCGCGACTCGGGACGGCGCTCGGCCGGCCTGGACTCGGCGGCCTTGGCGGCGGCCGGGCGGTTCACGTACTGGGTGGCCGGCTGCGCCGGGCGCTGTGGCTCCCGCCGCTGCCCGCTGGACCGGCTCAGCGCGTCGGTCTGGGCGTTGCTTCGCACCGGCTGGCGCGTGGGTTCCGGACGGCTCGGCTCGGGCCGACGCGGGGCCTGCTCCTTGGCCCGCATCGGCTCGTGCGGGATGCGCTCGATCAGCTCGGTCGGCAGCACCGACTTGTCCGACGGCGTCTCCTTGCGGACCGAGCCGACGGTGATCGGCTTGCGGTCCTCCTTGGCGATGATCCGGTCCTCGCCCACGGCCAGCAGCCGCGACTGGTCGGACAGCGACCGCATCCGCGTCGACTCCGCGCGCAGCGCCACCCGCTCGACCAGGACCTCGCCGCCCAGCAACGCCTCAAGGTTCTCCCGCAGCGCACGCAGCTCGCCGCGCAGCGCGTCCAGGTCCTCGCGGGACTCCTCCTCGACCCGGCGGCGGGTCTCGGCCTCGATCTCCAGCTCGTACTCGCGGCGGGCCGCGACCTCGCGCTCCAGCTCCAGCTCGTAGACGGCCTGCAGGTCGGCGACCTCGTCCTCGCTGGCGGCGGCCTCTCGGCGGTACTTCACCGCCAGGAACGCGCCCACCAGGGCGGCCCACAGCGCCGCAAGGACGCCGAGGCGCAAGAACCTCGCGTCGTTGCTCAGCACGAGGACGGCGGTCGCGGCGATGGCCAGGACGAGAACCGCTACCAGGAGTAGCCGACCGTATCCACGACTGTCACCGCGCTCGCCTTCGGTCAAGCCGCTGCGGCCGGTCATGGGCTCTACGGTACCGGTCAGTTACCCGAACGAGACCTACCCGGACCCGATTGGCCCCTCAACGGAGGCCGACGTTGTCATCCTGCTGCGGAGGATCCGGCGTCCTGCAGCAGTGCTCCAACCACAAAGCGGCGGCAACCAGCGCGGCCGAACCGACCAGTCCGATGAACGCGGTCGTCTGGTCCGCACCCGCCGCCGGGGACACCGCCACCAATGGCAGGACCGTGACCACCACGCCGGCCCACACCCCGGCCATGAACGCGCCCACCAGCGACGACGCCTTGGCCAACGCGACCGCCCGCGCGGCGGTCAGCGGCTGCACCGGCCGGGCCCCCGGCTTGCCGGTGATCCGGATGCGCAGCTGCCAGGCCAGGATCGCCTCGACGACCGCCAGCACGCCGAAGGTCACGCCGGCCAGCCGCGGCAGCGTCGGCAGGTCCGCGTAGGCCAGCCGCAGCACGATCGCCGTCAGCAGGGCCGCCACCAGCGCTATGCCGAACAGGTCTCGGATTCTCGTGAACTTCATCACCACTCCAGCCGGAGATCGTCCCGGCGGCGCACCCCGTCGGCGCTCAACCCGGCCATCACGTCCTTGATCGGGCCGTGTCCGGCCAGCACCGCGCCGGGCTCGATGTCCAGCCAGGGAATCAGCACCGTGGCCCGCTCGGGAGTGCCCGGATGGGGCAACACCAACTCGGGATGCCCAGAAGTCACACCGTCCACAGTGACCACATCGACATCAAGCGTGCGCGGACCCCAGTGCTTCGTCCGGACCCGACCGGCCTCGTTCTCCAGCCGCTGCCCCAACCGCAGCCAGCCCCACTCGTCGAGCTCGTCGGCCTCGACGATGACGACCGCGTTCAGGAAGTCGGGCTGATCCTCCACGCCCCACGCCGCCGTCTCGTAGATCGGGGACACGGCCTGGAGGTGCTCGCGCAGGCCCGTCACGGCGCCCTGGAGCAACGCGAACCGGTCCCCCAGGTTGGAACCCAGCGACAGCACCGCCCGTGTCACGAGCGGCCCCGGCGCACCGTGACCGCAACGTCCTGGAAGGACAGCGGAATCGGCGCCGACGGTTTGTGCACCGTCACCTCGACCTCGCGCACCCGCTCGTCCATCAACACCTCGTCGGCGATGTCGCCCGCGACCGTCTCGATGAGATCCCGCGGATCGCCGGCCACGATCGCCGCCACCCGCTCCGCCAACTCGCCGTAGTGCATCGTCTGGGTCAGGTCGTCGCTCGCCGCCGCGGCCGTCAGGTCCATCCACACCGTCACGTCGATCAGGAAGTCCTGCCCGTCGCGCTTCTCGTGCTCGAACACACCGTGATAGCCACGCACCCGCAGCCCGGTCAACGTGATCCGGTCGCTCACTGCTGCACCTCGCTGGCGCTCGATGTCCCCATTCGCGGACGCACTGCGCTGAATGATTCGCTCGCAAGTTCGCTCATTCGCCGCTCCCCCTCTGCCAGGCCCGCACCACCAGCGCCGCGTCCATCGACCGGCCGACATCGTGCACCCGCACGCCCCACACGCCCGCCGCCGCGGCCAGTGCGGTGATCGTCGTCGTCGCCACCTCACGGCCGTCAGGCGGCCTCGGAGTGCCGTCGGCGTCGGCCAGCAGCGCACCGAGAAAGCGTTTGCGGGACGCCCCGACCAGCAGTGGGAAACCCATGCCCAACAACTGGTCCAGGCCGTGCAGCAGGGCCCAGTCGTGCTCACGCCGCTTGGCGAAGCCCAGCCCCGGGTCCAACACCAGCGCGTCGGCCGATACCCCGGCCGCCAGCGCCGCGTCCACCCGTGCCGACAGCTCGTCGCGTACCTCGGCCACCACGTCCCGGTAGGTCGCCAGGTCGGTCATGTTCTTGCTGTGGCCCCGCCAGTGCATCAGGATCCACGGCGCTCCCATGGCCGCGACCACCTTGGCCATCTGTGGGTCGGCCAGGCCGCCCGACACGTCGTTGACCACCGCCGCGCCCGCGCCCAGGGCCGCGTCCGCCACCACGGCCCGGGTCGTGTCCACGCTGACCAGCACGCCCTGGGCCGACAGCTGCTCGATCACCGGCACCACGCGGGCGATCTCCACGTCCGCGTCCACCCGGTCGGCTCCCGGCCGCGTCGACTCGCCGCCCACGTCCACCAGGTCCGCGCCGCGTTCCCACAGCTCAAGGCCGTGCCGCACGGCATCCTCGGTGTGCAGATACCGCCCGCCGTCCGAGAAGGAGTCGGCGGTGACGTTCACCACACCCATCACGACGCAGCGGTCGGGATTCGGCAACCGGCTGTGCACCTAACGTCCCTTGATCAGTTCGATCGCCTCGGCCCGCGAGGTCGCCGAAGTCTTGAATATCCCCCGCACCGCCGACGTCGTCGTCCGCGTGCCCGGCTTTCGCACCCCACGCATCGCCATGCACAGGTGCTCCGCCTCGACCACCACAATCGCCCCGCGCGGATTCAACTTTGCCATCAGCGAGTCCGCCACCTGCGAGGTCAACCGCTCCTGCACCTGCGGCCGCCGCGCATACAGATCCACCAGCCGCGCCAGCTTCGACAATCCCGTCACCCGACCATCCGCATTCGGAATGTAACCGACATGCGCCACCCCATGAAATGGCACCAAATGATGCTCACAATTATGCGTCAGGTGGCCGCCGATAAGGAATGTCGGGTGTGGCTCACATTTGTAGCTGTACACCGTGTACGGCTTCGCACCCTCCGCGCGCAGCGGTCGGACCGACTCGACCTTGACCCACTTCGACTCGACCAGGTCGGTCCGATGGGACTCCTGCGGGAACCCGTGGCGCAACAGCCAGCTGTCGGCCACCCACAGATGTGACGCCACACCGGTCTTGGGAGTGAAGCGTGCGCCGATGACATCAGCGAACTCGCCCAGGAAGGGCACGTTGGCACTGACCACTGTGCTGCCCTTCGCCGACTTGGACCGACAGCCGTCGCCGTCGATGTAGCCGTCGAGGAAACCTTGGAACGTCTCCTCGTCGTTGAGCACGACACGGGGAAACTTCTGGCGCATGTGGTGGGCGTCGCCGCCGACGTACTGACGCATCAGGTCGGCCAGATAGGACGACACCACACGCACCCGCCAGCCCGGCACATCGCGGCCGAGATAACCGGACGGACGCGTGACGAACTCCGCGCCGGCATCGATGTCGAACGCGTAGTGGAGCGCCTTCACGAACTTGTCGGCAAACTCCATGTCGTTCACCACCAGCGACACGTAGTTCGCGCCGACGGTGCCGTCGGAGCAGACCACGCCGATGACATAGCCGAACTCGTAGCCGGTCCGCGGATACCAGCGATGCCTGGTGAGGCTTTTCGGCGGCGTCCATTCGATGAAGGTGCCCGCGACGTCCTTGGCCTCCTGCCATCCATCGGGAGTGGCGAGCGGATGATCGGGCGTGACCTGGAAACGGCCCTTCTCGGTCGTCACCTCAACCAGGTCGCGGGTCTTGTGCGAGCTGATCTGGACGACCTCGGTGTCCACCACTCGACCGTCGACGAGCGTCCAGAAGTAGTCGCCCACCTGAACTTCACGAGCCTGCTTCCGGCCACCGACCGTGTTCACGATCTGCTTGCTCGGCACACAGGTGGAATACATCGGGATATCCGTGACGAGAACCAGTTCCTCATGGCTTTCGTCGAATGTCTTCTCGAGGACGGATTCCGGGTCGGTGTAGAGGCCGGCGAACAGCTCGCGGTAGGAGCGGGCGACCCGGGCCGGGGTGTCCCGAAGGCCGTCGCGCTCGGGGTCCTCGCCGCAGGCGATGAGCAGCTCGCGAACGGCCGCCTCGGCGCGCGCCCGGTCGAACCGCCCATGAGCGGCCGAAGCGGCCCCACGAGTGGGGCCGCTTCGGCCAACAGTGCTGGTCATGCACACCTCCGCGGGGTCGCGGACCGTATCAACGGCCGCTGTCCCGCTCAGTGTCACCCGGATTGCCGGACTGGGTGTTGCCGGGCGAACCGCCGGGCCGGTTCTGGTCCCAGTTGGGGGTCCAGGAGCCGTTGGGCTGGGTCGCGGGCGTCCACCCGGGAGGCGCGCCGTAGTTGGGCGGGCCACCGGCGTTGCCGCTGGGCCGTCCCGGCGGGTAGGCGGTGGAGCCGTTGGTGCCGGGCAGCTCGCCGCCGCCGGGCACGGTCGCGACCGGGGTGGGCGCGGGCTCCGGCTCGGGCGCGTCCTCCGTGACCGGGGGCCACGGCTCGCCGCGCTCCTTGGCCAGCTCGCCGGGGGTCTTGACCGGCGGCTTGTCGGACGGGGTGCGGTTGCCGAAGTTGTTGAACTCGGTGATCCGCGGCCGCTTCTGCACCCGGGCGAAGACCCGCTCCAGGTCCTTCTGGTGCAGCGTCTCCTTGTCCACCAGCTCCAGCACGAGGTCGTCGAGCACGTCGCGGTAGGTGTTGAGCACCTGCCACGCCTCGTCGTGCGCGGCCTCGATGAGCTTGCGCACTTCCTCGTCGATCTCGTGCGCGACCTCGAGGGAGTAGTCCGGCGCGTGCGACATCTGGCGGCCGAGGAACGGCTCGCCCTCGTGCTGGCCGTACTTCACCGCGCCGAGGCGGGCACTCATGCCGTAGTCGGCGACCATCGCGCGGGCGATCTTGGTGGCCTGCTCGATGTCGTTGGAGGCGCCGGTGGTGGGCTCGTGGAAGACCAGCTCCTCGGCGGCGCGGCCGCCGAGCGCGAACACCAGCCGGGCGATCATCTCGGACCTGGTCATCAGGTCCTTGTCCTCCTCGGGCACCGACAGCGTGTGGCCGCCGGTGCGGCCGCGCGCCAGGATGGTGACCTTGTAGACGGGGTCGATGTCCGGCATGGCCCACGCGGCCAGGGCGTGCCCGGCCTCGTGGTACGCGGTGATCTTCTTCTCCTTCTCGGAGATGATCTTGCTCTTGCGGGCCGGTCCGCCGATCACGCGGTCGACCGACTCCTCCAGCGCGGCGCCGGTGATGATGGTGCCGTTGTGCCGGGCGGTGAGCAGGGCGGCCTCGTTGATCACGTTGGCCAGGTCGGCCCCGGAGAAGCCCACGGTGCGCTTGGCCAGTCCGTCGAGGTCGGCGTCCTGGGCCAACGGCTTGCCCTTGGCGTGCACCCGCAGGATGGCCTGGCGGCCGCGCATGTCGGGGGCGCCGACGGGGATCTGCCGGTCGAAGCGGCCCGGGCGCAGCAGCGCCGGGTCCAGGATGTCGGGCCGGTTGGTGGCCGCGATCAGGATGATGCCGCCGCGCGAGTCGAAGCCGTCCATCTCGACCAGCAGCTGGTTGAGGGTCTGCTCGCGCTCGTCGTGGCCGCCGCCGAGGCCCGCGCCGCGGTGCCGGCCGACGGCGTCGATCTCGTCGACGAAGATGATGCACGGGGCGTTCTGCTTGGCCTGCTCGAACAGGTCACGCACGCGGGAGGCGCCGACACCGACGAACATCTCGACGAAGTCCGAGCCGGAGATCGAGTAGAACGGCACCCCGGCCTCGCCGGCGACGGCCCGGGCCAGCAGGGTCTTGCCGGTGCCCGGCGGGCCGTAGAGCAGCACGCCCTTGGGGATCTTGGCGCCGAGCGCCTGATATCGGCCGGGATTCTGTAGGAAGTCCTTGATCTCGTGGAGTTCCTCGACGGCCTCGTCAGCGCCGGCGACGTCGCCGAACGTCGTCTTGGGCATGTCCTTGGACAGCTGCTTGGCCCGGGACTTGCCGAAGTTCAGCACCCGGTTGCCGCCGCCCTGGACGTTGTTCATCATCCACATCAACACCAGCAGCAGCAGGCCGATGGGCACCAGGATGAGCAGCATGCTGGTGAAGGCGTTTTCGGTGGTCACCTTCACGTCGTAGGAGGCGACCTTGTTGGCCGGGTCCTGGAGCATCCGGAAGACCGCGTCCTCGGATCCGTTGGCCGGAACGAACGCGATGATCTGGGTGTGCCCGTTGAACGGCGTGTTCAGGTCGAGCCGGAGCCGTTGCTCCTTGTCGTCCAGTTGGGCGGTCTTGACATTGCCCTTCTGCACCTGGCTAATTGCATCCGAGGTCTGCACCGTGGTGTAGCCACGAGTGTCATCGCCCAGCAGCTGGAAGGCCAGCCACACGGCAACAGCCGCCACGATCCAGATCAGCGGGTTGCGGAGAACGCGCTTGCGGTCCATGCACCTACGGCCGTCACGCGGCCTCGACCCTCCCTGCGTTTACGTCAAGCCCTGCCTCACGACACTGCTCAACACGTCGAGCGGCGATGTCACCGCCTTCGGCGGGACAGCCCCGTCCAGCTAGCTTACCGCCCGCCGCCGTCGGACCACGGTCGGAAGTTCGGCGCTGGACCGGCGGCGGCCTCATGACGCTCCCAACGCTCGGAGCAGGGACGGGGTTCCCCGACATGACCGGAGACACGCCGCCGCCATTCGGGGTGAACCGCGCTCGCGGCGGCCACGTACCTCCGTGGGCCGCTCTGCACCGGAAGAAGGAGGGCACCCGGGTGCCAACGCCACTGACACGATGACCTGTTCGGCCCAGGGAGCTGCGCTGTTCGGTCCAATCCGACCGGACGGGGCCCGCGGCTGTTACGGCCCGGGGTCCCCACGTCGACGATCCGAGGAGAACAGCCCGCGCCCGCTCTGGACGCCGACCAGGAGGTTCGCGCACCACCATGTCTACGCCAACAGGAGCCCACCGGCCGCCCTCCCGGCCGGAGCGGGGTCGAAAGTGGCACTTCTTCCTGCCCATTCTGGTCGCCGTGCTGGCCGTGGGCGGGGTTGTGGTGGCCAACACGGCCAACTCGGTCCGGTGCGCCGGCCAGGTGCCGCTGAGGGTGGCGGTGACACCGAGCGCGGCCCCCGCGGTGCAGTCGGTGGCCGACGCCTTCGAGCACGACCAGACCTCGGTCAACGGGCAGTGCGTGAAGGTGTCCGTGGTCAGCGAGGGCTCGGCCGACGTGGTGCAGTCGCTGCCGACAAGACCCATCGACCCGCCGGCGCTGTGGATCCCGGACTCGTCGCTGTGGGTGTCTACGGCGCAGGGCCTGGACAACAAGGACCCGGTGAACAGCCCCAGGCTGGCCGAGCACCCCTCGCTGGCGTCGTCGCCGCTCGTGGTCTCGGCCAGCACGGCGCAGGCCACCAAGCTGGGCTGGCCCAAGTCGCCGGTGAGCTGGCAGCGGCTGGTGACCGGGCAGACCCCGATCGCGATCACCGATCCGCTGACCAACACCGAGGGCGTCGCGACGCTCGGCCTGGCCCAGGGCCTGTTGCCGGCGCAGTCCAACGGGTTGCCGCCGCAGGAGCTGATCGCCGTGCTGCTGCGGCTGCGCGGCACCACGCTGAACTCGGTGAGCGACGGGTTCGACAACATCCGCAGGGACCCGGCCAACGCGCTGCTGTTCACCACCACCGAGCAGTCGGTGGTGTCGTACAACGTGGAGACCGCGGCCCCGTCCAAGGCCGTGGCGATCTACCCGGCCGAGGGCACCGTGTTGTTCGACTACCCCCTCGTGCGCGTGACGACGAAGAACGAGGTCGCCGGCACCGACTCGGCCGCCGCCGCCTTCGAGCGGGAGCTGCGCTCGGCGCGGTCGTCCGGCATCTTCAGCGCCGCCGGCTTCCGTGACCCGAAGGGCACCGCCTCGGCCAGCTGGGGCGGCAAGGACGGCGTGCAGGCCGCGACCCCGCCGCTGCTGCCGGCGCCGTCGGCCGCTCAGGTCGGCACCGTGCTGCGGGCGTGGAACGTCGTGCATCTGGACGGTCGGACCCTGGCCGTGATCGACGTGTCGGGGTCGATGACCTCGCCCATGCCGGGCGGGCAGACGCGGATCGAGGTCGCCCGGGACGGGGCCCTGGCCGCGATGGCCCTGATGCCCGACAGCACGTACGTGGGGCTGTGGGCGTTCTCGCAGCAGCAGGGGCCGCCCAACGACTGGAAGGAACTGGTGCCGCTGGGGCCGCTCGGCGGCCAGGTCAACGGCGTCAACCAGCGGTTCGCGCTGCAACAGGCGGCGACGGCGCTGCCGGCCCGGGTGCGCGGTGGCACCGCCCTCTACGACACGGCTTTCGCCGCGTACGAGACGCTTCGTGACGACTTCGACCCGACCAAGGTCAACGCCGTCGTGCTCATCACCGACGGCAAGAACGAGAAGGCCGGCGGGCTGGACCTCAACGGCCTGCTGCAGATGCTGCGGGCCCAGGCCGACCAGTCCAAACCGGTCGAGGTGATCGGCATCGGGCTGGGGCCGGACGCCGACATGAACGCCCTGCAGCAGATCGCCGCGGTCACCAACGGCAAGGCCTACCAGGCCATCGACGCCGCCTCGTTCCGCGGCGTCCTGTTCGACGCCCTGAGCCGCCGCCCCTGCGGCAACACCACCACCGGCTGCTGAACCGTTTGGAAAGGACCATTCCTGACGTTCAACGTCAGGAATGGTCCTTTCACAACACTCAGCTGGAGTAGACCTTCGGGTCCAGGGTGCCGATGTAGGGCAGGTCCCGGTAGCGCTCCGCGTAGTCGAGGCCGTAGCCGACCACGAACTCGTTGGGGATGTCGAAGCCCACGTACTTCACCGGCACGTCCACCTTGACCGCGTCCGGCTTGCGCAGCAGGGCGCACACCTCCAGCGAGGCCGGGCGGCGCGAGGCCAGGTTCTTCAGCAGCCAGGACAGTGTCAGACCGGAGTCGACGATGTCCTCGATGATGAGCACGTTGCGGCCGGCGATGTCCCGGTCCAGGTCCTTGAGGATGCGCACCACGCCCGAGGAGGACGTGGAGGATCCGTAGGAACTGACGGCCATGAACTCCAGCTGGACCGGCACCGGGAGAGCTCTGGCCATGTCGGTCATGAACATCACCGCGCCCTTGAGCACGCCGACCAGCAACAGGTCCGAGCCGTCCTCGCCGACGGGATAGTCCGCGGCGACCTGCTTGGCCAGTTCCTGGGTCTTGTCGCTGATCTGCTGCTCGGTGATGAGCACGGAGGCGATGTCGCCCTCGTACACGGGCCGCTTCCCCTCTTTCGGCCTAGGTGCGTGGCCCCTGCTCAGGGCGACGCTCGGACTAGTTGCAGCCTGCCATGTGCGCGCTGTGCCACCAAGCTGCCTCGGAGCAACACGCCCCCCTGACCTCGCCATTCACCGATCAGTGCGTCCACGTCACGCAGTTGGGCATCGGTGAGTTCAGTCACACCCCGTCGCCTCAGCCAGGCCCGCAGCACCCGCCGCCGGACCGCCGCCGGCGTGTCGGCCAGGCTGCGCGTGTCGAGCTCCTCGGGGTCGCCCACCAGCATTTCCGCCGCGATCGCGTCCAGGGCGTCGTTGTCCTCCCGCAGCTGCGCCGCCGTCCGGGCCAGCGCGTCCGCCACACCCCCGTGCAGGACGTCCTCCAGCAGCGGCAGCACTTCCCGGCGCAGGCGCACTCTCGTGAACGCCGGGTCCACGTTGTGTGGATCACTCCAGTAGGCCAACCCTTGCGCCGTGCAGGCGCGCTCCGTCTGGGCTCTTGTCACGCCCAGAAGCGGCCTCCCCCAGGGCGGATCCAGCGGCCTCATGCCCGCGATCGACCTCGGCCCCGAGCCTCGGCCCAGGCCCAGCAGCACCGTCTCCGCCTGGTCGTCCCGGGTGTGCCCCAGCAGCACGATCGCGTCCTCGGCCGGCAGCGCCCGCCTCAGCACCTCGTACCGGGCCCGCCTCGCCGCCGCCTCCATGCCGCCCGGGCCTTCGACCTTCGTCGTCAGCACCGTCACGTGCGGCAGGCCCAACTCCTTGAGCTGCTCCGCCGCCGTCTCCGCGATCTTGTCCGAGCCCGGTTGCAGGCCGTGATCCACGATGAGGCCATGGACGGTCAGGTTCAGCCTGCGCGCCTGATGCTGCGCCGCCGCCGCCAGCGCCAGCGAATCGGCCCCGCCCGACACCGCCACCGCCAGCTGCCCACTGCCCAGATGCCCGGCCTTCCGCGCGGCAGTCACCAGGCGGCGCACCGCAGTGCGAACCACGGACACTGCTTCATCCGGCCTCAACGAAATCAGCCCCCTCCCTATCCCAGGGGGGCGTCCCCAAGCCCAGTCTACCAGCGACAACCCGAAGTTGATCTTGAAACGGGGGTGGCTGTGGACAAGTCGGGGCTTGTGGACAACTCAGGGCTGGACCCGGCGGAGCCAGGCGGCGGGGTCGGCGATCTCGGCGCGGGAGGGCAGGGTCTCGGGTGAGGTCCACACGGTGTTGAAGCCGGGCATGCCGACGGCGTCGACGACGTGGCGGGTGAAGGCGGCGCCCTCGGCGTACTGGCGGATCTTGGCCTCGACGCCGAGCACGGCCCGCAGCACACGGTCGAGCACGCCGCCGCCCTTGCGGCGGGCGGTGAAGCGCGACCGAAGCGTGGTCACCGACGGCACGACGACCGGGCCGACGGCGTCCATGACGTGGTCGGCATGCCCTTCGAGCAGCGTGGACAGCGCGACCAAGCGGTCGAGCACGGCCCGCTGCTCGGGAGACTGGATGAGCTCCATCAAGGCCGTGGGGCCCTCGGTGGGGACGGACTTGAGCCGATCACGGGCGGAACGGACCATCTCGGGGATGCGGTTGAAGGCCCCGACGGCGGTGTCGTCCATGACCGACAGCAGTTGCCCGACCTGGGAGGAGAAATAGTCCCGCAGCCAGGGCACGGCGGTGAACTGGAGCCGGTGGGTGCCCTCGTGCAGGCACACCCACATGCTGAAGTCGCTGGCGGGCACGTCCATGGCCTGCCGCGCCGCCACGATGTTGGGCGCGACGAGCAGGAGACGGCCGCCGCCGCCGAACGGGTCGTACTGGCCGAGCACCCGTGAGCTGAGGAAGGCCAACACCATGCCGGCCTGCACGCCGGCGGTGCCGGCGAGGACGCCGCCCAACGGGCCGGGCATCGTCGCGGGCATGGCGCCCTCGGTGAGCAGGGCGAGGCCCTCGCTGGCGGCACGGACCCAGCCGTGGCGGTCCACGACCTGGCCTTCGAGCAGGGGAAGCCCGTGCCCGAGCCCGGTCAGCTCGCGCACGTGCAACTCGGCGGCGCCGGTCATGTCGCGCAGTTCGCGCACGACGGCGTCGGCCTCCGCTCTGGGCACGGTCGGGCCGGACCGGATCAACCGCTGGGCGGTCGACGCGGCGACCGACCAGTCCACCGGTGACGGAGGACCACCGTCGGGCAGGGACCTGGCTGCGTTTCCCGCGTTCACGCCCTCGACGCTACCTTGGGTGCCGCGGCATCCACAGCAGCCGAATCAGCGGCATCCGCAGCCACGCAGCGCGGCGGCCACGGCATCCAGCGCGGCCCGGCCCTGCTCGATCTGGGATCCGTTGGACATCAGGGCGAAGGCCAGCACCTTGCCGTCGGTGTCCTGCACGATGCCGGTCAGCGTGTTCACGCCGTCGAGCGTGCCGGTCTTGGCCCGCACCCAGCCCTTGCCCGGCGCGGACG
Organism: Kutzneria sp. NPDC051319; assembly: GCF_040682195.1. NCBI lineage: Bacteria > Bacillati > Actinomycetota > Actinomycetes > Pseudonocardiales > Pseudonocardiaceae > Kutzneria > Kutzneria sp. NPDC051319. Next base: position 94,326 of record NZ_JBFBAM010000024.1, on the reverse strand, counting down.
TGGCATCGCCGTACCGATCGGACAGCGTGCCGCTGCCGCCGGCGACCGGCAGCCCGTTGAGCAGCGGCCGCAGCTTGGCCACCCGTGGGTCGCTGCCGCCGTCCGGCCCGGCGGCCACGGTCATGATGGAGCTGAGCAGCTTCGCCGTCACCCGGTCCTGAGTGGACAGTCCGCTGCCGTCGGACATGGTCACGCCGGTGAGGTCGAAGTTGTTGTTACGCAGGATGTTCAGCACGGTGCTGGCGCCGCCGGCGAACGTGAGCGGGGCTCCGGCCTGCTTGGCCACCTCGCGGCCGATGGCCTCCGCGAGCACGTTGTCGGAGATCTGGAGCAGATTGCTGACCATGTCGGTCAACGGCGGCGACTGCACGGAGCCGAGCACCTTCGCATCAGCCGGGGCAGTGGCCTTCTGCACGGAGTTGGGGTCCGCGCCGAGCCTGCGGGCGAACTCCTTGGCGGCGTCGGTGTCCGGGGTCGCGGTCCGGGCCGGCTCCGACACGGTCGGCCGGCTGCGGCCGCCGTCCAGCATGATCGGCGTGATCGGGGCGACGGACCCGCCGGCGATGTCGCTGGTCTCCCAGCCGGGCGCCATCGGCTCGCCGCTGTAACGGGTGGTGTCCAGCAGGACCTTGTGGACGGTGCCGTTGGTCGCCTTTTTCACCTGCGCGACCAGGTCGTCCAGGCGGGCCGCGCCGGGATAGACGCTCTCCTTGCCGGCCGGAAGCGAGGAAAGCGACGGGTCACCGCCGCCCACCAGGATCACCGTGTCGGGGTCGGGGCCGGCGACGACGTTGGTGGTGAAGCGGAACTGCGGGTCCAATGACAACAGGGCGGCTGTCATGGTCAGCAGCTTGCCGGCGGACGCGGGCGTCAAGGGAGTGTTGGAGTTGTGGTCCCACAACGTGGTGCCGGTCGCCGGATCGACGACGCTGCCGGTGAGCGTGCCCAGCGCCGGCGAACCGGCCGGGCCGGCCAGCGCCGCGGCGATGCCGGCGGCGGTCGGGCTCGGCCCGTCGGCCAGCGGCTTGATCAGCAGGTTCGGGGCCGCGGGTGACGGCGGCGGGGCCGTCGCGACGACCGTCGAGCCGCCGAACCCGGACGTTCCGAAGTAGACGCCTGCGCCGACGGCCAGCACAAGCACGATGGCCAGGCCGACCAGCAGCGGCTTGCGGGAACGTCGCGGGGCCGGCTCCTCGATGTCGTTCTCGGGAGACGTCCGCGGCGGCGGGGGCAGCTGCGGCGCCGGCTGCGGGACGTCGTCGCCCAGCTCGGGACGGCCGGCCGCCGGCGGGCGGGGCACCTGGACGCGGATGGTCGGGGTGTCGTCGCCGGCATGCAGATCCGCGGGGTTGGGCAGCTGCACGGTCGGTGGGTCGAGGCGGGCGCGGTCGTTGTCCACCGGTATCGAGACCGTGTCCTCGACCGGCGAGACCGGCGGCTCGATCCGCTGGGGCTCGGCCTTGGTCGGCAGGTCGGTCAGCCTGATACGGAGCGTCTCGGGTTCCCTTGACGCCGGCCGGGGCGGCTCCGGAACCGGTTTCTGGGCCGGGATCCGCGGCGGAATCGGCACGCGCTGGGTCACCGGCTCCCTCGGCGGGGCCGGCGGAATCCTCGACGGAGACGCGGTTTGCGGCGGTGCCGGACGCGGCGGCGAAGGTGGCGTCTGCGGCGGAGCCGGGCGTGGCGGCGACGGCGGTGGCGGCGTCTGCGGCGGAGCCGGGTGCGGCGGCGACGGCGGTGGCGGCGTCTGCGGCGGAGCCGAGCGTGGCGGCGACGGCGGTGGCGGCGGAGGCGTTCGCGGCGGTGCCGGGCGTGGCGGCGTCTGGCGAGAGGCCGGTGGAGGTGTCTGCCGCGGAGGCGGCGTCTGCGAGCGCTGGGACTCCTTGACCGGCGGAGGCTGGACGCGTTGGGTCGCGGGCTCCTTCACCGGCCCTGGAACCGGTTTCGGCACCGGCACCTGCTGAGTGGCCGGTTCCGCCACCGGCGCGGTGTCCTGCTCCTCGGCCGTGGTCACGACCTTGTCTTCGGACCTGCCCTTGCCCTCGGACTTGGTCCTGGTTTCCGGCCTGGTCTCGACCCTGGGTTCGGGCTTGGCCTCGACCCTGGATTCGGGCTGCGCCTTGACGGATTCAGGCTTCGCCTTGACTTCGGGCTCAGGCTTGGCCTCGGCCTCGGGCGTGGTTTGAGGCGCGGGCTTGGCTTGGGTCTCGGGCTTAGCTTCGGCCTTGGCCCTGACTTCGGGCTCAGGCTTGGTTTGGGGCTCGGGCTTGTCTTCGGCCTTGGCCCTGACTTCGGGCTCAGGCGTGGCTTCGGGCTCAGGCGTGGCTTCGGGCTCGGCTTCGGCTTTGGCCTCGGTGTCGGCCGTTGGCTTCGCCTTGTCTTCGGCCTTGCCTTCGAACTTCGCCTCACGTTCAGGCTCGTCGTCTCCGGGCTCGACCACAGCCTTGGCCTCAGGCTCGGCCTGGCCGGATTCGATCTCGGGTTCGGGCTCAGCCGAGTCCTCGGTCTCGACCTTCACCTCGGGCTCGACCGCGGCCTTCACCTCGGGCTTGCCCGCACCATCCGGCTCGGACTGGGCTTCGGACCCGGCCTTGGCCTCAGGCTCGACTTCGGTCCTGTCGTCGGACTCGGCCTTCACGTCAGCCTTCGCCGACTCCGCCTTTTTCACCCCATCGAGTGACGCCGAATCGGCGCTCGGCCAGCCCGGCGACCCGCCGTCGTCGTCGGCCGACGGCCAGCCGACCGGGCCGGGCTCACCTGCGGCGACGGCCTGCTCCGAGACATCGTCCGCCGGCTGCGTCGGCCAGGCGGGCGCCGGTTGGCCGGATTCGGGCACGAAGTCCTCCTCGACAGGGTCCGTGGCCGACACGGACCAAGCTCACACAGCTCACCAGCCCCATGGATGCCGGTGACACACGACTTGTGGTCCACACTAGTGGCGTAACCGGAGTGCCAACCCCGACGCAGCGCGCCGACCGTGGGGCACGCTTGCGCAAAGAGGCGAAACGAGCGAGGACAGTGGAGTTCGACGTCACCATCGAGATCCCCAAGGGTGTTCGGAACAAGTACGAGGTCGACCACAAGACGGGCCGGATCCGTCTGGACCGGACGCTGTTCACGGCGACCCAGTACCCGGCCGACTACGGTTTCGTGGACGACACGCTCGGCGAGGACGGGGACCCGCTCGACGCCCTCGTGCTGGTCCAGGAGCCGACGTTCCCGGGCTGCCTGATCCGGGCCCGCACGATCGGCATGTTCCGGATGACCGACGAGAAGGGCGGCGACGACAAGCTGCTCTGCGTGCCGGCCGACGACGTGCGGTCCGAGCACCTGCGTGACATCCACCACCTCAACGAGTTCCACAAGCTGGAGATCCAGCACTTCTTCGAGGTGTACAAGGACCTGGAGCCGGGCAAGAGCGTCGAGGGCGCGACCTGGGTCGGCCGGGTCGAGGCCGAGGCCGAGGTGAACCGCTCCTACAAGCGTTACCAGGACGCGATCGCCAGCGGCGCCATGGAGCCCTTCGCCAAGCACTGATCGGCATAGCGAGAAGGGGCCTTCCGGAAATTCCGGAAGGCCCCTTCTCCGTTGGTTGCGTCAGTCCATCACGGGGATCAGCGGGCGCTCTTCGGCGTCCTCGCCGTCGGCGGCGCGCTGCAGGCCGGACTTGGTCGACAGCGGCACCTCCCGCAGGAACCAGACCAGCGCGAACGCCACCACCGTGGTGATGCCGCCGACCAGGAACACCGTGTCCATCGCGGACGAGAAGCCCTGCAGCAGCGGCCGCGCCAACCGGGCGTCCAGCAGCTGGATGAACGAGGTGTCCTGGAGGTCGATGCTGCCGCCGCCGCTGGCCAGGCCCTTGAGGAAGCCCGCGTTGGCCGGGTTGGCCAGCACCTTCGGGTCCTGCGCCGCGGCGATGAACGACGGATCGGTCCGCGCGCTCTGCAACGCGCTGCCGATCCGGTCGCCGACCACGCCGAACAGGATGGACAGCGAGATCGCCGTGCCGGCGGTGCCGCCGATGCCGCGGAAGAAGGTTGCGGACGCGGTGGCCACGCCCATGTCCTGCGGCTTGGCCACGTTCTGGATGGCCAGCACAAGCGTCTGCATGCACAGGCCGAGGCCGACGCCCATCAGCGCCATCACGAAGCCGGCGTAGACCAGGCTCGTGTCCGCGTTGAGCCCGCTGAACAGGAACAGCGCGGCCGCCATGGCGCCGGTGCCGATGATCGGCAGCACCTTGTAGCGACCGGTGCGGGCGATGACCTGGCCGGAGCTCAGCGACGACACCGTGATGCCGACCATCAGCGGCAGCGTGAGCAGGCCGGCGTCGGTGGGCGTCTCGCCCTTGACGATCTGCAGGTACAGCGGCAGCGCGGCCAGGCCGCCGAACATGCCCATGCCGACGATGAAGTTGAGGACGTTGGCCAGGCTGAACACCGTGTTGCGGAACAGGCGCATCGGCAGCAGCGCCGCCTCGCCCATCCGCAGCTCGACGAGGATGAAGGAGACGATGCCGACGGCGCCGACGGCGAACAGCGCCAGCGAACCGGCCGAGCCCCAGCCCCACTCCTGGCCCTGCTCGGCCACGATCAGCAGCGGCACGACGCCGAGGCACAGCGTGAGCGCGCCCCAGTAGTCGACCTTGTGCTGGATGCTGCGGTGCGGCAGGTTGAGCACCCGGCTGACCACGATCAGCGCGATCACGCCGATCGGGATGTTGACCAGGAACACCCAACGCCAGCCGTCCACGCCCAGCAGCGTCGGGATGCCGGCGAAGAAGCCGCCGACCACCGGGCCGGCCACGCTGGACAGGCCGAACACGGCCAGGAAGTAGCCCTGGTACTTGCCGCGCTCACGGGCCGGGATCATGTCGCCGACGATGGCGAAGGCCAGCGACATCAGGCCGCCGGCGCCGATGCCCTGCACGGCGCGGAACGCCGCCAGCTCGTACATCGACGTGGAGATGCCGGACAGCACGGAGCCGACCAGGAAGATCGAGATCGCCGCCAGGTAGATCGGCTTGCGCCCGTAGATGTCGGACAGCTTGCCGTACAGCGGAGTCGCGATGGTGGATGTGATCAGGTACGCGGTGGTGGCCCACGCCTGCAGCGTCTGGCCGTGCAGCTGGTCGGCGATGGTGCGCATGGCCGACGAGACGATCGTCTGGTCCAGCGCGGCCAACAGCATGCCCAGCATCAGACCCGAGATCACGGTCAGGATCTGTCGCTGGGTGAACCCCCCACCGCCGACACCGGCGGTGGCCGGGGAAGCGGTCTGTGACATTACTTCTCCCCTCCCACGCCCGCCTTGTCGGCGAACGCGGTGATGAACACGGGCAGATGGCGCTCGTAGTCGGTGATGAACCGCTCGAAGAGCTCGTTGAAGCGGGCTCGGTCGCCATCGGGCCAGTGCATGATCATTTGTGCGATCTGCGCATTGCGCCGACCGCGCATGTCCGCGAGCAGGGCCAGGCCCTGCTCGGTCACGGCCAGGACGGTCGCCCGTCCGTCCTGTTTGTCCACCTGACGCTCGACCAGACCCGTCTTGACCAGCTGCGCCACCTGGCGGCTGATCGTGGACGGGTCGGAGTGCAGCGTCTCGGCCAGCGCCCCCGACCTGCGCGGACCGTGTTCGGCCAGGGTGGCCAGCAGCATGAAGGTCGGCCGGTCCATGCCGGCCTTGCTGCCGGAGGACGACACGCAGGCGAGCAACCGGTGCAGCCGCGCGATCGACATTCCGATGCCGTCGGCCACCTCCAGGTCGTCGAGCGCGACCTCACCCAGCGGAACCACGGGACACTCCCCTGTTGCTTGTGTCATCCAACTAGTTGCCGAGTACAAGCATGCATCTCGCGCCAATGTCTTAGCAACTGAAATACCCTGTGAGCTCGGTCATGGGGAGTCGGTTAAGTTACCGTCGAGTAGCATCGGCCCATGAGCACTGACTACGCACTCATCGGCGAGGGCATGAAGCAGGCCGTGCCGTGGGTCGGGAGCAACGGGGTCGAGTTCGAGCACATCGGACCGGACAAGGTCGTCGCGACCATCGCCGACGACGCCCGGCAACACAATCACGTCGGCGGCTTGCACGCGGCCATGATTTTCGGCATCGGCGAGACCGCCTCCGGCGCGCTGTTGATGACCGCCTTCGCCGACCAGCTGGGCCGGGCCACCCCGCTCGTGGCCAAGGCCGAGATCGGCTACCGCAAGGTCGCGCTCGGGCCGCTGCGCGCGGAGGCCGTGCTCGGGCGGGACGCCGCCGAGGTCGTCGCCGAGCTCGACGCCGGCCAGCGCCCGGAGTTCCCGGTGCACGTGACCATCACCAACGCCGAGGGCGTGACCACCACCGAGCTCACCGTGCTGTGGACCCTGCGTCCGAACCGGCCGTGACAACTGTCATGGCAGACCTCGATTGTTCGGCACCTGTGCGGAAAGGCCGTCGTTCGTAGCGTTCTGGCCATGACGACGACGCAGCAGATCGCAGCCGCCCGGACCGCCGAGCCGAACAAGGCGCAGACCCCGCTGAGCGGGCTGCTGTCCCTCGTCCTGGACATCGGCCTGCCGCTCGGCACCTACTACCTGCTCAAGAACGCCTTCGGCGTCGATGTCATCACGGCGCTGATCGTCAGCGGCCTGCTGCCGGCCGCCCGCACCATCTGGACCACGGTGCGGGCCGGCAAGCCCGACCAGTTCGCGCTGGCGGTGCTCATGCTGACCATCGTCAGCATCCCGATCACGCTGCTGACTGGGTCGCCCACCTTCATGCTGGCCAAAGAGGGCCTCGGCACCGCGGCGCTGGGCATCTACGTCGGCGTGATGGCGCTGCGCAACCAACCGGTGATGACCAAGGCCTTCAAGCCTTTCATCGCCAACAGCGCCAAGAAGGCGGCGGCCTGGGACAAGTTCATGGCGAGCTCGCCGGCATTCCGCACCCTGCTGGTACGGGCCAACATGGTGTGGGCCATCGGTTTTGTCGTCGAGGTGACGCTGCGGCTGGTGATCGTGTTCACGCTGCCGTTCGACACCGCGGTGTGGGCCACCAACTTCCCGCTGTTCGCCGCCATCGTCGGCTGCTCGGTCGTGCAACGCCGCTGGCTGGCCCCGGTGGCCAGGATGGTCAACGTCGCCGCCGGCGAGAAGTGAGTGCCAGCAAGGAAAACGGCCCGACCCGGGGAGGTCGGGCCGTTGTCGTGCGCGGGCTCAGGTCACGACGCGGATGGTCCAGAAGTCCGAGGACAGGCTGCGCTCGGTCAGGTACGCGTACGGCATCGTGAAGTGGCCGCTCTGGCCCCAGCCGGTGCCCCACGAGTTGCGGACCAGGAAGCGCTGGCTGTTGTCGTCGTAGCCAACCGCGAGCACCGCGTGGCCGCCGAGCAGCTCCTCCGACGGGCCGGGCATCGGCACCACGCCCGTGCTCGCGACCTGCTGGCTCTCGAAGCTCTCGTAGACGCTGAAGCCGAAGACGAACGGGTAGCCCGCGGCCAGGCAGCCGCGCAGCTGGTCCAGCGTCGTCGTCACACGCTGGTAAGTCGTCACCCGGTTCTTCGACGCGTCCGCGTAACAGGCGTCGCTCGGCCGGGTCGCCTCCCGCGAGCCGGCCGGGAAATGGCCGTTCGCGTCGGCCGCGATGGCCTCGTACGGCCATTCCGTCTCCGGGCAGACCCCCTGCTTGGCGACGCTTTTCACGCCGTCACGGATCTGGGCGCCCGAGTCCGTGCCGACGTTTCCCTCCATTGCCCGCTCGTTGTAGTAGATGAACAGGCGTGAGGGCATGAAGTCGGCCAGCGCCTGCTTGCGCAGCGAGAACTCGAAGGCGCCGGCGATGGCGTTGGCCGTGCAGCTGCCGATCTGGCCCTGGTCGTAGCAGTCGGGCAGGCCGGCCTTCAGGTCGACGCTGGCCGGCAGATTGGCGACGGCGGCGCGGGGCGCGGCGTACATGTGGTCCCTGGCGTCGGGAAGGTCAGGAACCCATCCGTAGCGGGCCACATTCCTCGGTGTCGGACTGTTCATGGCGATGTCCCCTCCTAGGGCCCGCCGTAACCGGGCGGGTACCGCTGACAGGAGCATCGGTAGGGCGGACTGATACGAAACTCGCCCATTAGAGTGTCACCGGGGTGAAATCACCCGAATACACCAAGGGGCGCCCAACGGAATACGATCTCCGATGGACGCCCCTTTTTTTCACATCGTCAATTCCGCCGCCGTCACGCCGACGGCAGCCAGCCCGCGAAAACCCGGCGGACCAGCGTGGGCAGCAGGCCTGAGCTGGCGCGGCGGTGTGCGCCGCCGCGGCCGCGGCCCGAGGTCGCCGGCTGCTGTGGGCCGCTCGGCGGCCGGTTAGCCGACCGGGCGCGCTCCGGGAACGCGTGCACGATGATCTGCACACGGTCGTGTGACCCGTCACGCTGCGGTGGCGGTTCTACACTCAAAGTCGGTCCTCTCTCGGGCAACGACAGGGGAAGGGCTGCGCCGCGGCTCCTGCTGCCACAGGGCCGCGGCTTTTTCGGTGCCGGAATCATGCTCCCGTCACCGCCCGCTGACACGATCACCCGATGCCGCACCGGCCGATCATCGACGACCGGTCGCCCACGGGCGACGAACGGCACGCCGATTCCGGCCTCCATGATCGTCGAAACGCTTCGGTTCACACTATCGAGTGACTCAAGGACGACGCGCAGATGCACGTGCGCGGCAAATTCCACAAATACCGAACGTCACGACACTAACGAGTGACCCTCAAGTGAGGTGGACGGTTACCCTCACGCCCGCCTTCTGCAATCGATTGCCACTCTAGGATTTACGCCCCATGGCCCCGTACATCACCGATGCCGCCGCATCCTTCGGCTCTTCGTCCGGACGCCAGGCCGTCAGCCACACCACCCCCGGCGGCTGAACCTCCCAGCCGTCCAGAAAGCCGGCCACCTGCTCCCTGCTTCGCAGCGTGATCGTCGAGGTCGCCTTCTTCGCGTACAGGTCCTGCACCTCGTCCGGCGGCGCCGCGTCGCTCGCCCCGTGCGAAACCACCAGGAAGCTGCCCGGCGCCACCGCGTCCCTCAGATGCGCCACCGCCTCCCGTGGCCACTCCTCGTCCTTCACGAACGGCAGCACCGCCAGCAGCAGAATCGCCACCGGCTGCCCGAAATCCAGCAGATCCGTCGTCTCCGCCATCCGCAGCAGCAGATCCGGCTCCCGCAGATCCCCCTGCACCGCCACCGTGTTCGGGTCATCGGTCAGCAGCACCTGCGCGTGGGCCACCGCTACCGGGTCGTAGTCCACGTACACCACCTTCGACCCCGGCGGCGCCACCTCGTGCGTGTTGCCCACCGTCGGAATCCCCGCCCCGATGTCCAGGAACTGCCGGATCCCCGCCTCGCCCAGCTCCCGGACCGCCCGCCGCAGAAACGCCCGATTGGCCCGCACGACCATCGCCGCGTCCCCCGCCGTGGCGATCATCCGGCGCGCCATCTCCCGGTCCACCTCGAAGTTGTGCGACCCGCCCAGCAGGAAGTCGTACACCCGCGCCACATTGGCCCGCCCCGGGTCCGCCCCGGCCGCCCACCGCTCCGACATCCGGCCATCCTCATCACGCTGTTGCCGTTAGCAGCGCACTCCGGACGGAATGCGTTACTCGACGTAGGCCTTGGCCACACGCATCCACCAGGTGTACTCGGCCTGAAGGCTGCTGCCGTCCTGCGGTTCGTCGACGGCGTCGGTGGGCGGCCGGGGTGCGGCGGCGCCGCGCAGGCGGGTTTCCGCGGCGGCACGGAGTTGGGCGGCCTCGGCCACCGCGGCGGTTTCGTCGGCGGGCAGGCCGGCCTCGCTGCCGCGCCGGAGGGCGGCCTGCCGGACGGCGGGGTCGAGGTAGGGCTCCAGGCCGAGGCGGAACTCGGACAGCTCGGTCAGCTGCCGGCGGACCCGGTGGTGGGGATCGAGGGCCTTGCCGGCGGCCACCGTGACGGCGTCGTCATTGACGGCGCGAAGGGCGCGGTGCAGCGGGCGCAGGGTGAAGAAGATGCGCCAGGCCCGGACCCAACGGCGGACCACCGGTCGGCGCGGGCCCCAGACCGGCAGCACTACGCCGAACAGCGCGGGGAAGATGCCGAGCGCGCCCACCGCCGGCGCGGCGGTGCTCAACGGGTCGAGCTGCCGGAGGCCGAACCAGTCGAGCGCCAGCACGACCAACAGGATCAGGTAGCAGGCGACGGGGAAGCAGACGGCCACCGCGTAGCAGCGCAGGCCACGGCGCAGCCAGGGCAGGTCGGCCCGGTCGGCCGTCTTCGCCCCCTGCCAGCACTGGTGCACGAGCACGCTGTTGCCGACCAGCGTGGGAACGATGAACACCAGGAGGAAAACGGCGATCGTCGGCTGCGTGGCGTAGTAGGTGATGAAATCCACCTGGCGTTCGATGTGCACATCGGAAATCGCGAACAGCGCCGCCATCACCACAATCGCCGCCGCATAGCCGGCGAAGACCCAGCGCACCCGACGCCAGGCCACCGCCGGATCGAAACGCCAGAAGAAGACCAGAGACAGTGCCGATGCGGAGTAGGCCACCTGGAGCGCGTACACCACGGGCGCGGCGATGTTCGTGATGCCGGTGATATCGCGCAGCAGCGTGATATTGGCCGGCGCCGCCAGCAACATGCCGGTGGCGCTCGTGAGAATGACGGCGCACAGCGACCAGAGCAGCGGACTTCCCCACCGTCGCCGCAGATCGGGAATCTTGTAGACCAGGACCAGCACGCCGAGCACGCCGCAGCCCAGATAAACCAGGTTGAAAATTGTCACGCCCGTCCCCCAGACGAAGCAGAACTAATGTTCCAAAGTCTCCCGTAGCCGGCGCAGATTCTCCAGACCCGACGCCGTCGACTCGCTGACCACGCGGTCCTCGGTCAGCACCGCGAACAGCTCGTCGGCCACCGTCTCGGCCTCGTCCTCCTCGGCCGCGGTGAAGGTGGTGCGGCCGGCGACGAATCTCGCCATCTTCGGCAGCAGCGTCGGCACGAGCAGCTGCAGGCCGGCGCCGCGGTCGAGCGTGATGTGCTCATGGCCGAGCAGGTCGTGCGCGAACTCGTGCAACAGCACCTGGAGCCGGAAGTACCACCGCGGCGAGGCCGCGCAGATCACCAGATAACTGCCGTCGGCCAGCAGCGCCGTCGCCCCCGTGATGTGCGAGTGCGGGAGGCGGGTGAAGCGGATCGCCACCCGCCGCTGGGCACGGTTCGTCCACACAGCACCGAGTTGACGAGCCAGCTCCTGATACGTGGTGTCCGCCGTGACCTGAAATTCGGCCGCGACGGAGGCGACAAGCCGCTGTCGCGCGTACCTGTCCATCGGACACCTCTTTCCTGGCGGCGTCCGCCATATCGCGATTTTCACTCCGGGGCGTCGCTTTCGGCCGGCGAGCCCGGGCGAAACACCCACTCGCCCGGCCCCAGCCCCGGATCCAACGCGCGAGTGAGGCTCTCCAGCGCCAGTTGTCTCGTCTCCGGACTCAGATCGGGCCGCTCGTTGATTCGCGTCACCAGCGAGATGACCCCAAGCTCGGCCAACACCCGCAGCTGGGCGTATTCGGAGTCGACCCGGGCGGCGTGCTCGTCATCGAGGAAATACTCCGGCCGCACCCCGAAATGCCAGGCCAGCCCCAGCAAGTGCTTGAGTTTCGGGTTGACCGCGGTCTGGTCGCGCAGCTCGCGGACGTGCATTCGCGAGATCGTGCCGCAGGCGCCGTGCTCGTTGATGGCATTGGCCACCTCGCCCGGCGTGTACGGGCCGCGGTCGGCCGGATAGGCGGTGTCGAACAGCGTGGCCAGCGCGGTTCGCCGCCAGCCCGGCCGCTCGTCCGGCCGGCGTTCCCTTCGGCCGCCGACCAAGGCCGCCGGGTGCACGCCGAGCGCCCCGGCCAGCTGGACCATCACCTCGACCGTGGGATTGTCCTGCCGGCCGGTGCGCAGGCTGGCGATGTAGGCCTGGTTGATGTCGCCGCCGAGTTCGCGAACCCGTTCCGCCAGCGCGACATTCGTCCACGGCGGCCGCCCGTCCACCGGGTTCTTGCACAGGTCCGTGAGCACGTCGGCGAATGGCGGACGGTCCTGCTCAGCCATGATCACACCTCCCGCGCGGGCGATCGTCCATCCGGGTGGAGTCGACGGTCGCGGATCGGCGCGTTCCCCTGTCCAGCGCGCCTCACCATCTCATGGGTGGCCACCCATTTCTACTGCACCGTCACCCGAACAGAGCAAGCGGAAACCACAGTTGAAACGATCGTGACCGTACCCCTATGCTCGCGTTCGTGAGTTCGCCTGCGCCAGCCGGTCACGTCGGCGCCATGGCAAATTCAGGCGAACCACGAGCTGGGGGGCCGAGGTGACCAGGGGGCAGCTCGGCCCCCGGCGTCACGAGTCGATCGACAGCGCCGCCCGTTCGCGGTCCGTGAACGGTGGTTCCACCGCCGGCGGGCCGCTGGGCCCGCGCAGCGTCGCCAGCACGATCTTGGGCGCGAGCAGCCGGCTGGTCATCGGCGCCGACAGCGTCATCGCGTCGATCAACGCCGCCGCCACCTCGGGACGGCTGATCGCCGTCTTGGTGAGCCGGTCGACGTAGCGTCGGGTCCACAGCGTCAGCCGGGTCGGCGGCGCGCCCATCACGTTGGGGTACAGGCAATCCTCCCCCGACGCCATTGTCCAGGCCGGCTCGACTTCTCGGGCGATCGCCCGCTGGATCCGGTGCGCCGTCCTCGGTCCCAGGCCGTTCTTGGCCACCTCGTCCCGTATCGCGCACGCCGACAGCGCCGCCACCGACATCCCGTGCCCGTACACCGGGTTGTACGTCGCCACCGCGTCCCCGAGGACCACCAGCCCCGCCGGCCACTGCCGTGACTTCTCGAAGTAGCGCCGCCGATTGACCAGCCCGTGCGCCGTGACCACGTCCGTGAGCGGCTCCGCCTTGTCGATCAGCTCGCCCACGATCGGATGCCGCACCGCCTCCCGAGCGAACCTCACGAACCCTTCCGCATCGGCCGGCGGTTCCCCACCCCTTGTTCCCGACAGCGTCACCAGCCACCGCCCGCCTTCCAGCGGCACGATCGTCGCCGTCTGCCCCGGTTTCTTCTCTCGCACATCCGCCTGCACGTTGATCACCGGGCAGTCCCCCGCCGCCGCCTCCGGCGCCCGGTAGATGCAGGTCGCATACGACAGTCCCGAGTCGACGACCTCTTCCTTCGCCGCCGGAATCCCCAGCTCCCCCAACCAGTGTTGAATGCGCGACCCCCTCCCCGTCGCATCCACCACCAGGTCCGCCCCCAGCTCCCGACTCTCCCCCGTCTCCCGATCGCGGATCTTCACACCCGTGACTTTTCCTTTTCCCCCAACCAATCCGTCCACATCGCTGTTCTCCAGCACGGCGACCTTCGGGCTGGCCAGCACCCGCCGCCTCACCACCCAGTCCACCAGGTTCCGACTGCACGACACCAGGTACTGCTGGCCTTCGAACCTCGTGAGCCATCCTTGCGCGCTCATCGACACCAGATGCCCCGGCAGCTCGTGCCGGTGCGCCCCCGCCTCTTTCAGCTCTTCCCCCGCCCCCGGCACCAGGCTCTCGATCGCCTTCGCCCCACCCGACATCAGCAGATGCGCGTGCCTGGCTTGCGGCACCCCTTTGCGATCCACCGCCCCTTCCGGCAGCCGATCCCTTTCCACCACCGTGACCTCGTCCACCACCCCCTCCAGCGCCGCCACCGCCAGCGTCCCCGCCAGCCCCCCACCCAGCACCACTGCCCGTCGCCCCGCAACACCCATCCCCGGAACCCCCACTTTCTTTCCCCAGCAACCCACCCACCCTCCCACGCCCCAGGAAACGAGCAAGGAGAGGAAGGCATGAGCAAACAGGAAAAGGCAGAAGGGAAGCCACAGCGCGCGAGGAGGGATGGCGTAGGAACCGAGATGGACTGAAGACACAGGCAGAGCCCGAAATGCCACAACGGCGCAGCCGAGCAGCGACGCGAGGCGCGAAGCGCGAGCCAGGAACCGCGACGCCGAAGGCGAGCAGCTGGTGACGCCGAAGGCGAGCAAAGGGCGACGGCGAAGCCGAGCCCGAGGGGGGTCCAGGGGGGCGAAGCCCGCCCTGGCTTGGGGTGTGGGGCGAGAGCCCCACAAACGAAGCGAAAGACAAACGGCGAGCGCTCTACGCGAGCACTCGCCGTCCATGTCTGGAGCCGCCTGTCGGAATCGAACCGACGACCTGCTCATTACGAGTGAGCTGCTCTGGCCGACTGAGCTAAGGCGGCGTGGTGCGTGTCCACTATAGCGGGCCGGGGGTGGGGCTCGCGCCGGGGTTGGGGGGTGGGGAGGGTGACGGGGGTCTCATCCGGGCGGGTTCGCTCGTTTGCGCTAACGGCGGGGGCGTCACCTGCGGTTACGTAGGTCGTTAGGCCTTAGGTGACGCCGGTCTCAGGCGCCGGTTGCTGAGGAGGACGTAGCTGATGCGAGGTCGATCGCCGCGGGTCCTGGCGTTGCCGGCTGCTGTGGCCATGGTGGCGTTGGGTGCGGGCCCGGCGTTCGGGGTGCCGACGACGACGCCGGTGCCGGGGCCGGCGAGTCCGGGGCAGCCGCCGGCGTCGGCGGCGAACGGGCCGCAGCCGCTGGGGCATGCGGTGGGGGATGCGGGCGGGGGCCTGGCGGTGGTGCGGCTGCTGCCGAACTCGGTGCCGACGTCGACGATCTTGCAGAACCTGCAGGACGAGCTGCCGAAGCAGCCGGCGGCGGAGGCGGGGTTCGGCCTGTCGAGCGCGCAGGCGAACTCGGAGGCGTATCTGTCGTACGAGCGGGCGATCGCGCAGGCGTCGCCGTTGGGGTTCGCGGTGGGTGGGAACGCGCCGCAGACGCCGGGGGCGTTGTCGCAGACGGCGCTGCCGGACAATCCGCAGGCGTCGACGGGTGGCCTGACCCCGCCGGCGACGCCGCTGGACGCGCTGCTGAAGGTGGGCCTGCTCAACGGCAGTGTGCATGCGCGCTGGAGTGAGACGGCGGGCCCGTGTGTGGACACGATCGCGGACGCGCAGACGTCGCTGGCTGATCTGTCGCTGCTCAACGCGATCCCGAACCTACCGAACGTCACGGATCTGACGGGCCTGATCAATCCCAGCGCGAAGCTGGATCAGGGCACGGCGTCGCAGGTGGTGGACTCGCTGAAGACGATGACGGCGCCGCTGAGCCAGCTGGGTGGCCTGTTGTCGGGCAAGCAGACTTCGGACGGCAAGGGCTCGCTGGTGAGCCTGCCGAACACGTTGAGCTCCCGCTCCGTGGTGAAGCTGGTGGACATCCCGGGTTCGCCGAACAAGGCGGTGCAGTCGACGTCGACGATGCAGGTCGCGAGCGTGAAGGTGCTGGCGGGCACGCCGATGGAGCTGGACATCAACGTGGTGAGCCAGCCGACGCTGCAGGTGACCTCGACGGGTGACCCGAAGACGTCGACGGTGAGCTACACGGCCCCGGTGTTGCAGGTGGTGCAGGGCGGCAAGACTCTGGGCACGCTGGATGCCGCGAATCCGAAGCTGGATGTGCCGATCGGGGTGCCGTTGCCGGGCGCGGACCAGCTGGGCAAGCTGCCGATCGTCGGGGGCCTGCTGCCGAGCGGCGGCGCCATTCCCGCCGACCTGAAGAAGATCGATATCGGCGTGCTGCGGCTTCAGATCGCCGAGTTGGACCAGAAGACGCAGGAGATCAAGGGGCAGCCGTTCGACGGCTTCCAGCTGGGCGCGACGGCCCGGCTGCTGGATCTGCAGGTGCTGCCGACGGACGCGCTGGGCCTGCCCAACCTGCCGTCGGCGCTGGCCCAGGTGACGCTGGGCGAGCAGGTGGCGCGGGCGGTGGCGCCGACGGGCGGCGTGGTGTGCGGTTCGACGACGCCGGGCGCGCCGACGGCGAACCCGGGTCCGCAGGGCTCGCCGCCGCTGGCCTACACGAACGCCGCCTACGCCACGATCCCGTTGTTCTGGACGGGCACAGCGTTGTTGCTGACCGGGGTTGTTGTTGTCGCGGCGCTGCCGTATCGCCGGCAGCGCCGCAACAACAGCTGACTCAGATGTCGAGCGCGAGCTTGGCCCGGTCGGGCCGCAGCACGCGCAGGATCGCCTCCATCATGTAGTAGTCGGCGTAGGGCAGGCCGATCTCGATGCCGTCCTCGGACGGCCGGTTGCGGGTGCCGCGCGCCAGGATGGCGTCGGCCCGTGCCGACCTGGTGGTCAGGCAGGACCGGCCGAGCGCGTCGAGGAACCGCAGCGCGGCGGCCTCGTAGCGCGGGTTGCCGGTCAGCTTGGCCAGGTCGAGCAGGCCGGCCGCGTTGACGGTGGCCGCCGACGAGTCCTTGATGTCGTTCGGGGCCTGCGGCGAGCGGTAGTCCCACACCGGCACGTAGTCGTCGGTGATGTGCTGGAGCGTCCAGTCCGCCAGCCGACGCGAGGTGTCGAGGAACGTCTTGTTCCCGGTGCGCAGGTACATCCGCGCGAAGCCGTACACGCCCCACGACTGCCCGCGGGACCAGCAGGACGTGGCGCTATAGCCCTGCACGGTGTTCTGCCCGATGGCCGCGCCGGTGTCGGGGTTGAAGTCGAACACGTGGCACGTGGTGTTGTCCGGCCGCACCATGTACTTCTGGGCGGTGGTGGCGTGCGCGACGGCGATGTCCTGGTACTTGCTGTCGCCGGTCATCTTGGTGGCCCAGCACAGCAGGTCCAGGTTCATCATCGTGTCGATGATCATCCGGCCGGCGTTGTCGGGCGTGCCCAGCGCGCCCCAGGCCCGGATGAACTGGCCCTTCTCGTTGAAGCGCTTGATCAGCTCGCCGGCCGCGACCAGCGCGCCGTCACGCCACGAGGTGTCGCCGGTCAGCCGGTAGGCGGTGACCCAGGACGGCGTGAACAGGAAGCCCAGGTCGTGGTCGGTGTTCTTGGTCTGCCTGGGCGCCAGCTTCAGCGCCCACGACTCGGCCAGCTGCCGGAAGAAGTCGTCGTTGGTGTAGAGGTAGGCCATCCACAGCTGCCCCGGCCAGAAGCCGCCGACCCAGCTGCCGTCGGCCGCGGTCGTGTACTTCTCGAACTTGGTGCCGGTCGGGAACGCCGTCACCGTGGGCGCGACGGCCCGCAGCTTCGCGACGGCGTAGTCCATTGTGGCCCGCAGGCTGCCGCCATATGAGGCTTCGGCGGCGGAAGCGGTGGGATTGGCGACCAAGGCTCCTCCAGCGGCGACTGCGGCGCCGGCGATCAGGTTCCGACGTGACAGGGTCATCAGGGCACCATCCATCCGAGCACAGGGGTGGATTGCAGGTAGACGAGCACGCACAGGACCAGCAGCAGGCCGACGCTCCAGCCGAACACGCGGCGGAACAACTCGCCCTCCTTGCCCACGAGGCCGACCGCGGCGGTGCCGATGGCCAGGTTCTGCGGCGAAATCATCTTGGCCATCACGCCGCCGGAGCTGTTGGCGGCGCCGAACAGGATCGGCGAGGCGCCCAACTGGTGCGCGGCGGCGAACTGGGAGCCGCCGAGCAGGGTGTTGGAGCCGACGTCGGTGCCGGTGATGGTCACGCCGAACCAGCCGACCACGGGCGACAGGAACGCGAAGAACGCGCCGGTGCCGGCCAGCCAGGAGCCGAGCGTGCCGATCTGCCCGGACAGGTTCATCACGTAGGACAGCGCGAACACGGCCAGAATGGCCAGGATGGCCCAGCCGAACTGCCGCACGGTCCGCCCGTAGATCTTCACGGCGGTGCCGATGCCGACCTTCAGCACGATCAGCGACAGCAGACCGGAGACGAGCAGCAGGGTTCCGGTGGCGCCGAAGAAGTTCAGCGTGTAGCTGGTGTCCACCTTCTTGCCGGCGGCGTTCTGAATGGACAGTCCGGGCCAGCTGAACTTCCACACGATGGCGTTGAGCGCCTTCTTGATCGGCGCTATCTGGGCCAGCGAGAAGACCACCACGATGATCGCGTACGGGGCGAAGGCCTTGATCACGTCGGCCCGGCTGTCCCGCACGTCGTCGCCACCGGTCGCCGTCGCCACGCCACCACCACCACCGTTGCCACCACCGCCTCCCCGGCCGGTGGACACGGTCGCGGTGACCGGCTGCCAGACCCGGACCAGCAGCAACAGGGCGCCGGCCGAGACGACCGCGGCCAGGATGTCGCACAGCTGGTACGAGAGGTAGCTGGACACCAGGAACTGGGTGAGCCCGAAGCTCACACCCGCGACCAGCGCCGCCGGCCAGCACTCACGGACGCCCTTGCGGCCGTCGGCGATGTACAGCAGCACGAACGGCACGATCGCGGCCAGGAAGCACACCTGCCGCCCGGCCATCGCGCCGAACTGGTCGACCGGCAGGCCGCTGATCGGCCCGAGGGCCGTGATCGGGTTGCCGAGGCCGCCGAAGGCGACGGGCGCGGTGTCGGCGACCAGGGTCAGCGCGGCCGCCTTGAGCGGGTTCACGCCGAGCGCGATCAGCATCACCGAGCAGATGGCCACCGGGCTGCCGCCGCCGGCGAGCGCTTCGAGCAGCGCGCCGAACGAGAAAGCGATCACGATGGCCTGCACGCGCGAGTCGTCGCTGACCGAGCTGAAGGCCCGGCGGAGCACCTCGAAGTGCCCGCTGTGCACGGTCAGGTTGTAGACCCAGATCGCGTTGAAGGTGATCCACAGGACCAGCAGCACGCTGTTGGCCATGCCGAACAGGCCCGCGTCGAGCGTCTGGCCGATCGGCATTCCGAAGCCGGCGACGGCGATCACGATGGAGATCACCAGTGCCGCGATGCCGGCCCAGTGGGCCTTCCAGCGCAGCCCGCCGAGCAGTACGAGCACCGCGACCAGGGGTATCAGCGCCAGCAACGCGGACAGCGTGAGCGAGCCGGCCGGGTCGAGGGTCTGTCTGAACACTTCTCACCGCCTTTTTCCCAGGTTGAAGCCCGAATGGAGTCCGGACCCCGTAACCGGCGGCGGTGGCCACGGGGGCACTTGTTCCGTGGAGCGGAACGTAGTTCCATAAGTGGCGACATCGTGTCATCTGCTTGCAACATCCGCCAGGGGTCAACCGCCGCTGCCCCCGCTAGCCCAGCAGGAGCACCACATGGAGGTCAGGCACCACACCAACCCTTCCCAGCTGCGCGGTTTCGACACCGCCCAGCTGCGGGAGAACTACCTGGTGGAGGACCTGTTCCGGACCGGAGAGGTGCGCACGGTCCTCACCCACGCGGACCGGGTCGTGCTCGGCGGCGCGGCGCCGGTGCCCGGTCAGCCGCTGACGCTGCCCAACCCGGACCAGCTGCGCTCGACGTCGTTCCTGGAGCGCCGCGAGATGGCCGTGGTGGTGGTCAGCGGCTCCGGCAGCGTCGTCGTGGACGGCGACAAGCACGAGCTCGGCCACCGGGACTGCCTCTACATCGGCCGCGGCGCGGTGGATGTGCAGTTCCACGCCGGCGACTCGGAGACGCACTTCTACCTGTTCTCGGCGACCTCGCACGCCAGCTACCCGACGGCGGTGGCTCGGTTCGAGGAGGTCGACGTCGCCCAGCTCGGCGAGCAGTCCACGGCCAACGTGCGTGAGCTGCGCAAGTACGTCCACGCCGACGGCATCAAGTCCAGCCAGATCGTGGTCGGCGTGACCAAGCTGGCCGACGGCAGCGTATGGAACACCATGCCGCCGCACACCCACGACCGCCGCACGGAGTGCTACCTGTACTTCGACCTGCCGGAGAACGACCGCATCGTGCACCTGTGCGGCGAGCCGCAGGAGACGCGCAACATCATCGTGGCCAACGAGCAGGCCGTGGTGTCGCCGAGCTGGTCCATCCACAGTGGAGCCGGCACGCACTCGTACGCCTTCGTGTGGGCGATGGCCGGCGAGAACCAGGCCTTCACCGACATGGACCAGGTCGCCGTGACGGAGCTGCGCTGATGTTCTCGCTCAAGGGCAGGACCGCCCTGGTCACCGGGGCCCGGACCGGCATCGGCAAGGCCATCGCGGTCGGCCTGGCCCAGGCCGGGGCCGACCTGGTGGTGCTGGGGCACAGCCCCGACTTCGCCGACGTGACGGCCGAGGCCGAGGCGGCCGGCGCGAGCGTGGAGACGCTGATCGTCGACCTGTCCGACCCGGCCGCGGTCGAGCCGGCGCTGGCCGAGGTGCTGACCCGTCGCGAGGTGGACGTGCTGGTCAACAACGCCGGCATCATCCACCGGCAGCCGGCGACGGACGTGTCACTGGAGGACTGGCGGCGCGTGCAGGCGGTGAACCTGGACTCGGTGTTCACGCTGAGCCAGGCCGTCGGCCGCCAGATGACCGCCCGCGGCTCCGGCAAGATCATCACCATCGCCTCGCTGCTGAGCTTCCAGGGCGGCATCAACGTCAGTGGCTACACCACCAGCAAGCACGCGGTGGCCGGCCTGACCAAGGCGCTGGCCAACGAGTGGGCGCCGCACGGCGTGCAGGTCAACGCCATCGCGCCCGGCTACATCGCCACCAACAACACCGAGGCGCTGCGGGCCGACGCGGACCGTGAGCCGGCGATCCGCGGCCGCATCCCGGCCGGCCGCTGGGGCAAGCCGGAGGACCTGGTGGGCGCGGCCGTCTTCCTGGCCTCCTCGGCATCGGACTACGTCAACGGTCACGTGCTGGTCGTCGACGGCGGGTGGATGTCGCGTTGACCGAGGGCGCGGTCGAGAAGGCGCTCGCCGTGCTGGCGGCGCTCGCGCAGCACACCAGGATCAGCGAGCTGACCCGGGTGACCGGCTTCCCCAAGTCGACCGTGCACCGGGTGCTGCGCACGCTGGTGGACACCGGCTTCGCGGTGGCCACCGCCGACGGCGACTACCGCATCGGCCCGAAGGTGTTGGTGCTGGCCGGAAACGTGCTGCAGCCGGTGGATTCCGTCGAGCGGGCGCGCCCGGTGCTGGAGCGGTTGCAGGCCAGCACCGGGTGCGCCGTGCACTTCGCGATGCTGCTCGGCGACGAGCTGGTGTACGTGGACAAGGTCGAGGGCGGCAAGCCGTACCGGATGGCGTCGCGCATCGGTGGCCGATTGTTGTTGCATTGCACGGCGATCGGCAAGGCAGTGCTGTCCACAAGGGACATGAACGGGCTGGAGCTGGCGTCACGCACGCCCGGCACGATCACCGACCCGCTGCGGTTGCGGGCCCAGCTGGACCGGGTTCGCAGCTGCGGATTCGCCTTGGACGAGCAGGAGAACGAGCCGGGGGTGCGTTGTGTCGGCGCGGCCGTGCGCAACCACAACGGGACCGTGGTCGGCGGGCTGAGCGTGTCGACGCTGGCGCTGGAGCACACGCTGCCGGAGCTGATCGCGCTCGGGCCGCGCGTGGTGGCCGCGGCCAGCGAAGTCTCGCGGGCCTTGGGCTACACGCATTAGCCTCGACGGATGGTCGTCCACGAGCTGTCCCGGACCGACGCCCGGCGCATCGCCGTGCGGGCCCAGCTGCTGGGCAGGGCCCGGCCCACCGACCTGCACGAGGTCGTGCGCGGGCTGACGCTGTTGCAGAACGACCCGACCAACGCCGTCGCGCCCAGCGCCGACCTGGTGGCGTGGAGTCGGCTCGGTTCGGGCTACGACAGGGCGGAGCTGGCCGATGCGCTGGCCAAGCGGTCCCTGGTCGACCTGCGGCTGATGATCCGCCCGGCCGAGGACATCGCCTTGTACCGCGCGGAGATGGCCGCCTGGCCGGGTGGCGAGGACGCCCCGGCCTGGCGGCGGCATCAGCACAAGTGGTTGCGCACCAACGAGATCTGCCGGCAGAACATCCTCACCCGGCTCGACATCGAGGGTCCCCTGCCGGCGCGGGCGTTCGAGGACACCTGCGTGGAACCGTGGAAGTCCAGCGGCTGGACCAACAATCGCAATGTCACGCAGATGCTGGAGTTCATGGTCCTGGCCGGCGACGTCGCCGTTGCGGGAACCGACAAGGGCCGGGTGTGGGACCTCGCCGAACGCATCTACCCCGATCTGCCGGCCGTGCCGCTGGCCGCGGCCCTGCGGATCCGCGCCGAGAAGCGGCTGCGGTCGCTGGGCATCGCCCGGGCCAAGGGGCCGGAGTGCCCGGTCGAGCCGATCGACGTCGGCGAGGTCGGCGAGCCCGCGGTCGTCGAGGGCGTCCGTGGCCAGTGGCGGGTCGATCCGGAGCAGCTGGGGCAGCGCTTCGCCGGGCGGACGGCGCTGCTGTCGCCGCTGGACCGGCTGGTGTACGACCGCAAGCGGATGACCGAGCTCTTCCAGTTCGACTACCAGCTGGAGATGTACAAGCCGGCGGCCAAGCGGCGGTGGGGCTACTGGGCGCTGCCGATCCTGTACGGGGACGAGCTCATCGGCAAGGTCGACGCCGCCGCCGACCGGAAGGCCGGCGTGCTGCGGATCAACGCCGTGCACGAGGACGAGCCGTTCACCAAGGCCATGACGGCGGCGGTGCAGAAGGAGATCAAGGACCTGGCGAAGTGGTTGGAGTTGGAGCTAGTCCAGTAGTTCTTCCAGCTCTGCCAACAACTTCAGCACCCTGGCCGCCTTCCCTTCCCCCACCACCTCGGCGATGGTCTCGTCGGCCGGGCGGCCGGCCCGGTGCATGATCGCGCGCCGGGCGAGGTCGGCCACCGTGAGCCGGGTGCGGCGGCGGTCGCCGGGATCGGGCTCGGCGACCACGAGGCCCTGTTCCCGCAGCCGTGACACGGAGGCGGAGACGTGGCTCTGGGCGAAGCCGGTGCGGGCCTGGATCTCGGTGACGACGCTGCCGGGGTGCTTGAACACGTCCTCGATCACGGCGACCTCACCGGGCGTGAGCGCGGTGTCGCCGGCGTCGGTGGTGACCTGCCGGGCCAGGTCGATGAGTCGCTTGCCCAGCCGGTGCAGCCGCACGCCATCCATGCCCCGCAGATTACATCGTTGGCGATTCATCGGTACCGATGTAATCTGCACGGCATGGACGAGGTGAGCAAGACGGCGTTGGGCGTGGCCCGCGTCCGGGCCGGCGAGAGCGAGCGCCCGGACCGGCTGTTCGACGACCCGTGGGCCGCGAAGTTCTGCGCGGCCGCGCCGGACCTGGTGCCGGTCGGCACGCGGACACCGATCGCGCTGGCGTTCGCGCTGCAAGCGATCATCCGCACCCGCTTCTACGAC
The DNA here is from genome assembly GCF_040682195.1 of Kutzneria sp. NPDC051319. Lineage (NCBI taxonomy): Bacteria > Bacillati > Actinomycetota > Actinomycetes > Pseudonocardiales > Pseudonocardiaceae > Kutzneria > Kutzneria sp. NPDC051319. The sequence goes on along the minus strand of NZ_JBFBAM010000024.1, from coordinate 71,164 downwards.
GACTACCTGCTCGACGCCGGCTGCCCACAGGTGGTGCTGCTCGGCGCCGGCCTGGACAGCCGCGCCTACCGGCTGGACTGGCCGTCCGGCACCAGCCTCTTCGAGGTGGACCTGCCGGGAGTGCTGGCGTTCAAGGACAAGGTGCTCGCCGACGCCGAACCCCGTTGCCAGCGCACGGTTGTGCCGGCCGACCTGGCCCAGGAATGGGAAAAACCTTTGATCGCAGCGGGTTTCGACCCCGAGCGGCCGACGGCCTGGCTGGCCGAGGGCCTGCTCGCCTACCTCACGCCGGAGGAGGCGGACCGGCTGCTGTCCACCGTGACCGGACTGTCCGCGCCCGACAGCCGCTTCTCGTCCGAACGCGGCGACCGGGCCGTGCAGGCGGAAGCGGCGAAGACCTCGACCATGAACCAGTACGCCCAGTACTGGAAGGGCGGCCTCGGCCGGCCGGTGCCGGAGTGGCTGGACGAGCACGGCTGGCGGGCGACCGGCCACGACCTGGGCGACGTCGCCGCGGGCTACGGCCGGCCGCCGAGCCGGCCGACCACCAGCGGGTTCGCGACCGCTATCCGCCGTACATCGAGGTGATCATCGCTTCGACCGCGAAGCGGGGTTTCACGTTCTGCTGCAAGGCATCCCGGCACGCCAGCACGGCCTCCAGCCGCCGCAGCGTGGACTCGGACGTCCACATCGAGGCGGCGTTGGAGACGTCGTTGGCGCGGTCGGGGTGCATCAGCGGCACATCCGCGTTCGACCTCGTCACGAGCACGTCCCGGTAGAAGCCCATCAGGTCGATCAGGGCCAGGTCCAGCGAGTCGCGCTGGGTCCGTGTGGCTCGCGACTTCTGCCGCTTCTCCAGATCCTTCAACGCGCCCGCGGCGCCACGGGTGGCCGAGGCGGTGCCCTTGCCGGTGCCGCCGGCGCCCATCGCGGTCTTCAACGCCTCGGTCTCGGCGACGTTGCGGTCCTCGTTGGCCGAGACGGCGTCGGCCTCGGCCGCCTTCACGAGCGCGTCGGCACTGCTGAAGATGTCGCCGAAACGCCGCAGCCCCAACGGAATCGCCAGCACCGACTCGCGCCGCTGCCGCGCCTCCGGATCAGTGGCCAACCGGCGGGCCCGGCCGATGTGGCCGCCACAGACCGACGCCGCCCACTGCGCGGTCGCCGGCTCGATGCCGTCGCGGTGCTCCAACACCTCGGCGATGGCCGCCGTGGCCGGGGTGCGCAGGCCGATGGCCCGGCAGCGCGACCGGATCGTCACGGAGATGTCGTCCGGGTGGTCGGAGGGCGCGCAGAGCAGGAACACGGTCCGGTCCGGGGGCTCCTCCACCGCCTTGAGCAGCGCGTTGGCCGCGCCCTCGGTCAACCGGTCGGCGTCCTCGATGATCACGACCTGCCAGCGGCCGGTGGTGGGTCGCTTGGCCGAGACCTGGACCAGAGCCCGCATCTCGGCCACCGAGATGGACAGCCCCTCCGGCACGACCAGTCGCACGTCGGCGTGCGTGCCGTGCAAGGTCGTGCGGCAGGCCTGGCACTGGCCGCAGCCCCGCGGGCCGCCGGGGGCCTCGCACTGGAGCGCGGCGGCGAAGGCCCGGGCGGCGGTGGACCGGCCGGAGCCGGGCGGGCCGGTGAACAGCCACGCGTGGGTCATCGCGCCGGGCGTGGTCGGTCGGCCGGCGACCAGGTCGGCCGCGGCCTCGGCGGCGGTGCTGAGCACCTCGACCGCGTGGGCCTGGCCGACGACGTCGGCCCACACCGTCATGCCTGCACCTTCTCGGTCACCCTGTCATGATGCCGCGCGGCCAGCTGCCGGTGCGCGAAGACCCCGGCCAAAGCCGCGATCACGGCCGCGGCCACCAGCGCCGGCCGCACGCCGACCAGGTCGACCAGCACCGGCGCCATCGTCGTCGCGGCGAACAACACCACCTTGACCAGCGCCTGCACGAAAGCATTGACCCGGCCGCGCACCTCGTCCGGCACCTGCGCGCCGATCAGCGTCAGCCCCGTCACGAAGGCGATGCCCGCGCAGGCCCCGACCGCGCCGACGGCGGCCAGCGCGAACCACAGGTGCGGGGCGACCGCGACGGCCAGCAGCAGCACGCCGGCGGCGACGATCGCCACGCCGAACGGCAGCCGCAGCCTCGGCGTGCCGACCACGCCGATCACCAGGCCGAGGAACATCGCGATCACGAGCGTGCCGAACGCGGCCTCGCCGCCACGCAGCTCGGTGGCGTACGGGCGGGCGATGGCGATCACGGTGCCGCCCGCGGTCAGCGCCCCGACGATGCCGATCACCAGACCCCGCACAAGCCGGCTGCCGCGCACGTAGCGCAGGCCGTCGCGGGCCATGCCCGGCTCGCCGCTCGGCGGTGCCACCCAGCGGCCCGACGCCTCCGGCAGCCGGGTCGCGATCACCAGGGCCGAGCTCAGGTAGAGCAGGCCGTTGATCACCACGATCACGTGCACATCGGAATGCGGCGCGATCGCCGTGATCACGGAGTACAGGCCGGCGCCGGTCAGTAAGGCCAGGCCGTACGTGGTGACCAGCGTCAGCTGGCTGGCCGTCTGCACCTGGTCCGGGCGGTGCAGCAGGGTCGGCAGCGCCGAGTCCTTGGCCGGGATCCACAGCATCGAGCAGCAGCCGACCAGGAAGTTCGCCGCCAGGAGCCACCACGTCGTGCCCACGACGGCGATGGACAGGAACAGCGCGCAGCGGACCAAGTCGGTCGCGATCATGACCTTGCGGCGGTCGAACCGGTCGGCCAGGTGCCCGGCCAGCGGGGCCAGCAGCAACCCCGGCAACAACTGGGTGGCGACGACCCCGCTCAACGCGAATTCACTCGATCCGGTGAGCGTCGCCAGCAGCGAGGACAGCCCCAGCAGCGACAGCCAGTCCCCGACGCAGCACAGATACGCGGACGTCCAGAGCCGGCGGAACGCCGGGATGCCCATCACCTCGGCGATACGTCTCATCGCTGCAGGCCCACGACCACCACGACGGCCATCAACGCGAAGAACAGCAGCACCACCGCGCAGCCCACGCAGCCGGCCGTGGAGCTGCGGCGCTGCGCCTGCTCGGCGGCCGGCACCGGCGGCAGGCCACCCGCCGCCGGGAGCCCGATGGTCGGGGCCGTGCGCGTGCGCTGGAGGCCAGGGGCCGGAGGCAGCGGGGTCGGCCGGAACGGCGGCGCGGCCCGGCGGGTCCGATCCCGGGCCAGCTCGCGGCGCGCGGCCTCCCGCACCAGGTCGCGGTCCACCTGCACCGGAGGCACCGGCGGCGGCACCACGGTGTCCGGCGCGTCGACGAAGGCGTCCGACCAGCCCGAAGGATCGACCGCGGCGGCCGCGACGAGCCCGGTCAGCGCATCCGGGTACACCGGCAGCGCCGGCAACGCCTGGGTGCCGTCCGGCCCGAACTCGCCTGCCATGCCCCCAGCGTAAACCGCCTGCACCCGCCCCCAACGACACATGTGGACCACATTCGACGCCGGACGTCGAATGTGGTCCACATGTGGTGAACCGGGGCTGGGGCCTGGTTGATTCAGCCCTTGGTCTTGGCTGGGGTCTTCTTGGCGGCCGGCTTCTTGGCCGCCGTGGTCTTCTTCTCGGCCGCCGGCTTCTTCTCCGCTGGCTTGCGCGTGGTCGTCTTCTTGGGGGCCGGGCCCTTGGCCCGCTTCTCCGCCAGCAGCTCGGCCGCGCGCTCGTCGGTCAACTCCTCGACGCTGTCGCTCTTGCGCAGCGAGGCGTTGTACTCGCCGTCGGTGACGTACGGGCCGAACCGGCCGTCCTTGACCACCATCGGCTTGCCCGACACCGGGTCGTTGCCCATCTCCTTGAGCGGCGGCGCCGACGCGGCCGACTGGCGGCCCCGCTTCTTCGGCTCCGCGTAGATCTTCAGCGCCTCGTCCAGCGTGACCGTGAACAGCTGGTCCTCGGTGGCCAGCGACCGCGAGTCCGTGCCCTTCTTCAGGTACGGGCCGTAGCGGCCGTTCTGCGCGGTGATCTCCGCCCCCGACTCGGGGTCGTTGCCCACGACCCGCGGCAGCGAGAGCAACTTGAGCGCGTCGTCCAGGGTCACCGTGTCCAGCGACATGTCCTTGAACAGCGAGCCGGTCCGCGGCTTGGGGGCCGTCGTCTTCTTGCCGTTCGTGCTCTCCGGCGCCTCGGGCAGCACCTCGGTCACGTACGGGCCGAAACGGCCGTCCTTGGCCACGATCTCGTGACCGGACACCGGGTCGGTGCCCAGCGTGCGGCCCTCCATCGGGGTGGCGAACAGCTTCTCCGCCACCTCCTGGGTCAGCTCGTCCGGCGGCATGCCGTCGGGCAGGTTGGCCCGCTGCGACTCCCCGTCGACCTCGCGCTCCAGGTACGGCCCGAAGCGGCCGACCCGGACCACCACGGTGTGGCCGTCGGCGTCGGCGAACATCGGGATCGAGTTGATCTGGCGCGGGTCGATGCCCTCGACGCTGGCGTCGATCAGCTTCTTCAGGCCGCCGCCGCGGCCGACCGAGCCGTCCGGGCCGATCTCGCCGCCGAAGTAGAAGCCGTTCAGCCAGTTGGTGCGCTGCTGGTCGCCGGCGGCGATCCGCTCCAGCTCGTCCTCCATGGCGGCGGTGAAGTCGTAGTCCACCAGCCGCTCGAAGTGCTGCTCAAGCAGGCCGATCACGGCGAACGCCACCCAGGACGGGATCAGCGCCGAGCCGCGCTTCCAGACGTAGCCGCGGTCCTGGATCGTCTTGATGATCGTCGCGTACGTGGAGGGCCGGCCGATGCCCAGCTCTTCCATCATCTTGATCAGGCTGGCGTCGGTGTAGCGCGGCGGCGGGCTGGTGGTGTGCCCGTCCGGGCTCAGCTCCACCGCGGTGATCGCCTGGTCCTTGACCAGCTGCGGCAGCCGGCGCTCGGCGTCGTCGGCCTCGCCGCCGGCCTCGGAGTCGATCGACTCCACGTAGGCCTTGAGGAAGCCGGCGAAGGTGATCGTGCGGCCGGAGGCGGCGAACAGGCACTCCTCGCCCGTGGTCGAGGTGCCGGCGATGCGCACGCTCATCGTGGTGCCGCGGGCGTCGTTCATCTGCGACGCGATGGTCCGCTGCCAGATCAGCTCGTACAGGCGGAACTCATCGGCGGCCAGCTCCTTGGCGACCTCGCCGGGGGTGCGGAACACCTCGCCGGCGGGGCGGATCGCCTCGTGGGCCTCCTGCGCGTTCTTGACCTTGCGGGTGTACTGCCGCGGCTGGGCCGAGACGTACTGGGCCCCGTAGAGCTGGGTGGCCTGGGCCCGCGCCGCGGACACCGCCGACTCCGACAGCGTGGTCGAGTCGGTACGCATATAGGTGATGTAGCCGTTCTCGTACAGCCGCTGGGCCGTGCTCATGGTCCGGTCCGCGGAGAAGCGCAGCTTGCGGCTGGCCTCCTGCTGGAGCGTGGACGTCATGAACGGCGCGTAGGGCCGCCGGGTGTACGGCTTCTCCTCGACCGAGGTGACCTTGAGCGCGGCGTTGGTCAGGCCGGCGGCCAGGCTCCTGGCCTCGGCCTCGGTCAGCACCCTGACCTCGCCGGAGCCCTTCAGCCTGCCGTCCGGGCCGAAGTCGCGGCCGGTGGCCAGGCGGGCGCCGTCCACCTGCACCATGCGGGCGGCGAACTGGCGGGGGTCGGCGTCGGCGCCCGCGTCGAGCTGCGCGCCGATGTCCCAGTAGGAGGCCGTGACGAAGCGGATCCGCTCGCGCTCCCGCTGCACCACGATCCTGGTCGCCACCGACTGCACCCGGCCCGCCGAGAGCTTCGGCATGACCTTCTTCCACAGCACGGGCGAGACCTCGTAGCCGTAGAGACGGTCCAGGATGCGCCGGGTCTCGTAGGCCTCGACCAGGTCGGTGTCCAGGTCACGGGGGTTGGCGGCGGCGGCCAGGATGGCCGGCTCGGTGATCTCGTGGAAGACCATCCGGCGGACCGGCACCTTGGGCTTGAGCGTCTCCAGCAGGTGCCACGCGATGGCCTCGCCCTCGCGGTCGCCGTCTGTCGCGAGATAGAGCTCGTCGACGTCCTTGAGCAGCTCCTTGAGCTCGGTCACCGTCGCCTTCTTGTCCGGCGTGACGATGTAGACCGGCTCGAAGCCGTGCTCGATGTCCACGGCGAGGTTGGCCCAGGGCTCGCCCTTGTACTTGGCCGGGATCTCCGCCGCCTTGCGGGGCAGGTCCCGGATGTGGCCCTTCGACGACTCCACGACGAAGTTGCTGCCCAGGTAGGAGGCGATTTTACGGGCCTTGGCAGGCGACTCGACGATCACCAACCGACGGTGGCCGGACCCGTTCGCCCCGGCACCGCTCTTGTTCGCCTTTGCCGATCCAGCCACGCCGTCCCGCTCTCTTTTCTACCTGTGTCCCAGCCCGCCACTATGCACCGTCGGACGCCGATGCCACGTGACACCGTGACGGACAGAGTGACATAACACAGCGCCGACACCCATCGGGAGTAGTGACCGACACCTGCTTGGAGGACATTCCCTGCCGAAACGGCCCGTTTCGGAGGATACCCTCCGAAACGGGCCGCACTGGTTCCGTAAATCAGCTGACGCCGTTGGCCACGGTCTCCGCCGGCGCGTCGGCGATCGTCGTCGAGCGGCGCTTGGAGATCACCACCGCGACCACGATGACGGCGACGGCCGCGACCGCGATGGCGATACGGATCGCCGGCGGCTGGCCCGCGGCGCTCAGCGCCACGATGGCCGGCGCGATCAGCACCGACACCAGGTTCATCACCTTCATCAGCGGGTTGATGGCCGGGCCCGCGGTGTCCTTGAACGGGTCGCCGACGGTGTCGCCGATGACCGTCGCGGCGTGCGCGTCGGAGCCCTTGCCGCCGTGGTTGCCGTCCTCGACCAGCTTCTTCGCGTTGTCCCACGCGCCACCGGAGTTGGCGAGGAACACCGCCATCAGCGTGCCGGTGGCGATGGCGCCGGCCAGGTAGCCGGCCAGCGGGCCGACACCGAGACCGAAGCCCACCGCGATCGGGGCCAGGATCGCCAGCAGACCGGGGGTCGCCAGCTCACGCAGCGAGTCGCGGGTGCAGATGTCCACCACGCGGCCGTACTCCGGGCGGACGCTGCCGTCCATGATGCCCGGGTTCTCCTTGAACTGACGGCGCACCTCGAACACGATCGCGCCGGCCGCCCTGGTCACCGCGTTGACCGCGAGACCGGAGAACATGAACACCACGGCCGCGCCCACGATCAGGCCGACCAGGGTGCTCGGGGTGAACACCGCGAACGTCGCGTTCACGTTCTCGGCCACCACGTTCAGGCCGGCCCCGTTGACGTACGAGCCGAACAGCGCGGTCGCCGCCAGCACGGCCGTCGCGATCGCGATGCCCTTGGTGATCGCCTTCGTGGTGTTGCCGACCGCGTCCAGCTCGGTCAGGATCTTCGCGCCGTCCTCGCTGACCTCGCCCGACATCTCGGCGATGCCCTGCGCGTTGTCGGAGACCGGACCGAAGGTGTCCATCGCGACGATGACGCCCACCGTGGTCAGCAGGCCGGTGCCGGCCAGCGCCACCGCGAACAGCGCGACGGCGACGGAGCCCGACAGCAGGAAGGCGCCGTACACGGCCGCGGCGATGACGATCGCGGTGTAGACGGCGGACTCGAAGCCGACCGAGATGCCGGACAGGATCACCGTGGCCGCGCCGGTCAGCGAGGTCTCGCCGACCGTCTTGACCGGCTTGTACTCGGTGCCGGTGAAGTAGCCGGTCAGCCACAGGATGATGGCCGCCAGCACGATGCCGATGATCACGGCGACCGCCGCGATCAGCGCCGGGTTGCCGCCGTCGGTGATGCCGCCGGTGAGCTTGGCGAAGGTGCTCGGCAGGTAGGCGAAGGACGCGATCGTGCACAGCACCGCGGAGATCACCGCGGAGATGTAGAACGAGCGGTTGATCGCCGACAGGCCGTTCTCGCCCGGCCGGGCCTTGGTGATGTAGACGCCGATGACCGCGGTCAGCACGCCGATGGCCGGCACGATGAGCGGGAACAGCAGGCCCTGCGTGCCGAAGGCCAGCGAGCCGAGGATCAGCGCGGCGACCAGCATCACGGAGTAGGACTCGAACAGGTCCGCCGCCATGCCGGCGCAGTCGCCGACGTTGTCGCCGACGTTGTCGGCGATGGTCGCGGCGTTGCGCGGGTCGTCCTCGGGGATGTTCTGCTCGACCTTGCCGACCAGGTCGGCGCCCACGTCGGCGGCCTTGGTGAAGATGCCGCCGCCGACACGCATGAACATGGCGAGCAGGGCGGCGCCGAAGCCGAAGCCCTCCAACACCTTGGGGGCCTCGCCGGCGTAGGCGAGCACCACGACCGAGGCGCCGAGCAGGCCGAGGCCGACGGTGCTCATGCCGACCACACCACCGGTGCGGAAAGCTACGCGCATCGCCTTCTCGCGACCGCCGTCGGGCTCGTTGGCGGCTGCGGCCACGCGCAGGTTCGCGCGGGTCGACAGCCACATGCCGAGATACCCGATGGCCGCCGAGAACAGCGCGCCGATGATGAAGAAGACAGAGCGGCCGATGCGTTCGCCCGTACTGTCCGCGGGAAGGAAGAACAGCAGCACGAAGACGATGACCACAAAAATGGCCAGCGTGCGGAACTGCCGGTTGAGATAGGCCGCGGCGCCCTCTTGAACAGCCTTCGCGATGTCCTGCATCTTCGGGGTGCCCTGGCCAGCGGCCAGCACCTCCTTGCGCAGCACGACCGCGATGGCCAGGGCGATGATGGCGACCACGGCGACCACACCGACGATGGTGTAGTCACCCCCGGACAGCGTTAGAGCGCCGTCCGCGAGTTGAAGCCGGGACATCCGTCCTCCTGGTGACGTCATGCGTGTTACAGCCGTCAGCGCCAGGAGCCAATGTCGTGCGTCGGCTCCGACGCAGCGTGTGCACCCTCACACAAGGGTGCGATGCCGGCGGAGTCTATTGGTCGGTCAAGTCGGCCAGACGATCAGTCCCGTTCCGTTCACAGTCCGTTATGTTCGGACGGCTCTGTGAATCGATACAGAACGCGTCTGCGCCGCCTGTGGCGATGCGCCGCCCCACACCTTCCGTGAACGCCCGCTCGGCCGGTCGAGTGGTGTCGCACCTGTGTGCGAAGCTCGGGGCTGTGGGCGGAACCGAGCGTGGTCGCGAATTGCTGCGGCGCGTCCTGGCCGGAGTGCCGGCGGGCGAGTCGCCGCTGACGCACGTCACCGACCAGCCCGAACGGCGCGGACGGCACGCCGACTGGCCGGGCTGGGTCGATCAACAGCTGGTCAGCGCGCTGCGCGCCGGCGGCGTCGACCGGCCCTGGACGCACCAGGCGCGGGCCGCCGAGCTCGCCTGGTCGGGAAAACATGTGGTCCTCGCCACAGGGACCGCGTCCGGGAAGTCGCTCGGGTACCAACTGCCGGTGCTGAGCCGTCTGGCTGAAGATCCACGGGCGACCGCGCTGTATCTGTCCCCGACCAAGGCGCTCGGGGCCGACCAACTCCGATCCGTGCGGTCCCTCGGCGTCGACGACGTGCGCCCCGCCTCGTTCGACGGCGACACCCCCATGGTCGAGCGGGACTGGGTTCGGGCCCACTCCCGCTGGGTGTTCACCAACCCCGACATGCTGCACCGGGGCGTGCTGCCCAACCACGCCCGCTGGTCGACCTTCTTCCGCCGGCTGACCTACGTCGTCATCGACGAGTGCCACTCGTACCGGGGCGTCTTCGGCTCGCACGTCGCCCTGCTCATGCGCCGGCTGCGCCGGGTCGCCGCCAAGTACGGGTCCTCGCCCGTGTTCGTGCTGGCCTCCGCCACCGTCGCCGACCCCGCCGGCTCCGCCGAGCGGCTCTGCGGCCTCACCTTCGAGGCCATCGACGAGGACGCCTCACCCCGGGGCGAGCGGACCGTCGCCCTGTGGGAACCGCCGCTGCTGGAGGAGCTCGCCGGCGAGAACGGCGCCCCCATCCGCCGCGCCGCCGGCACCGAGGCCGCCCGGATCCTGGCCGACCTCGTCATCGAGAAGGCCCGCACCCTCGCCTTCGTCCGCTCCCGCCGCGGCGCCGAGCTCACCGCCCTGACCGCCCGCCGCATCCTGGCCGAGGTCGACGACGACCTGCCCGGCCGCGTCGCGGCCTACCGTGCCGGCTTCCTGCCCGAGGAGCGTCGGGCCCTGGAGCGATCCCTGTCCGACGGCCGACTCCTCGGCGTCGCCACCACCAACGCCCTTGAGCTCGGCGTCGACATCGCCGGGCTCGACGCCGTCGTCGTCGCCGGCTATCCCGGAACGCTGGCCTCCTTCTGGCAGCAGGCCGGCCGGGCCGGCCGCACCGGCGACGGATCGCTCGTCGTGTTCGTGGCCAGGGACGATCCGCTGGACACCTACCTCGTGCACCATCCCGCCGCCGTGCTCGACAAGCCCGTCGAGGCCACCGTGCTCGATCCCGTGAACCCCTACGTGCTGGCCCCGCAACTCGCCTGCGCCGCCGCCGAGCTGCCCCTCACCGCCGACTGCATCACCACCCTCGGCGGCGCCGTCGCCCGGGAGATCGTCGACGACCTCGTTCGCGACGGCCTACTCCGGCGGCGCCCCAACGGCTGGTACTGGACCTCCCGCGAGCGCCCCCACGCCGGCGTCGACATCCGTGGCTCCGGCGGCGAGCAGATCGCCGTCGTCGAGGGCGATTCCGGCCGCATGCTCGGCACCGTCGACCCCGGCTCCGCCACCTGGCAGGTCCATCCCGGGGCGCTGTACCTGCACCAGGGCACCTCGTACGTCGTCGACGACCTCCTGTTGGAGGACAGCCTCGCGTTGGTCCATGCCGAGGACCCCGAGTGGACCACCCAGCCCCGCAACGTCGTCGACATCTCCGTCGTCCGCACCGCCCAGAAGGACCGCTTCGACGGCGTCGACCTGTGCCTCGGCGAGGTCGACGTGACCTCCCAGGTCGTCGGCTACCTGCGCAAACTCCCCTCCGGCCGCGTCATCGACCAGGTGCCCCTCGACCTGCCCGAGCAGACCCTGCGCACCCGCGCCGTCTGGTACACCGTCAGCCAGGACCTGCTGGAAGCGGCCGGCATCCCCGCCCCCCGCGTCCCCGGCTCCCTCCACGCCGCCGAGCATGCCGCCATCGGTCTGCTGCCCCTGTTCGCCACCTGCGACCGTTGGGACATCGGCGGCGTGTCCACCGCCATGCACGCCGACACCGGCGAGGCCACCGTCTTCGTCCACGACGGCCACCCCGGCGGCGCCGGCTTCGCCGACCGCGGCCACGCCGCCCTCGTCCCCTGGCTCACCGCCACCCGCGAGGCCATCGCCTCCTGCGAGTGCCTGATGGGCTGCCCCTCCTGCGTCCAGTCCCCCAAGTGCGGCAACGGCAACGAGCCCCTGGACAAGGAGGGCGCGGTGGCTGTCCTCACCGCCGTCCTCAACGCCATCGCCGCGACGTAGAACCCCGACCCGACACCCGAATCACCGCGATCCGCCTATCCCAGCCAAACCCGCTCGCCCCGCAGGCTCGCTCGACCCGGTCCGGTCCGGTCCGCTCGATCCGGTCCGGTCCGGTCCGCTCGATCCGGTCCGGTCCGGTCCGGTCTGTCCGATCTTGTCCAACCCGATGTTGTCGAACCCGATCCAGTCCAACTTGGTCCGGCCCGATCCACCCCGGCCCGATCCACGCCCGGTCCGATGGCCCCCCGGTCCGATCCACGCCGTCCCGATCGACCCCCGGTCCGATCGACCCCCGGTCCGATCCACGCTCAGTCCGATCCACGCCCAGTCCGATCCACGCCCGGTTCGATCGACCCCCAGTCCGATCCACGCCCGGTCCGATCCAGCCCGATCCGATGAGAGCGGTCCCATAAGTGCGCCCACCCTCACACAATCACCAGTGAGAGCGCTCTCACCAGTCTGCTGAGACGGTGTCGGGATATCGAGGAAGGCTCTGGTCTGGAGGCTGAACAGCCGAATGCGCCGTGGGTGTCGGTCTGGACCCGGCACCCACGGCGCACTCGTTACTGCCGAACCTCCGACCATCGCCTGCTACCGCGTTGTGTGAGCGACCGTCGAGGGTGGTGTGCCGACCGCGTGGCGCTCGCGGACACCTGGGAGGCGGTGGTGTCCGGCGCGGCGGTCGCCCTCGGGGGCCGGCGGGTGTGGCCCCGGTCCCGGTCGCTTCCGGGAGGCGATCTTCCGGTGTCGGTGTTCGGCCTTGCACCTGTCCCGCGTCGGCCTCGCCCACGAACGGGAACGGCGAGCGGACGGTCGGGCAGGGTTGGTGCGGTGGCTGCGTCGGGTCCCGCGCTCGGGGTTAGTCGCGGGAGGACGTCACGGGGCCCGACGCAGCCGGCAGGGCGATCAGAAGGAGTCGGCCGCCACGAGGCGCTGGGCGGAGGCGCCCAGCAGCTCGGCGCCGTGATCCGGTCGGGTGGCCTCGACGAGGGCCTCCTGCACGACCTGGGAATCCGGCAGCGACCAACCGCAGACCTCGGGCTTGACCCTCCAGTGCACGACACCGTGCTGGAAGGGCGTGGGGGGCAAGGGGATCCAGCTGTCCAGGCCGTGCAGCACGACATCGCCGCGTCCGGCGAGTTCGGCCGACAGCTCCTGGCCCGAGTTGACCAGGAACATCCACTTGCCGGCAGGGGTAGCGGCGATCGGCACCGGCACGCCGGTCGTGCGCAGCACACTCGCCACGCGACGGCCCAGCTCGGCGTCCACCTCGATGGCGTCCACCACGTGACCGGTGGCGACCAGCAGGCTGTACCGACGACCGGTCCACCACGCGGCGACCTGCTCCGGCTTGGTGCCGATCCGGTCCTGCCAGTCACGGTGCACCGGCATCGGGCCGGTCTCCTCGACGCCGTCCCTGCCCGCCCACTGCGAGCCCGTCGGATAGGTGCCCGGCAGCACCGGCCAGCCGCGCCACGCGAGGCCCATGGCCTCAGCACGCAGCTCGATGCGGAACGCGCCGCGCCAGCTATCCGACCAATCCATCTTCTGTCGCCTCCTTGACTGTCAGGCACCGTGTCGGCGCCCACAACACACTCAACGGCACCGGGTGCCGCCTCCGTAACCCCGCGTCGACCACTGGTAGCTGACGCACGGCGAGTGATGTGTCGAACAGGGATGGGCTGAACGGTGGACGGCAGCCCATCTCGCGATGACGGACGGCGTCGAAGAGTGACGACACGCGGCCAACCGGGTGTGACACCACTCACCGATGCTCAGCGACCGCTCGTCGTGTCATTGCCGGCCATCAGCCACCAGGCACTTCAGCCGGACCTGCACGGGCATGGGCGTTGGCCGTGCCCGACAACACCGCCCATCCCGGCAGTCGAGCGGTCACCTCCACATACGCCTCCCATCCGACGACGCGACAAGCGGTCGTCGTGACCGACATCCGGTCGGCGGCCCACCGCGCCCGCTCGCACGCCCGGTCCGCTCCGGCCAGCACCTGACCGGCCGCCGCCAGCGCCGCCTGGTCGGCCGCCGCCTCGACCCGATGTCGGGTCAGCACGGCGCCTCCGACCTGGAGCCCGAGCAGCGTGACCACCATCAGCGCCACGGCCATCCCGGCCACCAGAACCGTCGCCGATCCCCGGTCGTCCCGCAGCCGCTCGCCCCAGCTGGGCGGACCACATCCGCTCACGCCGGCAGCACGGCGACCGCGTTGCCGTTGACCGGTCATCCACTCACCCCTGGTTCGAGTACTGCGTAGGCCGTGCCCGAAGGGCGGAGTCCGGGCAGCAGCGGCACGGACCGGGCGGTGACGGTCACGCTGACTTCGTCACCGTTGACGGTGATCGACACGTCGGCGTCGGCGGGGCCGAGTTGCCGGGCGGCTTCCGTGGCACGAGCACGGTCGCCGCGGGCGACGAGACGGGCGACCACGGCGGCGGTGTCGACGGAGCGCATGGCGGCGACCACGGCAGTGATGGCCGACAGACCCAGCACGAGCATCACAGCCAGGCTGCAGATGGCGATGGCGGCCTCCACGGTGACCGAACCCCGGTCGCTACTGAAACGAGAGGGCACGATCGATCAGATGCTTGACGGCGGCGGCCACCTCGGGCCCTTTCACGATCATGAGCAGCACGCCCCCGAGTGCGACGGCGACGAACGCGACCATGGCGTACTCGAAGGTGGCCGAACCATCGTCGGAAGCGAGCAGTACACGGATCCGGCGCAGCAAGGCCCGCATCGTTCCTCCTGGTGATGTCACCAACTGATGAGCAGTTGTCCGGCCAGTCCGAGCACCACGGGCGCGATGCCCAGGCAGAGGAACGCCGGTAGGAAACACAGTCCGAGCGGCCCGGTGATCAGGACCGCCGCCCGTTGCGCGCGGGCCTCGGCCGTGTCGGCCGACTCCGCTCTGATCCGCTGCGCCAGGCCGTCGGCCATCTCGGCCAGGGCGGTGCCGGAACGGGCGCTGCGGCGAGCACCCCTCGCCAACGCCTCCGTCGCCGGCTCGGCCAGCGCCGGAGCCCACGCCTGCACCGGGTCCGATCCCAGCGCCAGCAGCTCGGCCGTGCGGAGCAACACCTCGGCGCACCCCGGCGGCGCATCCGCGGCCACGGCCCGGATCGCCGTCGGCACGGGCAGCCCCGCCCGCAGGCATGCCGCGAGCAGATCCCACGTCGCGGCCAGGCGTAAGGGATCCGGGGGCGGCGGCCCCCGCCGCACCGCCCGGCGGCACCAGAGGAACGCCGCCGCCGACACAACCAGCGCGGGCACCCAGCCGAACACCACTCCCGCCAGTGCTCCACCGGCAATGCCGGTCAACACCGGCAGCCACTCGGCCGGAACCCTCGGGCCGCGCCGGGTGGCCGGCCCGGGCGGCCCGAACACCATCGCCAGCCGAACGCGAGCGGTCATCGGACCGGGCAGCACCAGCAGCGCAAGAGAGAAGAGGAAGGAGGACAGCGCGTACCCGATCACTGGCGGCCCACCAAGCTCAGTCGCCCCACCAGCCGCTGCCGCCCCATTACGACGGCCGCTGCGGTGCATACGGAATCCAGCATCACGGCATACACGGACGGCCGGCGATGGCGGCGGCCGGAGCGACTGTGCGCGTTAAGGGCCGCGATGGCCGAGGCCGGGGATGTGGGCGGCGGCGAGGTCGGTGAGGTGGGGGCGTGATGTCGGCCTTGGGGAAGTGTGTGCCGAGGAACGAGGTGGCGGCGAAGGGCACGAACTGTGGCAGAGAGAGTGGCGAGGGGAGTGGAGAGGCGTGGAGTGGTGACGGGGGTGTGTACGAAGTGCGCGGCTGCCGGTGGGCGGTGGGGGGCCGAACCCGGGCTGGGGTAACGGAAGCGGGGGTGAGTGGTGGTCATGGCGTCACCGCGTGGTCGGTCAGCTTGGCGCTCCAGATGACGCCGGCGCAGATGAGGAGGGCGCCGACGGTGAGGAGGAGCTGGCCGACGGGGGTGTCGGAGAGGACGTGCAAGGGGTGGGCGTCGATGGCCTCGCCCAGCAGGACGCCGAGTTCGGGCAGGGCGGCCAGGACGGCGGCGCTGGCGCGGGGGCCGGCCATGCGGGCGTGAACTTGGCGGGTGAATTGGAGGCGTTGGTCGAGGTCGCGGCGTACGGAGTCGAGGACTTCGGCGAGTGGGAGCCCGTGGCGGGCGGCGAGGCGCCAAGCGCGGCCGACCTGGCCGAGGACGCCGGCGAGGGAAGGTTCGGTGGAGGCGCTGCGGACCAACGCCCGATCGACGTCACCGCCGAGGCGAGCGGTGTTGGCCACGGTGCTCATTGCCCTGGCCGCCAATGGATCGGCGTCGATGGCGGCACGTTCGGCGGCGGTCGCCGGGTGGGCGCCCACGCGAAGTTCGGCCACCATGGCACCGAGGGCGCCGACCATGCCCTCCGCGGCCTGGGTCCGGAGCCGAAGCCTGCGACGCGAATGCCAACGCCGCCAACAAGTCGTGCACAGCACGGCATTGGCGACCGCGCCGCCCGGGCCCAGCACGCACCACCCGACGACAGCGCCGACAACGGCCAGCATGGTGTTGGTCGGCCTAGGCAGGCGCCAACGACGCCTGGTCGGGCGAGCTGCGGGCATCAGCGCTCGTAGTCGACGTGGGGCATGCCGGACTGGCCAGACCAGGACGGCAACGGCCAGCAGGGCGACGGACAGGCTCAGCATGGGAAGCCCCGTTCGGCCAGGAGGTCGGCGAGCAGCGGCCACGCCTCGGTGGGATGGCCGGCGCGCCAGGCAGTGCGGACCACGACCTCGTCGTCATCGCGAGTGAGCACGCCGATCTCGACGAGGCGGCGGCTGCCGTCGGAGGAGCGTTTGAGGTGGAGGACAACGCGGATGGCGGCGGCCAACTGGCTGTGCAAGGCGGCGCGCGAGACGCCGCCGAGGGCGGCGAGGGCCTCCATACGAGCGGGGACCTCGGCGGCGGAATTGGCGTGCAGGGTGCAGGCGCCGCCGTCGTGGCCGGTGTTCAGGGCCGCGAGCAGCTCGCACACCTCGGCCCCGCGAACCTCACCGACGACGATGCGGTCGGGGCGCATGCGCAGCGCCTGCCGAACGAGTTCACGGGAGGTGACCTCGCCGGCTCCTTCGACGTTGGGCGGACGGGAGACGAGACGGACGACCTGGGGATGGTCGGGGTGGAGCTCGCCGGCGTCCTCGACGCAGACGACGCGTTCGCCGGCGGGCACCTGGCCGAGCAGGGCGCCGAGCAAGGTGGTCTTGCCGGAGCCGGTGGCCCCGATGACGAGGAAGGCGAGGCGGGCTCGAACGATCCGGATCAGCAGCTCCTCGGCGGCGGCGTCGAACAGGCCGAGGTCACGGAGGGCGGAAAGGTCATGGCCGGCGGAGCGCAGGACCCGTAGCGACAGGCTGGTGCCGTCGGCGGCGATGGGCGCGAGCATGGCGTGCAGCCGAATGCCGCTGGAAATCCAGGCATCCACGAAAGGTTGGGCGTCATCGAGGCGTCGGCCGGCGGCCAGCGCCAGGCGCTGAGCCAGTTGTCGCACGGCGTCGTCGTCGCGAAAGGTGACAGAGGTGAGGCGAAGGCCGTCGGGACCGTCGATCCACACCCGGTCGGGCCCGGTGACGAGCACGTCGCTCACGCCGGGATCACGGAGCAGGGGCGCGAGCTGCCCCAGACCGGAGAACTCCTGCCGCAGCTCACGAACGGCGCCGAGGGTGTCAAGATCGCTGGCCACGCCGCCGGTTTCGGCCCGGAAGGCATCGGCCATCTCGGCGTCGGTGACGCCGCCGCCGATGGTGGCGATGCGGTCTCGC
This sequence comes from Kutzneria sp. NPDC051319, assembly GCF_040682195.1. Lineage (NCBI taxonomy): Bacteria > Bacillati > Actinomycetota > Actinomycetes > Pseudonocardiales > Pseudonocardiaceae > Kutzneria > Kutzneria sp. NPDC051319. Next base: position 53,897 of record NZ_JBFBAM010000024.1, on the reverse strand, counting down.
ACGCGTTCTACGAGGTCACGCCGCATCGGGCACCCCGCACAGGACCTCGACCGCCAGGTCGGCGGCGTCGGCCAGCGGGCCGCGCGGCCGGGCCGGCGGACGGCCGGCTTCGAGCGACATGGCCAGGCCGGGCTCGGCCGGCATGCCGGTCAACAGGTTCAGGCCGACGGTGCTGGCGACCTCGTCGGCCCGCAGGCCGCCGGGGGCCGGCCCACGCACCACGAGCTGGGCTTCCCGTCCTTCCTCGATGAAGCGCTCGACCAGGCGACGCGCGGCGGCGCAGGCCCGGAACTCGGCGGGCATCACGACGACGATCAGGTCGGCCCGGTCCAGCACGACGTTGGACGGCTCGGTCGGATGTCGTGGCAGGTCACAGATGACCAGTTCCCCGCTGCGCTTGGCCGAGGTGACCACCGTGGCCACGGCCTGCGGATCGAGGTCGACGTTGCCGCGGTCGCAGGACAGGATCGTGAGCCGGGACTGCCCGCGTTCACTGCCGGGCAGTGCGGTGTGCAGCGAGGATGCGGCGACCCGGCCGGCGCTGAGCTTCAGCTCGGGCCATCGCAGCCCGTCCATCCGCTCCGCGCCGAGGACGAGATCGAGCCCGCCGGCCATCGGGTCGCAGTCGACGAGCAGCACTCGGCGACTTCGGCGCAGCGCCGCATAGCCGACGGCCGCAGCGAAAACGGAAGCGCCCGCGCCTCCTCGTCCGCCGATCACGGCCATGATGCGCCCGGTGTCCTTGGCCGGACCGGCCACGGCGTCGGCGATCGCCCCGGCCAGCCACGATTCCGCGTCCGGCAGGCCGACGACTCGTTCCGCGCCAACGGTCACGCCGTGCTCGAACATCACGGGCGGCGGCGTCCCGGCGGCGAGCAGCACCACGCCCGGTCTGCGTGGCAGGCCGACCTCGCCGCATCGCTGCGCGCCGTGTTCGTCCAGCACCACCATCGGCGCGTGGGCCCAGCCGGCGCGGACGGCAGAGACATCCGCCGCCCGTTCCACCTCGCAGCCGGCAGCCGCGGCGACTCTGAGCAGGTCGTCGAGCAGGTCGTCGTTGTCGACCAGGGCCAGCGGCCGTGCTCGGTCCACGTTCTCCCCCGTCCTCGTCCTGCGGCGCGGATGTGCGCCGCGGAACCAGACTCGCCCGGGCGGCGGGCGGCGAGGGGTCGTCGGAGATCCACATGTGGACAACTCGGGGGCTGTGGACAACTCGGCCGATGTTGATCTCTGCGGCCGAAATCGTCGGACCTGGTGGCCATACTGGAGCGGGCGATACCCGGGCTGCCGGCCGGAGGCCAGAGGACACGGAACCGGCGACACGGAACCGGACGAAGATATGGGACGACCCCCGTCAGGGGGGAGGGACGGGGGTCGCCTAGGTTCAGTCCCGGGGGGTTGGACTGAACACGTCCGGATCTGTGGCCGGACCTCACTACTGTATCCCCCCGAAGGCCTCTCGCGCTTCCCATCCCTGCAACAGACACGCCATATTTTCGCGACGACACCTATGCTGGCGCCGTGGATCCCAGCACCGGCGCTCGTGTGGCGGCCTTTTTCGACCTGGACAAGACCGTCATCGCGAAGTCGAGTCTGCTGGCCTTCAGCCGCCCCTTCTTCCAGGGCGGCCTGATCAACCGCCGAGCGGTGCTCAAGAGCGCATACGCCCAGTTCGTGTTCATGCAGTCGGGCGCCGACGCGGACCAGATCGAGCGGATGCGCCAGCACATCACCGCGCTGTGCGCGGGCTGGGACGTCGGCCAGGTGCGGGCCATCGTCGAGGAGACGCTGCACGACATCGTGGACCCGCTGGTCTACAAGGAAGCCACCCAGTTGATCGCCGACCACCGTGCCGCAGGTCACGACGTGGTGGTGGTCTCAGCCTCCGGCCAGGAGATCGTCGCGCCGATCGCCGACATGCTCGGCGCCACGCAGAGCCTGGCCACGCGCATGGTGGTGGCCGACGGCCGCTACACCGGCGAGGTCGACTTCTACTGCTACGCCGAGAACAAGGCCGTCGCGATCAAGCAGCTGGCCGCGGCCAACGGCTACGACCTCGCCGACTGCCACGCCTACTCCGACTCCGCGACCGACGAGCCGATGCTGGCCGTGGTCGGCCACCCGACCGCCGTCAACCCGGATCGGGCGCTGCGCAAGGCCGCCGCCCAGCAGGGCTGGCCGGTGCTGACCTTCTCCGACCCGGTGTCGCTGCGGGCCCGCATCCCCACCCCGTCGGGCACCGCCGTCGCGGTCACCGCGGTGAGTCTGGGCGCGGTCGCGGCCGCCGGCGTCGCCTGGTACGGCATTCGCCGCCGCCGTCGAGCCTGAACTCCACCCGAAAAGGGCATCGGCGCAGGTCAAGATCTGTGCGGTCATCCTGATCGGTCACGCAGCGCCACTTGACCGGTGCACCCGACCGTGCCCTTGATGTGGCCGCCGTCACCCACTACAAAGGAAGTGCGGACATCGAGTCGGCCAGGGACGGAGCGGAGGAGAAGCCCCGTCCACCCCGGAAGATCTCCGTGCGCGAACGTCGGGCACCCACGCACAGCACGCCGCGGGAGGCATGTCGTCTGGGGGCTGCGTACCGGGACGCCGGACGCCGAGCACCCCACCTATACGACACTAGTTGCACGCTTGGTAACCCGATTAGTTCGCGCTGAAGACGAGCGACTCCCCAGCCTCCCAGAGGCTGGGGAGTCGCTGTGTTCGGGGAGAAAAACACTGGGCCAATCCAGCGAGGATCGTTGACCGGCCGACCGTGACGTCAGTAACTTGCCGATTGATCTGCATAGTCGGTGAGAGGGTCACGGGAGGACGCCGTGCGCAGGACACACGTCGCCCTACTGGCAGGGTTGGCCGCGATGGCCACCGCGATCCCCGGCGCCGCCGACGCCCAACCCGACCAGGTCACCGCCCTCATGGGCGGCATGAGCCTGGCCGAGAAGGTCGGCCAGCTGTTCATGACGTACGGCTACGGCCCGAACGCCGACACCGTGGACGCCCGCAACCAGACGGAGTTCGGCGTCGAGACGCCCGCCCAGTTGGTGCAGAAGTACCACCTCGGCGGCGTCATCTACTTCGCCTGGTCGAACAATGTGCAGAACCCGACCCAGATCGCCGGGCTGTCCAACGGCCTGCAGAAGGCGGCGATCGGCTCCGGCGCGCACATCCCGCTGCTGATCTCCACCGACCAGGAAGAAGGCCTGGTCACGAGGATCGGCGCGCCGGCGACCACGTTCCCCGGCAGCATGGCGCTGGGCGCGAGCCGCAGCACCGCCAACGCCGAGCAGGCCGCCGCCATCACGGGGCGTGAGCTGCGGGCCATGGGCATCAACATGAACAACGCGCCGGATTCCGACGTGAACGTGAACCCGGCCAACCCGGTGATCGGGGTGCGCTCCTTCGGATCGGACCCGGATCTGGTGTCACGCATGGTGTCCGCGCAGGTCAAGGGCTACCAGTCGAGCGTGGTGACGACGGCCAAGCACTTCCCCGGCCACGGCGACGCCGCCACCGACAGCCACACCGGGCTGCCGGTCATCGACCACGACAAGGCCACCTGGGAGAAGATCGACGCGCCGCCGTTCCGGGCCGCGATCGCCAGTGGCGTCGACGTGATCATGAGTGCTCACATCGTCTTCCCGAAGATCGACCCGTCCGGCGACCCGTCGACGCTGTCGCCGACCGTGCTCACCGGCATGCTGCGGGACGAGCTCGGCTACCGCGGCATGGTGATCACCGACTCGCTCCAGATGGCCGGCGTGCGGCAGAAGTACACCGACGCCGAGATCCCGGTGAAGGCGCTCCAGGCCGGCGCGGACATGCTGCTGATGCCGCAGAACGTCGGCACCGCCGTGGACGCGGTGATCAACGCCGTCAAGACCGGGCAGTTGTCGGAGCGGCGGATCGACCAGAGCGTGGCCCGCGTCCTGGCCGTCAAGCTGCGGCGGGGCGTGCTGTTCAACCCGTTCACCGACGTCAACGCCGTGGCCAAGAAGGTCGGCACAGCCACGAATCTGGCCACTGCGCAGCGCATCACCGACTCGACGGTCACAGTGCTCAGCAATGACGGCGCGCTGCCGCTGAAGGCGAAGTCCGTGCTGGTCACGGGCTGGGGCGTGACGACGACCCAGACGCTGGCCGATGCCCTGACCGCACAAGGCATTCCGGCCAGCAAGACCGCCGCCGACTACGACGCGATCGTGGTGACGACGAACGGCGCCGCGACCGATCCCGGTCAGCAGCAACAGGTTCGCAACCTGGTCGCCACCGGCAAACCGGTGATCGCCGTCGGCGTCGGCAATCCGTATGACCCGGGGGCGATTCCCGAGGCCCGCACGTGGATCGACACCTACTCGTACACCGCAGTGTCGATGCGGTCGCTGGCCCGGGTGATCGCCGGGGCGGTCGGGCCGCGTGGCAAGCTGCCAGTGGACATCCCCAACTCCTACTCCTTCGGCACGGGAATGACCTGGTGAGCCTGTCGCGCAGGGGGTTCCTGGCCGCGTCGGCGCTGACCGCGGCTGTGCCGGCCGCGCCCGCGCAGGCGGAGTCGCAGAAACGGCTCAACGGCGCGGACGTGCTCGCCGCCGAGGGCTACAAACGGCTGCGGGGCCGCAAGGTCGGGGTGCTGACCAACCCGACCGGCGTGCTGGCCGACCTGACGCATCTGGTCGACGACATGGTGGCCCACCAGCTTCGTCCGGTCGCCGTTTTCGGCCCGGAACACGGCTTTCGCGGCACCGCGCAGGCCGGCGGATCCGAGGGTGACTACACGGATCCGCGGACCGGGATCCCCGTCTACGACGCGTACAACGTCACCGTCGACAAGCTGGCGGCCATGTACCGCAAGGCGGGCGTGGACACCGTGGTGTTCGACATCGCCAATGTCGGCGCGCGCTTCTACACGTACACGTGGACGATGTTCATCGCCATGGAGGCAGCCGCCGCGACGGGGGCGTCGTTCATGGTGCTTGACCGGCCGAATCCCATCGGCGGCCAGGCGTGCGGGCCGCAGCTGGACCCGAAGTTCGCCACGCTCGTCGGCCTGAAGCCGGTCGTGCAGCAGCCGGGCATGACCGTCGGCGAGCTGGCCCGGCTGTTCGACGCCGAGTTCCTGACGACCCGGCTGAGCAGCCTGGAGATCGTCAAATGCACGGGATGGCGGCGAAACGACCTGTTCAGCGGGCAGTGGGTGCCGCCGAGCCCGAACATGCCGACCGCCGACACAGCGCTGCTCTACCCCGGGACCTGCCTGTTCGAGGGCACTCTGCTGTCCGAGGGCCGCGGCACCTGCCGGCCGTTCGAGACGATCGGCGCGCCCGGCATCGACTGGCAGTGGGCCGAGCGGCTCAACGACCTCGGCCTGCCGGGGATCGAGTTCCGCGAGGCCTACTTCGTGCCGACGTTCAGCAAGTTCGTCAACCAGACCTGCGGCGGCGTGCAGGCGCACCTGACCGACCGGCCGCGGATCGACGCCATCCGCACCGCCGTCGCGATGATCGTGACGGCCCGCGATCTGTACCCGAAAGTGTTCGGTTGGCGGCCGGACAACTGGGTCGACAACCTCAGCGGTTCGGCCCGTCTGCGCAGCATGGTGGACGCGGGCGCGGGGGTCGACGACGTCGTGGGCGCATGGGCGGGCGAGCTCGCCGCCTTCCGCCGTGATCGCATCCGGTATCTGCTGTACAGATGAGGTGGCCATGCGGATTCGTGTCCTCGCCCTGCCGGCCGTGCTCGTGCTGGCGTTCGCCGTGACCACAAGCGCGGACGCCGGGCCGAACTCGGCCCGCTTCGACCGGCCGTACCAGGGATTCGCGCCGGCCGGCACGGTGCTGCGCGCGGGGTCGCCGCCGGCGGCGGGGTTGAACGCGGCACCGATCGACGCCTTCAACCAGCAGCTCGCCGCGTGGGTGCCGTCGATCTATCCCGGTGCCACGGTGTTGTTGGCGCACAACGGTGTCGTGGTCGACCGGACGGCGACGGGCGAGGCCGTCAAGTACAAGGACGCGACGACGCTGCTGCCGCCGGACCAGATGGTGGCGGCCCGCACCGACACCATCTACGACCTGGCGTCGCTGTCCAAGCTGTTCACCTCGATCGTGGCCGCGCAGCAGCTGGAAGCCGGACGGATCGCGCTGGACGAGCCGGTCGCGCACTACCTGCCGGAGTTCGCCACCAACGGCAAGAGCGCGATCACCATCGAGCAGCTGCTCACGCACACCTCCGGGCTGATCCCCGACCCGATTCCGTCGCTGTGGGCCGGCTACCCGGACATCCCGTCGCGGGAGAAGGCGATCCTCGACACGACGCCGGCCTCGCCGCCCGGCACCACGTACGTGTACTCCGACCTGAACATGCTGACCATGCAGCTGGTGTTGCAGCAGGTCACCGGCAAGCCGCTGGACGAGCTGGTGCGCAAGGACATCACCGAGCCGCTGCACATGGTCGACACCGGCTACAACCCGCCCGCGTCGAAGCTGGACCGGATCGCCGCCACCGAGTTCGAGGCGTCGCCGCCGCGGGGCATGGTGCGCGGGTCCGTGCACGACGAGAACGCCTGGGCGATGGGCGGCGTCGCCGGGCACGCCGGCGTCTTCTCCACGGCCGACGACCTGGCTGTGCTGGCCCAGGCGATCCTCAACGGGGGTGTGTACCGGGGGCACCGGATTCTCAGCGAGCACGGCGTGCATCTGATGCAGGTCAACTTCAACCAGAAGTTCCCCGACGACTCGCACGGGCTGGGCTTCGAGCTGGACCAGATCTGGTACATGGGCGGCCTGTCCGGCCCGGACACCATGGGGCACACCGGTTTCACCGGCACGTCGCTCGTGATCGACCCGCGCTCGCGGTCGTTCGCCATCCTGCTGACCAACCGGGTGCACCCGACCCGCAACACCCCGAGCACCAACGGCGCCCGTCGCGCGGCGGCGCAGGCGTTGGCGGAGGCCATGACCGTGCAGGCGCCGGGCGGCGGCAAGTCGTGGTTCTCCGGGGAGGGCGGCGGTTCGACGAGCACGCTGACCACGGGGACGCTGCACGGCACGGTTCGGGTGTCGTTCGACGCCTTCGTCAACACCGAGTCCTCGGATCTGCTGACGTTGGAGGCCAGTACCGACGGTGGCACCACCTGGACCACGGTTCCGGTCACGGTCCGTGGTCAGACCCGGACGTCGCTGTCGGGCCAGTCCGGCCGGGCCTGGCAGCAGGTTCGGGCCCAGGTGGCGAACCCATCGAACGCTTTGCAGCTCCGCTGGCGTTACACAACCGATCCCTCGTACGAAGGACGGGGCGTGAACGTCGCCGACATCTCGCTGAGCTGCGGCCGCACCACGTTCACACCGGTCGGCTGGCAGCTGACGTAACCGCAGGTCAGGGGCAGTCATGTTGACCGAAACAGTTACTGTTAGTAAGTTTCCCACGTGGCACCCGCCAAGTCAGTCAATGAGATCAGCGAGGCGAGCCCGCTGGTCCGGATCCGTTCGCTGCTGCCCGGCCTCGCCCGCGCCGAGCAGCGCGTGGCCAAGGTCGTGCTCGACAACCCGCAGGTCGTCGCGCACCGCAGCATCACCGAGGTCGCCGAGGCGGCCGGCACGAGCGAGACGACGGTGACCCGGTTCTGCAAGGCGATCGGTGTCGGGGGCTACCCCGAGCTGCGGATCGCCCTTGCCGCCGACACCGCGCGTACCGCCGCTCGGATCGACCGCGACCTGGGCAGCGACATCGCGCCCACCGACGACCTGTCGCAGGTGGTCGGCAAGGTCGCGTTCGCCGACGCGCGCGCCGTCGAGGAGACGGCCGACCAGCTGGAGATCCCGACGCTGACCGCCGTCGTGGACGCCGTCGCCGCCGCCGGCCGGGTCGACGTGTACGGCGTCGGCGCCAGCGCCTTCGTCGCCGCCGATCTCCAGCAGAAGCTGCATCGCATAGGGCGTATCAGCTTCGCGTGGAGCGACACCCACATCATGCTGACGTCCGCCGCCGTGCTGTCCGACGGCGACGTCGCATTCGGCATTTCGCACACCGGCGCCACCGTGGACACCGTGGAGGCGCTTCGGGTGGCGCGGGAGCACGGCGCGACCACCGTGGCGCTGACCAACTTCCCCCGCTCGCCCATCTCCGAGGTCGCCGACCACGTGCTGACCACCGCCGCGCGCGAGACCACGTTCCGCTCGGGCGCGATGGCCAGCCGGATCGCCCAGCTCACGGTGATCGACTGCCTGTTCATCGGAGTCGCTCAGAAACACCTCGACAGCGCGCGTAACGCGTTGGAGTCCACCTACGAGGCTGTGGGTGGGCATCGACTCGGTCCGCGTCCCGACGGCCGCCGAAAGGCACGGGAGACAGGTAAATGACGTTGCCGCAGCCACGCGAGTCGATCGTGCGTGTCGATTCCCCCACCGAGCAGCGCAATCCCAGGACGGAGGGGATTGACAGACTGCCGACGGTGGACGTGCTGCGGATGATCAACGCCGAGGACCGCCTCGTGCCGGCCGCCGTCGGCGACGTGCTGCCGCAGGTCGCCCGGGCCGTCGACTACGCCGTCGCCACGCTGCGCTCCGGCGGCCAGGTCCACTACGTCGGCGCCGGCACCTCCGGGCGCCTGGCCACCCTCGACGCCGCCGAGCTCATGCCCACCTTCAACACCCCCGCCGACTGGTTCGTCACCCACCACGCCGGCGGCACCGCCGCGCTGCGCACCGCCGTCGAGAATGCCGAGGACGACTGGGACGCCGGCGCCGCCGAGATCCACGGCTCAGTCCGCCCCACCGACCTCGTGTTCGGTCTCACCGCCTCCGGCCGCACCCCGTACGTGCTCGGGGCCCTGGCCGCCGCCAACGAGATCGGCACCCGCACCGTGCTGCTCTCCGCCAACCCCGTCGACGCACCTGCGGTGCCCCTCGACGTGCTCATCGCCGTCAACACCGGGCCCGAGGCCATCGCCGGCTCCACCCGTATGAAGGCCGGCACCGCCCAGAAACTCGTGCTCAACGCCTTCTCCACCGCCGTGATGGTGAAGTTGGGGCGCACCTACTCCAACCTGATGGTCAGCATGCGAGCCACCAACGCCAAGCTGCGCGGCCGCACCCTGCGCATCCTGCGCGAGGCCACCGGGCTGGACGAGGCGGAGTGCATGGCCGCGCTGTTGGAGGCCGACGGGGACCTGAAGGTGGCGTTGGTTCGGCTGCTGGCGGGGATCGACTCCGTGCAGGCGGCGGAGGCTTTGACCGCCACCGGCGGGCATGTCAGGAATGCGTTGGTGGCGCTGGGGGCAGCGGCGAGCTAGACCGACGGCTTGGCATGGGGTGGGCGGAGCCGCCGGGACCACTCGTGGTTACGGGCGGGCGCGGCCGGTTCGTGCGCTGACGAGCAACCCCCACCCGACCCGGGGGGCGACCCCGGACCCAGTCTACCCGCGCTGCATGCTGGGCGATCTTGAACGGCGGGCGCTGTGGACAAGGGCAGAACTGTCCACAGCCGGGGAATCAGCCTTGCCCGACGGCGTCGGCAATGCTGCGGGCTTCGGAGGCGCCGGCTTCGAGGGCGGAGCAGGTGAAGAGGAGCCAGCCGGCGACGCCCTCCGGGGTGCCGGAGGAGAAGCCCTCCAGAGCGGAGCGGTACTCGGCGGCGCGGCGGAGGTAGGCGACCTCGGGGACGGCGAGGCCCTTGGTGTCGAGGCCGGTGCCGATCATCGTCAACCTGGCGGCGGCGCGGGCGATGAGGCCGCTGACGGGGCCGAAGGGGGCCAAGGACAGGAGCTCGCCGTGGACGACGGCGACGAGGACGGGGCCGGGGGCCTTGGTGCCGCCGGCGACCAACGACGCGAGCAGCTCCAGGCGGGAGCCGCTGGAGGAGGGTCGGCCGAGGTCGGAAGGGGAGACGAGGTCGGCGGCGGCCAGCACGTGCAACCGGGCCAGGGCCTGCAAAGGGGCCTTCTGCCAGGTGGCGAGCAGGGGGCCGATGGCCTCGGCGACCCGGAGGGATCCGGCCAGCACGGGATCGGACACGGACCCGTCCGACGGGATCTCGACGGTGCCGCCGTCGAGGGCGGCCGAGGCCCGGGCGGCACGGACGGAGGCCTCGGCGGCGGTGGTGGGCCAGCCGCGACGGTTGGCGGGATGGCGGTGGACCTCGGCGACGGCGTCGCGAGCGGCCTCGACGGCCGCGGCGACACCGGGCAGATCCAGCAGGGGCGCCAGCGGGTCGGTCACGGACGTTCCCCGCTCACGCTCGGAGCACGAAGATCCGCGACCAAGGTCGCGGTGCTGGATGGCTCGGTCACAGCCGGCGACCCTACCCGGCCGATATGGTCTAGACCTTACGGCACTGGTACGGGAGTCTCCGTAGCACTAGGTTCAGCACCACTACCGCAGGCGAGTTCCAGGAGGCCACGCACCATGACAGAGTCGTCCGCGTTGGACAACCTGCTCTCCGAGAGCAGGTCGTTCCCGCCCAGCGAGGAGTTCGCAGCTCAGGCCAACGCGACCGCCGCGCTGCAGCAGGAGGCGGACGCCGACCGCGAGGCCTTCTGGGCCGAGCAGGCCGAGCGCCTGAGCTGGGCGACCAAGTGGGACCAGGTCCTGGACTGGTCGGGCGCCCCGTTCGCGAAGTGGTTCGTCGGCGGCAAGCTGAACGTGGCCTACAACTGCGTCGACCGACACGTCGAGTCGGGCCACGGCGACCAGGTGGCGATCCACTGGGTCGGCGAGCCCGGCGACACCCGCACGATCACCTACGCGGACCTCAAACGCGAGGTGTCCAAGGCGGCGAACGCGTTGCTGTCGCTGGGTCTTGAGGCCGGCGACCGGGTGGCCATCTACATGCCGATGGTGCCCGAGGCCATCTTCTCGATGCTGGCCTGCGCCCGCCTGGGCCTGGTGCACAGCGTGGTGTTCGGCGGCTTCTCGGCCGAGGCGCTGCGCTCGCGCATCGACGACGCCGCGGCCAAGCTGGTGATCACCACCGACGGCCAGTACCGCCGCGGCAACCCGGTCTCGCTCAAGGCGGCCGTGGACGAGGCGGTGGCCAAGACGCCGACCATCACCAACGTGCTGGTGGTCCGGCGCACGGGCGGCGAGGTCGACTGGACCGACGGCCGCGACCTGTGGTGGCACGACGTGGTGGACGGCCAGTCCGAGGACCACACGCCGGAGGCCTTCGACTCCGAGCACCCGCTGTTCATCCTGTACACCTCGGGCACGACGGGACGGCCCAAGGGCATCCTGCACACCTCGGGCGGCTACCTCACCCAGGCGTCCTACACGCACTACAACGTCTTCGACCTCAAGGCGGACACCGACGTCTACTGGTGCACGGCCGACATCGGCTGGGTCACCGGGCACAGCTACATCGTGTACGGCCCGCTGTCCAACCGGGTCACCCAGGTCGTCTACGAGGGCACGCCGAACACCCCGCACGAGGGCCGGCACTGGGAGATCATCCAGCAGTACAAGGTCTCCATCTACTACACGGCCCCGACGCTGATCCGCACGTTCATGAAGTGGGGCGCGGAGATCCCGGCCGGTTATGACCTGTCCTCGCTGCGCGTGCTGGGCAGCGTCGGCGAGCCGATCAACCCCGAGGCCTGGATCTGGTACCGGGAGCACATCGGCGCCGGCAAGACGCCGGTGGTGGACACCTGGTGGCAGACGGAGACCGGCGCGATCATGGTCGCCCCGCTGCCCGGCGTCACGGTGGCCAAGCCGGGTTCGGCGATGGGCCCGCTGCCGGGCATCGGCGCGAAGGTGGTGGACGACACCGGCAAGGAGGTCGGCCCGGGCGGCGGCGGCTACCTGGTGCTGGACAAGCCGTGGCCGTCGATGCTGCGTGGCGTCTGGGGCGACGAGGAGCGTTTCCGCGAGACCTACTGGGCGCGTTTCCACGATCAGGGCTACTACTTCGCCGGTGACGGCGCGAAGTACGACAGCGACGGCGCGATCTGGCTGCTGGGCCGGGTCGACGACGTGATGCTGGTGTCCGGCCACAACATCTCCACCACGGAGGTGGAGTCGGCGCTGGTGTCGCACCCGCGCGTGGCGGAGGCGGCGGTGGTCGGCGCGACCGACCCGACGACGACGCAGGCGGTCGTGGCGTTCGTGATCCTGCGCGGCGTCAAGGAGGGCGAGGATGCCACCGCGCTGGTGAAGGACCTGCGCGACCACGTGTCCAAGGAGATCGGCGCGATCGCCAAGCCGCGGCAGATCCTGGTCGTGCAGGAGCTGCCCAAGACCCGCTCCGGCAAGATCATGCGCCGGCTGCTGCGGGACGTGGCCGAGAACCGCAAGATCGGCGACGTGACGACGCTGGCCGACTCGTCGGTGATGGACCTGATCTCGTCCGGCCTGAAGTCGGGCAAGGCCGAGGACTGACCCACGGCTCGAAGGCGGCCCGGCAGCGGGCCGCCTTCGAGGGTCAGACCACCTTCGACGTGACGGAGCTGTAGGACAGCACGGTCCCGGTGTGCACGCCGTCGAAGTCCTGCATCGCCACCTCGCGCTCGCCGATGAACTGCCCGGTCGCCGGGTCGATGATCAGCTGCGTCTCGACGTTCTTGTTGGCACTGCCGGGATATCCGGCCCGCAGGCCCAGCGCGACGCCCTTCTTCCCGTTCAGGTTGGCCACCTGGTCGACGACCTCGAGCCCCTTGATGTAGGTCAGCGCGCGGTACAGCCGGGCCCGGAACTCGGCCGGCATCAGGCCGCTGGCCAGGCCGGCCCCGGCCGCTTCGAGCAGGCGCTCGTCGGTGCCGGCGAAGCCGGGGCCCTGCCCACGCTCGAGGGCGTCGTAGAGCTGCTTGGGATCGGTCGGCAGGCCGGCCAGGTACTTGGGCGTCGGGTTGCCCAGGGTCGCCGCGGCCTCCGGGCCACCGGGGTAGTGGTAGAAGTCGCCGCCGTCGGCCTCCTTGGTGCCCTCCTGGGACTTGCGCCACTGGGCCAGGTTGGCCCGGGCCTTCGCCTCGTCCCCGTAGAGAATCTTCGGGTCGGGGCTGACGGTCACGGTCTGCCGCCACTTCTTGCTCCGGTCGGCCGGGATCCAGGTGTCGGTTCGCACCTCGGCCAGGTACGCGTAGTCCGCCGGCCACGTCGCGTCGAACGGGCCGCCGGTCCACTGGTCCTCCTGCACGAGCAGGTACTGGCCGGGGCCGACCACCGGGTCCGGCGCGGAACCGATCGTCACGTCGGCGGCCTTGCTCAGCACCGGGGCCGCGGAGACGTGTGGCACCGGGGAGTCGGGCGAACCGGGGATGACGGCGATGCCGATGACCGCCGCGGCGGCCGCGGCCGCGCCGACGAGCAGGGGCGTGCGCACGCGGCGTCGGCGCATCGGGACCATGTTGTCGGCGGTCGCGGCGAACAGTCGGGCGCGGGTGGCCCGGAAGGACGCCTCGCTCATCTGCGGGGCGTCGGCCTGCACGCCGCCGACGGCTGCGTCGACGCGGTCGTCGTCGAGTTCAGACATCACGGCTGTCCTCCAGGTGCTTGCGAACGGTCGTGCGGGCGCGGTGGAGGCGGGTTCGCACGGTGGCGACGGCGACGCCCAGCGCCTCGGCCACCTCGGTCGGCGTCAAAGAGGCCCACGCGACCAGCAGCAGGACCTCCCGCTCCTCAGTGCGCAGCCGGGCGACACCCTCGGCGGCACGGCCGGCGAGCACCTCGGCGTCGGCCGCGGTGGCGACGCGCTCGCCAAGGTCGTCGTCGCTACGCCGGTGCCCGATGGAGCTGGACCACGCCCGGCCCCAGGCGCGCAGGCGCCGCTCCTCGCCACGGAGGTGACGGCGCATCAGGTTGGTGGCGATGCCGTACAGCCAGGCCTTGGCCCCGGCGCGCATCGGGTCGAAGGTGGCCCGCTGTTGCCAGGCGGCCAGGAAGGTCTCGGCGACCAGATCGTCGGCGGCCTCGGGCCCGACACGGCGGGACAGGTAGTGGAACAGCAGCCGGGCGTGGGTGTCGTACAGCGCGACCAGGTCCGATTCGCTCCCCAGTCGGTCCACGCCCGGCCCTCCTGTCAGCGCCGATGGCACGGTCTGAGTCAACATGCCACCTGATTTCCCGCAGCGCCGCACGGCGTTCCGGGCGCACCACACAGCGCACCCCACGGGGTGCATGGCACGATGACCACCGTGACAGGCCCAGGACACACCCCGAACGGCCACGGCGCTGGGCTGCCCCCGGTGCCCTCGATCCCGTTGACCGAGGAGACGCCGCGCGACGTCGCCGGCGAGCAGTCGGTCGGCGGCCTGATCAAGGACGTGATGACCCAGGTCTCCGTCCTGCTGCGGGCCGAGATCGAGCTGGCCAAGCTGGAGGTCGGCGCCGAGGTCAAGAAGGCGCTGCGGGGCAGCGTGTTCTTCATCGGCGCGCTGACGATCGTGATGTTCAGCCTGTTCTTCCTGTTCTTCGCGATCGCCGAGCTGCTGGCCGACCTCGGCCTGTACCGGTCGGCCGCGTTCGGCATCGTCTGGTTCGCCATGCTGCTGGTCGCGGGCCTGCTGGGCCTGCTCGGCTACCGCAAGGTGCGCCGGATCAGGGCGCCGCAGCGGACGATCGAGACGATCAAGGACACGGCCGCCGCGCTGAGCCACCCCGGCGAGCGCTCGTAACAGCGCCGCGCCACCGGACCGTCTCGGCCAACGGCATCCGGCTGCACGTCGCCGAGTCCGGCCGCGGTCCGCTGACGCTGATGCTGCACGGGTTCCCCGAGTTCTGGTGGACCTGGCGGCACCAGCTGCCCGCGCTCGCCGCGAACGGCCGGCACGCCGTGGCGGTGGACCTGCGCGGTTACGGCCAGTCCGACAAGACGCCCCGCGGCTATGACGGCTGGACGCTGGCCGGCGACGTCGCCGGGCTGATCAAGGCCCTCGGCGCGCGCCGGGCGCATCTGGTCGGGCATGGCTGGGGTGGCGTCCTCGCGTGGACGACGGCGGCCCTGCATCCCCGGCTCGTCGAGTCCGTCACGACGATCTCCGCGCCGCACCCGCTAGAGGTGCCGCTGCGCCCGCTGCTGCCGGCGCAACCACCGTTCTGGCCCGAGCGCCGGCTCGTGGCCGACGACGCCGCCCAGGTCGAGCGCCTGCTGCGCGCGTGGGCCGGTCCGCAGTGGACGCCCGATCCCGAGGTCCTGCGCCGCACTCGTGAGGCGATGCTGATCCGGGGTGTCCCGCATTCGAGCATGGAGTACTTCCGCTGGGCCTTCCGCTCCCGGCTACGCGCCGACGGCCGCGAGTTCGCCAAAGCCGTCAGCCGCCCGCTCGAAGCGCCCGTGCTGCGGCTGCGTGGCGAGCATGACGGCCGCACGTCGCCGGCCACGCGGTTCGCGCCGTACGAGGTGATCGACGGCGCCGGGCACTTCCCGCAGTGGGAGCGACCCGACGCCGTCAGCGAGCTGCTACTCGGCGCAGGATCCCGTTGACACCGGCCGGACCAGCGACCGCGCCTGCTGCACGACCCGGCTGACCTCGGCGGTGGTCAGCGCGAAGCCGGTCTCCGGGTCGTCCACGGCCGCGCCGAACACGACCCCGATGACCTGCCCGTTCGGGTTGATCAGCGGGCCGCCGGAGTTGCCGCTCTTCACGGTGGACCGGATCGTGTAGACGTCCCGGGTGACCTTCTGGGTGCCGTAGATGTCCGGCCCGTTGAGCTGGATGCGCTGCCGGACCCGGGCCGCCCGCGCGGTGTACGGGCCGTCCAGTGGATAGCCGAGCACGATGGAGTCCTGGCCGGAGCTGTAGTCCTGCTGGCTGAACGTCAGCGGCTGGGCGTCGAGGCCGGGCACGGACAGCACCGCGACGTCGGCCTCCGGGTCGTAGTAGACGACGTGCGCGGTGAGCTGGCCGCGGCCGACCTCCACCACCTCGTCGTCGGTGCCGGCGACCACGTGGGCGTTGGTCATCACGCGCTCGGGGGCGATCACGAAGCCGCTGCCCTCCAGCGCCCGCGAGCAGGACGGCGCGCGCCCGCGCACCTTGAGCACGCTGGGCTCCACGGCCTTGACGACCTGGCTGTTCTGCAGCGCGGTGTCCGGCGGGTCGACGTCGGTGATCGGGGTGCGGGTGAACGGCCCGGTGGCGGTGAGCAGGCCCGAGCTGAGCAGCTTGCTCACGTCGTTGGGCAGCTGCTCGGCCTCGGCCGGCATCAGGTTGTTGACGGTCCCCAGCACCACCGAGCCGCGGATGGCCGAAGCCAGGCCGGGCACCGGCACCGAGGTCAGCGGCAGCGCGAACACCCAGGCCACCACGAACACCACTGCGCACTGCACCAGCGCGCCCAGGGTGTGGTCGACGCCGGTGAACGGGCCGAGCCGGATGTGCTGGCGGATGGAGCGGCCCAGCCACACGCCTAATGTCTCGCCCAGCGCGACCAGCAGCACCAGCGCGCCCATCCAGACCGCGATCCGGGTGACGTTGCTGTTGAAGTTGGCCATGATCATCGGCGTCACGATCAGGCCGAGCACGGTGCCGCCGAGCACGCCGACGGTCGCGGGCAGGGTGGTGATCAGGCCGTGCCTGGCCCCGGACACCGCGGCGATCACGGCCAGCAGGACCACCACCAGGTCGACCCAGTTCACGCCTGCACCTCCGCGTTCGCCGCCCGCAGCGACTCGTCCAGATCACGCACGTCGGCCGTGTTCCAGGGGCGTTCCCACCCGGCCAGCGTCAACAGCCCGGCCAGCAGGCCCGCGGTGAAGCCCCACACCAGCATGCCCGGCGCCGAGAACGCCGGTCCGGTGAAGCCGGAGGGATGCTTCACCCGGAACCGGTTGGCCGGGTCGGCCAGGTGCGCGATCGGCACCCGCGCCACCGCGGCCGTCTCCGCCGAGTCGACCACGCGGACGGGCGACGGGCGCTCCCAGTGGGCCAGCACGGGCGTCACCATGAAGCCGGAGACCGGGACGAACAGGTCGGGCAGCAGCGCGACCGGGCGGACGCCGTCGGCCAGCACGCCGGCCTCCTCCTCGGCCTCGCGTAGCGCGGTGTCGACCGGGCCGTCGTCGGTGTCGTCGGCGCTGCCGCCAGGAAAGGCCACCTGGCCGGGATGGGAGTTGAGCGTGTCCGCGCGGCGGGTGAGCAGCACGTCAGGGCCGTCAACCCCGTCGCCGTCACCGAGCAGCATCAGCACCGCGGCCGGCCGGGTCGGCTTGCCGCTGGGCGGGCGCACCCTGGTCAACGCGGAGGCGTCCAGGTCGGCGGTGGCCGCGACCAGGCCGGACAGCCAGCCGGGCACGTCCGCCGGGTCCACCAGGGGGCCAGGACTCATCCGGTGACACTCCCGTCCGCATACTGCCGCACCGCCTGTTCCACCTGGTCCGCCGAGTCGAAGGGCGGTGTGGTGATCCTCTTCGAGGAGCCGTCCGCTGCAACTACGTAGCTGACAGGGAAGACGTTCGGCCGACCCAGCGCGTTGGCCACGACCGCGTTCGGATCCCAGACCGACGGCAGCCTGATCTTGAGCGAGCCGAGCAGGTCCAGGCCGCCGGCCTCGTCGCTCTGGGCCGGGATCTCGACGAGCAGGACCGGGATCGCGCCTGGTCGGGCCGCATATTCCTGGAGCGCGGGCAGTTCGGTGCGGCACGGCACGCACCACGGCTCCCAGAAGTTGACGAGCGTCGGGCCGCCGCCGAGCGTGATCTCGGCGCCGTCGGCCATGCACGTGACCTTGAGGCCGGTGAGGCCGCCTTTGCCGGTCGGCCTCGTGTCAGGTGACTGCGGGCAGGCCGGCAGCGCGGCCGCCTTCCGCAGCGCGCTGACGTCGGGCTTGGGCACGGACGGGTCCGCGTGGGTGGGGGCCTGGCCGCGCGGCCAGACGGCGATCGCGGTCGCCACCGCGAGCACCACCGCCACCAGAGCCCACCGCCAACGAACGCTCATCGCCCGGCGCCGGCCTTCTTCTTGCCCTTGCCGGCGGCGCGGACCCGCTCGGCCAGGGCCAGCAGGTGCGGCGCCTCGTCGCCCTTGACCAGCTTCTCCGCCACGTCCGGGTCGGTCGGGCCGTCGCCGAAGGACAGGCAGTCCGGGGCCAGGAAGCAGGCCCCGCAGGCCGGCTTGCGGGCGTGGCAGACCCGGCGGCCGTGGAAGATCGTCCAGTGCGAGAGCAGCGTCCAGTCCTTGCGAGGGACGAGCTCGCCGATGGCGTGCTCGACCTTGACCGGGTCGGTCTCCTCGGTCCAGCCCCAGCGCCGGACCAGCCGGCCGAAGTGGGTGTCGACGGTGATGCCGGGCACGTCGAAGGCCTCGCCGAGCACCACGTTGGCCGTCTTGCGGCCGATGCCGGGCAGCCGGACCAGCTCCTCCAGCGTGCCGGGCACCTCGCCGCCGTGCTTGTCGACCAGCGCCGAGCCCAGGCCCATGATCGAGGTGGCCTTGTTCCGGTAGAACCCGGTCGACCGGATCATCTCCTCCAGCTCGACCCGGTCGGCGCCGGCGTAGTCGGCGGCGGTCCGGTACCTGGCGAACAGCGCCGGTGTGACCTCGTTCACCCGCTTGTCTGTGCACTGGGCGGACAGGATGACGGCCACCGTGAGGTCAAGGGCCGTGCCGAAGTCGAGTTCGCAGTGCGCGTCTGGGTACCCCTGCGCCAACGCGCGGGTCATCCGCCGCACCCGGCGGACGAGGCTGAGGTTGTTCGCGGCGGCGGTCGCTGGCACCTGCCCAGCGTACGGACCCCGACCGACAACTCCGACACGCCGGGGTGACCCCCGATGCACGCGCCCGAACCGCCATGGGAGAGGATGAGGCCATCATGACTGCCTGGTTGGTGCTTGTCGTACCACTTCTGATCATGTTCTTCGCGCTCTTCATGGAGCGCGTGGAAGCTCGCCTGCGCCATGTTGCCGTGCAGGAGAACGAGGTCGAGGAATTCCTGGAGCAGGCCCGACCGGACGAGGTCAGGGCGCTGTACGGGCACGGCATCGGCCGGGCGCTGGAGCTGTTCCGTCTGCGTAGGCTGGGCGGACGCGCCGCGAGGCTGCGTCCCCGGCGGACCAGGGGCAACGGGTCCTAGACTGACACGCTAGTGATCGGCGGCACCGGCCGCCGCGTCTCGAAGGAGGGACGAGGTGGACGAGACCCTGGCCCGCGCGGGCATCTTCCAGGGTGTGGACCCGTCGGCAGCGGAGGCTCTGCTCGTCACGCTGGAGCCGATCGACTTCCCGCGAGGACATGTGATCTTCGCGGAGGGCGAGCCCGGCGACCGGCTCTACATCATCCACAGCGGCAAGGTGAAGATCGGCCGCAAGTCGCCGGACGGCCGCGAGAACCTGCTCAACATCATGGGTCCCTCGGACATGTTCGGCGAGCTGTCGATCTTCGACCCGGGTCCGCGCACGTCGACCGCGACCACCGTGACCGAGGTCCGGGCGCTGTCGATGGGCCGCCCCGAGCTGCGGGAATGGATCAGCAAGCGGCCCGAGATCGCCGAGCAGCTGCTGCGGGTGCTGGCCCGTAGGCTGCGCCGGACGAACAACATGCTGGCCGACCTGATCTTCACGGACGTGCCCGGCCGCGTGGCCAAGGCGCTGCTCCAGTTCGCCCGCCAGTTCGGCAGCCAGGAGGCGGGCCTGCTGAGGGTCACTCACGACCTCACGCAGGAGGAGATCGCCCAGTACGTCGGCGCCTCCCGCGAGACCGTGAACAAGGCCCTGGCCGACTTCGCGCACCGTGGTTGGCTGCGCCTGGAGGGCAAGAGCGTCCTGATCCTGGATCCGGAGCGCCTGGCCCGACGCGCGCGGTAGATCCAAGCGAGCACCGAAGGCCCCTGTTCACCACGTGGACGGGGGCCTTTCGGCTGTCCGAGCAGGCAGTCTTTGCTCACCGTTCGGCTACATTTCCGAGAACCGGGAAGATCGCCCAAGTCCGACAAAACAGGCGGAGACGCGCGCCGTCGAGCCACGCACGGGGTCCGGGGCGAAGCCCCGGCGTGGGGGCGTGGGGGGCCGGGCCCCCAAGGAGCACCTGGCGTGCAGCGGTCCGCGCAGCACAAAAGGCCGGCGGTGGCCCCCGACGCCACTGGCCGGCCTTTCGTGTTGCGCGGGCCATCCCCCGACGGGCCGCGCACCCCGTCCCCTCTGGCGTCAGGCCCCGAACCCGACACCGGAGGAGGTCTTGCCTGGTCACTGTGACATGGAACTACCCGTCACGGACAACCGGATTCACTCTCAAGGACTCCAAATTGGGTCTTTACGTTGCTTGCGTTCACCCACTCATCGCAACGCCGTGACCACATCGTGACGCACGCCTCCAGTCTGGTACGGCGGTACCACTATGTGTCATACTGGCACACATGTCCCAGTCCGCGTCTCTCACCGACTACCGCACCGCACTGACCACGCCCGGCGCCAGGCTGCCGGTGCTCGCCTCCGCACTGGCCCGGCTGCCTGTCGCGATGATCGGTCTGGCCCTGCTGCTGTACGTGCAGCGAGCCACCGGTTCCTTCGCCGTCGCCGGCCTGACCTCCGCGGCGGCGCTGATCGGTGTTTCGGTGGGCTCGGTGCTGCAGGGCCGGATCATGGACCGGATGGGCCCGACCCGCCCGCTGCTGTTCACCGCCACGCTGACGCTGCTGTTCGTCGCCGCCGAGGTGTGGGCGGTCGAGACGCTCCAGCCCGAGTGGCTGGTGATCCTGCTGGCCTTCGGCATCGGCCTGACCGAGATGACCGTGGGCTCGGCCTCCCGTTCCCTCTGGGTGTGCCTGGTGCCGCCCGGCCCGGTGCGTCAGGCGGCGTACGCCTACGAGGCCATCAGCATGGAGGTCTTCTTCATCCTGGGCCCGGGTCTGGCCGGTCTGATGACGGCGCTGCCCTGGGCCGGCACGGGCGTGGTCGTGGGCTCGCTGTCCATGGTCGTCGGCGGTGTCTCGTTCGCGTTGACGCCGACGGTCCGCGCCTGGCGGCCCAGCCGGGACGAGCTGCGTCCGACCAGCCTGCTCGGCGCGCTGGCCAGCCCCGGTATGCGGACGGTGGCGCTGGCCGCACTGGGCTTCGGCGTGACGATCGGCTTCGTCGAGGTCGCGGTGCCGGCGTTCGCCTCCGAGGCCGGGTCGCCGGCGGCCGGTGGCCTGATGCTGAGCCTGTGGTCGGTGAGCTCCGTGATCTTCGGCGTGCTGTACGGCGTGCGCCCGTGGCCGCGGTCCATGCACCTGCGGCTGCCGGTCCTGCTGGCCGGCTTCGCCCTGCTGATCCTGCTGCTGGCGATCCCGTCGTCGCTGTTCGGCCTCGGCCTCGCGCTGCTGGCCGTGGGCATCCTGATCACGCCGCAGTCGACCGCGCACTCGGCGGCCATCGACCTGGTCGCCCCGGCCGGCACCACCACGGAGGCGTTCGGCTGGGTGATCACCTCGGTGACGCTCGGCCTGGCCATCGGCCAGTCCACCAGCGGCCAGCTGGTGCAGAACTTCGGCACGAGCTGGTCGTTCTTCGCGGCGGCCGCCGCCGGCCTGGTGATCGCGACCCTGGTCTGGGCGTTCCGCGGCACGGTCAAGCAGTCCACCCTGACCACGGCCGCCCTGGTCAGCGTCGAAGAAAAACTGGGTTAGTCAGCGCGACCATCTGCTCGCCCCGCCGCACCTCGACCCGGATCCAGTCGGAGTCGGCGGGGCTGGTCGTGAACTCGACGCCCTGCTCGCCGGCGTGCACCACCCCGGTCTGGTCGATGACCCGGGTCTGCGTGCCTGGCACGCCGTCCACCTCGACGTGGACGGTCACCGGACGGCCCGTGCGCAGCGTCTCCCCGATACCGGCGCTGTGCCGGCCGTCCGTCACCTTCAGCGACAGCTGGACCTGCGCCGACTCGGCGATCCAGTTGTGCCCGGCCTTCAGCCCGGCGAACAGGAACGGCCCGAACAGGTCCTCGGCCAGCACCACGTTGTGCGGCAGGCCGACCACCTGCGGCTCGGCGTGGGCGTCGCTGTCGCCCACGGCCGGGATCCAGCGGCCCTCCCGCAGCATGGCGTCCCAGGACTGGAGGGTCTTCTCGTCGTCGTCGGTCCACGGCCCGTTCCAGACCTCGATGACGTCGACCAGGTCGTAGCGGAACTCGAACGAGCAGCCCAGGCACGGCGCGTACGGATGCGCGGCGACGACGAGGCCGCCGACCGAGTGCACCTCGTCGACGAAGCGCCGGAAGTCGTTGGGCTCGGTGTCCCGGTAGCGCCAGTCGATCCAGCGGCCCACCGGCAGGTTCCACGCCGGCCAGTGCCCGGAGCGGGTGGTGACCTCCTCGCCGTTGAGGATCAGCAGGTCCTCGGTGGCGTGCCGGCCCCACTGCAACGAGGCGCCGGGCGTGTTGTGCTCGGTGGAGATGATGAAGTCCAGGCCGGCCGCGCGGGCCGCCGCGACGAGCTCGTCGGGGGTGCGCTTGCCGTCGGAGTAGACCGTGTGGAGGTGGCCGTCGCCGCGATACCAGTCGCGGCCGCGGCGGCGGGCCGGCGCGAAGGACGGCGCCGGCTTCACCTCGAACGGCTTGCCGGGCGGCCCGAAGCGCAGCGTGATGTCCACGCGGTAGTCCAGGCCCTGCTCCGCCACCGTGTACGGCCCGAGGATCACGTGCCAGGTTCCGGCGTCGATCGGCCCCGGCAGGTAGCCGGGGGTCGCGTCGGAGGCGCTGATCGTGAACCGGTCGCGGGCGCCGCCTGACCAGCCCCGGAAACCGTGGTGGTTGCCCAACTCGTGGCCGGCCGGGCCGAAGACGCCGAAGTCCAGTGCATTGCCGAGCTGGCCGGGTGGCACCTGCGGTCGGTCGTAGCTGTAGACCACCGTCAGCTCCGCGACCCCGCGCGGCACGTCGACCGGGAGGTAGTACCAGTCGGGAGCACCCGGCTCGAACCGACCGGTCACGGTGATCGTCTGCTCGCTGCCGTCCGTGCCGTCCGCGAACGCGATCCCCGGCAACATCGTGCCGACCGCCCCCGCCGCCAGCACCCCACCCGCCCTGAGCAATGCCCTCCGGTTGATGCTCATGCGTCGGGACGCTATGCGGCAAAGCGTGACTCGAACACCACCGTCAGATGAACTGTGTTGCTGTTAACTTCCGGAAACTGTCAGGGGTGGGTCGTACGGTCGCGTTCATGGACCTGACCGCCACCACCGCGCAGCTCGCCGGCACGTTCGCCGACATGGTCCGGTTGCTGCCGGCCAGGATGTACGACCCGGTGCTGGCCGGCGTCCTGATCACCGCGGACCGGGACGGGGTGCTGGTCCGCGGCACCGATCGGGAGCGGGGCGTGCGGTTGCGGTGCGCGGCGACCGTGCACGAAGACGGTCAGGTTCTGGTGCCGGCCAAGCCCTTGGCCGAGACTCTGCGCGCGTTGGACGCCCCTCAGGTGCGGCTGGTCGTGGAGGGTTCGCGCCTGGCCGTCCGGGTGCCGGGCGCTCGGTTCGCGCTGCCGTTGTTGGAGGCCGACCTGCACCCCGGCGTCGCCGAGCCGCCGGCCCGCGTCGGCGAGGTCGACGGCCCTGAGTTCGCCCGCCTGCTGTCCGTCGTCGCCTCCGTCGCCTCTCGGGACGACGCCCTGCCCATGCTCACCGGCGTGCGCCTTCGCGGCGGTCCCGACGGTCCGCTGTCCATGGTCGCCACCGACCGCTATCGCCTGGCCATCGCCACCTTGCCGTGGACCGGTGAGTCCGAAGTGGACGCCATGGTGCCGGCCTCCCTGCTCGTCGAGGCGGCCAAGCAGGCCGCCTCCGCCGAGCGGGTCGCCCTCCACGTCGACCAGGACCGCGCCGGCCTGGTCTGGAACGACTCCGCCATCGTCACCTCGCTGCTCGCCTCCACGCTGCCCGACGAGCGCAAAATCCTGCCCACCGCCGTCGACGCCACCGCCACGGTCGACGCCGACGCGCTGGCCGGTGCCGTCCGCCGCGTCGGCCTGTTCAGCGAAGGCCCCCAGATCGTCCAGCTCTCCCTCGGCGACGGCGAGATCCGCGTCCACGGCGGCGGCCAGCAGGTCGGCGAGGCCGAGGAGCTCGTCAAGGCCTGCACCACCGGCGGCCGCCCCACCCCCGCCTACCAGCTCCGCTACCTCTCCGACGCCCTCAAGGCCTTCGCCGGGCAGCAGGTCACCCTCGCCGTCCAACCCGGCCGCCGCGGCACCATGCTCACCTCCGACGGCCGCCTCCAGTACCTGGTGGTGCCGATCCGGCCGCAGGGCTAGATCGACCGCAGGTACTTCAGCTGGGTGCGGACGGACCACTCGGCGGCGGGCCAGAGGGAGCGGTCGATGTCGGCGTAGACGACCTCGACGACCTGGCGGGCGGTGGCGTCGGGGCCGAGGTGGGCCAGGGCGGCGCGGACCTGGTTGAGGCGCTGCTCGCGGTGGGCGAGGTAGCCGCGGGCGGCGGTGCCGGCGTCGGGGAGGTCGGGGCCGTGGCCGGGCAGGACGACGGTGCCGGGCGGGAGCTCGGCCAGGCGGCGCAGAGAGTCGAGGTACGGCCCCAGGTCGTCGGTGACGGTGGTGCCGCGGCCGAGCACGGTGTCGCCGGTCAGCACGGCCGGCGGGGCGTCGTGTTCGAGCCAGAAGCAGAGGGAGTCGTCGGTGTGGCCGGGGGTGGCGAGCACCCGGATCTCCAGCCCGGCCTGGGCGATGACGTCGCCGTCGGAGAGGCCCTCGGAGCCGAGGCGCATGGCCGGGTCCAGGGCCTGCACGGGGGCGCCGACCAGCTCGGCGAAGCGGCGGGCGCCGGCGGAGTGGTCGGGGTGGCCGTGGGTGAGCAGCACGGTGCTGACGGGCCCGTGCGCGGCGACGAGGGCCAGGTGCCGCTCGTCGTCGGGACCGGGGTCGACGACAACGCATGCCTCGGAGTCGGGGGCACGCAGGATCCAGGTGTTGGTGCCGTCGAGGGTCATCTCGGAGGGGTTGTCGGCCAGCAGCACGGCGGCCGTGGGCGTGACGGGGCGCAACAGGCCGTAGGCGGGGTGCTCGGCCCGCTCGCCGATCGCGGGACGGTCGCTCACTGCACCACCTCGCTAGCGCTCGGCGTCCGCGTTCGCGGACGCTCTGCGCTGAACGGCTCGCTCGCAAGCTCGCTCACTGCACCACCTCGCTAGCGCTCGGCGTCCGCGTTCGCGGACGCTCTGCGCTGAATGGCTCGCTCGCAAGCTCGCTCACCGGCCGGCCACCTCGTCGTCGGGGCTGGGGTCCAGGTGCAGCGGCGCGCGGTCGTACTCGGGGTCGCCGGGCAGCACGGCATGCAGCTTGTTGCCGCGCCGGATCACCTTGGGAATGATCTTGTCGGTGGTCTGCCGCTCCATCGCCATGGCCGCCGCCACGGTGCCGGCGTCGCGCAGCTCGGCCAGGGTCATCCAGGTCGGCGGCAGCAGCCCGACCCGGCCGGCCTTCCAGTCGTCGATGGCCTCCTGCGGGCGTTGCCAGCCGGCCTGGTCGGCCTCGGTGGTGGCGCCGTCGGCGTGCTGGCCCTCGGGCAGCACGGCCAGGAAGAAGCGGGTGTCGTAGCGCCGCGGCTCCTCGGCCGGGGTGACCCAGTTGGCCCACGGCCGCAGCAGGTCGGCCCGCAGCACGAGGCCGGCGTCGGCCAGGAACTGGGCCAGCGACACCTCGCGGTTGACCAGCGCGTGCCGCACCTCGGCGTACTGGGCGGCGTCGGCGACCACGGACACGTCGTCCTTGCCGGCCAACAGCACGCCGGACTCCTCGAACGTCTCCCGCACGGCCGCGCACACCAGGGCCCGGGCCATGGTCGGGTCGCAGCTGAACTTGCGTCCCCACCACGCCGGCTCGGGCCCGACCCAGGCGACCGAGGTGTCCGCGTCGCGACGGTCGACGCCGCCGCCGGGGAACACGGTCATGCCGCCGGCGAACGCCATGCCGGTGACCCGACGCATCAGGAACACCTCCATGCCGGCGTCGCGCTCACGCACGAGCGCGACGGTGGCCGCGTCCTTCGGCGTCACGGGCGGATTGGGCGGGATGTCCGGCACCATCGACTCGGGCAGCGTCAGTTCCTCGGGCAGCTGTGGCACGTCCACGAGCCTAAGGGCGAATCGGCCCGGAGCCCCGTGGAGAATCGTCACGTGGAGGAACAACTGCGCGTGGGACTGATCGGCGCCGGGCCCTGGGCCAGCTCGGTGCACGCACCCGGCCTCGCCGAGCACCCCGGCACCCGGCTGACCACGGTGTGGGCCCGCCGGCGGGACGCCGCCGAGGAGCTGGCCGGCCGCTACGGGGCCGAGGTCGCCGACGACCCGGACCGCCTGATCGACGAGGTCGACGTGGTCGCGATCGCGGTGCCGCCGGCCGTGCAGGCCGGCATCGCGCTGCGGGCCGCCCAGGCCGGCAAGCACCTGCTGCTGGAGAAGCCGCTGGCCGGCACCGTCGAGGACGCGCGCCGCATCGCCGGCACGATCGCCGACAACGACCTGGCCTCGCTGGTCATGCTGACGTTGCGGTTCTCACCCGAGGTCATCGACTGGCTGGCCGAACTGGGCAAGCTCGGCGGCTGGACCGGCGGCAGCGCGCAGTGGCTGTCCGGTGCCCTGCTGGGCGGCGCGTACTCGGGTTCGCAGTGGCGGCACGACCAGGGCGCGCTGTTCGACGTCGGTCCGCACGCCTTCGACCTGCTCGACGCGGCCCTGGGCCCGATCGAGGACGTGATCGCCGCGCACAAGGCCGACGACGACCTCTGGCACCTGATCCTGGGCCACGCCAACGGCGTCACCAGCACGGCGACGCTGTCGATGCGGCTGGCCACCCGGCCGTCCGTGGTCGACGTCGCGGTGTACGGCTCGCACGGCCATCTCGCGCTCGGCGGCCGTCAGACCTCGGCGCAGCAGGCCTACACCGCCATGCTCGACAACTTCGTGGCCATGGTGGACAGCGGTGTGCACACCCACGCCTGCGACGCCCAGCGCGGCCTGCACCTCCAGCAGATCCTCGACCGGATCGTCGCCACACTCCCCTGATGCAGGGAAGGACGCCTTACCCGCGGTCAACGAGGGTAAGGCGTCCTTCCCTGCATACAAGTCAGGGTTTACTGCTCGCGCTGGGCCAGTTCCTCGTGCAGCTGACGGAGCAGGTCGCGCTCCACGTCGCTGAGCTTGTCCTCGGCGATCGGCTTGTAGTCCACGAGCCCGAGCGCCGACGGGTCGGCCGAAGGCTCCAGCACCGGCGGCTGGGCGGTCTTGTCGGTCGCCACCGGCTGCACCGGCTCGACCAGTTCGACCTGGGCCACGACGTCCGGCTTGGCCTCGGCGCGCGCGACCGGCTTGATCGGCACGACCGAGCCGCCGCCCTTGGCCCGACGGCCGCCGCTCGAGGTCGGAGCGGCCGCGTGCTGGCCCGATAAGTTGATCGGCTTGGCGTCCGAAGCGGCCAGCCGGTGGTAGTCGCTGCGGTCCGCGCCCGTCTTGAGCACCTCGACCACGGCCCGGATGCCCGCGACCTCCAGGGCCTGCCCGATCCGGTACGCCGTGGCCGGCGCGAAGCCGTCGGGGCCGATCTCGACCAGCACGATCCGTTGCGGCACCGCGCCGGGAGTCGCGCCCGCGGGCGTCACCCGCCACACCGCGTGCACCGACTGCACGCCGATCAGGAAGTCCACCACCGGGGCCAGCGCCGCGCCGATGCCCGCGCCCGCGTCCGGCTCGTAGCTGAACCGGTGCGGCGGGGCGTACCAGGTGTCGCGGACCTTGAGCCGGTCGGCCAGCGCCGGCTCCGAGCGGGACTGGTCCAGTAGCGACCGCAGCTGGCCGTTCTCCGCCGGGGTCACCGGCACGCCGCCGGCGATCAGGCAGCCGACCAGCAGTTCCACGGCGCGGTCCGACTCCGCGATGGCCACGAGCTCGCGCGCCGAGGTCAGCGCGTCGTCGTCGACGCGTCCGGCCATCCGCAGCAGGATGTCGTGCAGCCGATCGGGCAGTCCGTCCCCAGTGGCGACGTCCGACACGACGGGTCTCCTTTCAGGCGGTGGCGAGATCGGCAGCGCCGAAGCACAGCAGTTCGGACACGTCCACCGCGGCGCGGTGGTACGGCGGCAGCTCGAAGTCCGGCGCCACGACCTCGACGCACGGCTCGTGCTCGCCCAGCGCCCGCAGCATGCGCTGGAGCTCGCCGGTCAGCCGGTGCTGGTCGGACACGGCCGTCACCAGCACGACTCGGTGCACACGGCCGTCGGCGGCGTGCCGCCAGGCGCAGCGGACCTCGCCGAGGCCCTCGCGGCCGCGCAGCGTCGCGCCGAGCACGACGCCGACCGGGTCGCCGCTGGCGGCCTGGTCGGCGGCCTCGCCGACGAAGGTGAAGGCCGGGTCCGGCACTGCGGCGAGCCCCAGCACGGAGCTGGTCAGCGCCGGGTCGGCGCCGATGCCACGCAGCAGCGCGTGCTCGTCGGCGGTCAGGCCGACCCGGTCGTGCAGCAGCGCACGCGGGAGCGCCCGGCCGAGCACGGGCAGTGCCCCGCTGGCCAGCCAGTCCCGAAACCGCCACAGCTGGGCGTCGGACAGCCGTCCGGCCAGTCTCAGCAGCAGCTCATGCGCGTTCAGCTCGGCGTTGTCCCGCACGCCCACCGCCCCTTCCAGTGGCGAAGGTGACTCTCGCGGTCTAGCAGACCAGGAGACGCCACCTTAGCGCCACCCGAACGGGTTACTGAATTAGCCGATTTCGACGATCAGCTCAACCTCGACGGGTGCGCCGAGTGGCAGTTCGGCCACCCCAACGGCGGAGCGGGCGTGCACGCCGGCCTCGCCAAAGATCTCACCCAGCGCCTCGGACGCGCCGTTGACCACGGCCGGCTGGCCGGTGAAGCCCTCGGCCGAGGCCACGAAGCCGACCACCTTGACGATGCGGATGATCGAGTCCAGGCCGACCAGCGCGTCCACCGCCGCCAGCGCGTTCAGCGCGCAGGTGCGGGCGAAGGCCTTGGCCTCGTCCTGCCCGATCTCCCCGCCCACCTTGCCCGTCGCGGGCAGCGCGCCCTCGACGAACGGCAGCTGGCCCGAGGTGTAGACGAGCGAGCCGGTGCGCACCGCCGGCACGTAGGCCGCGACCGGCGCGGCCACCGCGGGCAGCTCGATGCCCAGTTCCTTGAGCCTGGCCAGCCAACTCATGCCTTCTCCCGCTTCAGGTAGGCGACATGCTGCTCGCCGCTCGGGTTGGGCAACACGGTCACCAGCTCCCAGCCGTCCTGGCCCCACTGGTCCAGGATCTGCTTGGTCGCGTGGATCAGGAGCGGGACCGTGGCGTACTCCCACTTAGTCATGCCGGCACCCTATCCGGCGCGCTATTTTCGATCACGTGGAGACGTGGCGGATCATCGCGACCTGCCTCATGGCCTTCGGCGGCATCATCATGACGCTGCTGATCACCGGCAAGGTCCGTGACGACCGGCACCGCAACGCCGGCGATGTGACGCGCGCCGCCCTCTGGTCGACGCTGGTGTTCGCGGTCCTGTGCCTGCTCATCGCCACCGTGCTGCCCAGCACCGTGGTCTGGGGCGTCGTCGCCGCCCAATACATGATCCTCGTCCTCATGCATCACATCGGGTAACCATCACAGCCGACCACTCCAGGCACCGACGCGGCCTCGCGATCGTGGGCGATGCCTCAGCGCCATCTCGGGCGAAGCTTCGGTGGAGCCGCCTAGGCTTGGCGGCGTGACCACACCCATAGGTGGCTGGACCGCCGGCTGGACCGAGGAGCTCACCCGGGCCCGGTTGCACGTGGTCACCGGCAAGGGCGGCACCGGCAAGACCACTGTGGCCGCGGCGCTGGCCATCGCGCTGGCCACCGGTGGCCGTCGCGTGCTGCTCGTCGAGGTCGAGGAGCGCCAGGGCATCGCCCAGCTGTTCGACCGCGCGCCGCTGCCGTACTCCGAGGAGCGCATCGCCTCCGCGCCCGGTGGTGGCGAGATCCGCGCGCTCGCCGTGGACGCCGACGCCGCGTTCATGGAGTACCTGGCCATGTTCTACAACCTGGGCTTCGCCGGCCGGACGCTGCGGCGCATGGGCGCGATCGAGTTCGTCACCACGCTCGCCCCCGGTCTGCGGGACGTGCTCCAGACCGGCAAGGTCAAGGAGTGCGTCGGCCGCACCGACGACGCCGGCCGCCACATGTACGACCACGTGGTTTTAGACGCGCCGCCGACCGGCCGCGTGGTGAAGTTCCTCGACGTCACCAAGGCCGTGCAGGACGTGGCCAAGGTCGGGCCGATCAAGGGCCAGAGCGAGGGCGTGGTCCGGCTGATGCACTCGGGCGACACCGCCGTGCACCTGGTCACGCTGCTGGAAGAGATGCCCGTCCGGGAGACCCTGGACGCCGTGGCCGAACTGGACGGCGCCGACCTGCGACCGGGCGCGGTGTTCGTGAACCGGGTGCGGCCGGCGCGGCTGGCCAACCGCTCGCTGCCGGCGGCGGCCGGCGGTCGGGTGGACGCCGCCCGCGTCCGGACCGGGCTGGCCACCGTGGGCCTGGAGCTGGCCGAGGACGAGCTGGCCGGGCTGGTCGAGGAGACCGTCGACCACGCCGTGCGCGTGCGGGCCGAGCAGCGGGCCCGCGAGCTGCTGGCCGAGGCCGACCTGCCCGCCCTGGAGCTGCCCGAACTGGTCGACGGCGTCGACGTCGGCGCGCTGTACGAGCTGGCCGAGACACTGGTCGACCAGGGGGTCCGCTGATGCCGGCCAAGCTTCATGTCGACAAGTTGCTGGACGACCCGGCGACCAAGGTGATCGTCTGCTGCGGCTCCGGCGGCGTCGGCAAGACCACCACCGCGGCGGCGCTGGCCGCGCGGGCGGCCGAGCGCGGGCGGCGCACCGTCGTGCTCACGATCGACCCGGCCCGGCGGCTGGCGCAGTCGCTCGGCCTGCGGGAACTGGACAACACGCCGCGCCAGGTGACGGTCGAGGGCTTCGACACCGAGGACCGGCTGCACGCGATGATGCTGGACATGCGCCGCACGTTCGACGACATGGTGCTGGCGCACGCGGGGCCCGACCGTGCCGAGCAGATCCTGGGCAATCCCTTCTACCAGACCATTTCCTCCTCGTTCTCCGGCACGCAGGAGTACATGGCCATGGAGAAGCTGGGGCAGCTGGCCGCCGACGGGTCGTGGGACCTGATCGTCGTCGACACCCCGCCCAGCCGGTCGGCCCTGGACTTCCTGGACGCCCCGCAGCGGCTGTCCACCGTGCTCGACGGGCGGATCATCCGGCTGCTCTCGGCCCCGGCGCGGGCCGGCGGCCGGGGCCTGCTCAAGATCGTCGGCGCCGGCTTCGGCATCTTCACCAAGGCCATCTCGACGATCATCGGCGGGCAGCTGCTGGCCGACGCGTCGGCGTTCGTGCAGGCCTTCGACAGCATGTTCGGCGGTTTCCGGGAGCGGGCGCAGAAGACCTACCAGCTGCTGCGCTCACCCGGCACCGCGTTCCTGGTGGTGGCCGCGCCGGAGCCGGACGCGCTGCGGGAGGCGTCCTACTTCGTGGAGCGGCTGGCCACCGAGTCGATGCCGCTGGCCGGGCTGGTGCTCAACCGCACCCATCCGGTGCTGGCCAAGCTGCCGGCGGGCAAGGCGTTGGCCGCCGCCGACGAGCTGGACCGGGGCGGCGAGGCGCCGCTGGCCGCCGCCGTGCTGCGGGTGCACGCCGATCGGGTGGCCGTGGCGACCCGCGAGCAGCGGCTGCTGGCCCGGTTCACCAAGGCGCACCCGTCGGTGGCCGTCACCGGCGTGCCGGCGCTGGCCGAGGACGTGCACGATCTGGCCGGGCTGCGCGAAATCGGCCGCCGGCTGACCGGTGAGTGAAACCGCGCACGCTTGTTTCGCCGAGGGCGGCGATTGCCGCCGTCGGCGAAATTCGCATGATCAGAGCTAATTAATTTGATTGTTCAACAAAGGACGTCGATCAACTGACCTTGTACTCGTCAAGATCGGCATGCTCGCGCCGCGCGGACTCCAGCAACTCGAACCACGAGTCCACATCCGGCCGGCGACGCAGCAGAGCCCTGCGCTCACGCTCGGTCATTCCGCCCCACACGCCGAACTCGATGCGGTTATCGAGCGCCTCGGACAGGCACTCCGTCCGCACCGGGCAACTCAGGCAGATGGTTTTGACTTTGCGCTGCTCAGCACCCCTGACGAACAGCTGCTCCGGGTCCTCGTCACGACACGAGGCACTGACACGCCAATCCCCCTGAACGAACTGCATGGCCCCCGCTCCCCTACGTCTCGTCCAAAAACCGATACCCCCCGGTACCGGCTGCCGTAGGCTCCCCGCGGGTGCGGAGTGCCGTCAGGCGTTGTCATGAGACGTTGACGGACTGTAGAGCCATCTGGTTCCCCTGCCAACACCGGGTTACCCGAATGTGAGCTTCACCCACCCGAAGTGGTGAATGAACGTCGCAGTGAGCGCTCACACCGGAGCACCACGTGATGACGCGTAGTGTGGCTGTCGTGCGTGTCGGCAACGGTCTTGTGAAGTTGGTCGGTCTGTGCCTTTTGGCCGGGGTTCTGGTGGCGGGCATGCTGTTCCCCACCGTGGGGGCGCTGGGAGTGGTCTCCAACCGCGCCAGCGACACCGTGGACGCCACCTCGGCGGACCTGGTGACCACCGACCCGCCGCTGATGTCCGTGATCGAGGACAAGAACGAAAAACCGATCGCGTACCTCTACCAGCAGTACCGGGTCAACACTCCGGGTGACCAGATCGCGCCCGTGATGAAGGCGGCCATCGTCGCCATCGAGGACCGCCGCTTCTACCAGCACTCCGGCGTCGACTGGCAGGGCACCTTCCGCGCGCTGCTGAGCAACCAGGTCAACGGCAGCGCCACCCAGGGCGCGTCGACCATCACCCAGCAGTACGTGAAGAACTACCAGGTGCTGGTGGCCGGCCGGGACAACAAGTCGGCCCAGGAGCAGGCCCAGGCGCAGACCGTCGCCCGCAAGCTCAAGGAGGCGCGGGTCGCCCTCCAGCTGGAGAAGAAGCTGTCCAAGGACGAGATCCTGACCAGGTACCTCAACCTGGTCACCTTCCTCGGCCGGGTGGACGGCATCGGCACCGCCTCCCAGGTGTTCTTCAACACCACCCCCGACAAGCTCTCGCTGCCCCAGGCGGCGCTGCTGGCCGGCGTGGTCAACAACCCGGTCAGCTTCGACCCGTGGCAGCACCCGGCGGCGGCCAAGAAGCGCCGCGACGTGGTCATCGACGCCATGGTCTCGACCGGCAAGATCACCACCGACATCGGCGAGGCCGCCAAGAAGACGGACCTGGGCGTCGGCCCCGAGCCGCAGCTGCCCGGCTCCGGCTGCGTCGGCGTCGCCCCCGAGGACGGCTTCTACTGCGACTACGTGCAGGGCTACCTGTCGCAGGCCGGCTTCACCGCGGACCAGTTGCAGACCGGCGGCTACGTGATCAGGACCAACCTGGACCCGGACATCTCCAAGATCGCCAAGCAGGCCGTCGAGCACAACGTGCCCAAGACCGCCAACGGCATCGCCAACACCATGGTGATCGTCAAACCGGGCCAGCAGACCCACGACCTCGTCGCCCTGGTGGCCAACCGCGACCTCGGCGTGGACGCCGCGCAGGGGCAGACCCTGACCAACCTGCCCGCCGACGTCAGCGACAACTTCGGCGCCGGCTCGATCTACAAGCTGTTCACCACCGCGGCCGCCATGGAGAAGGGCCAGATCGGCCTCAACACCGGCATCCCGAACCCGAAGCACACCTGCTTCACGCTGCCCGTGCACGACCGCAACACGCCGCCGTACTGCCTGCAGAACGACGACGCGACCAACCCGGACCCGATCAGCCTGCACGAGGCGCTGGCCATCTCGCCCAACACCTCGTTCACCAAGGTCGAGCTGGACGCCGGCATGCCGGCGGTGCTGGACATGGCGTCGCGGCTGGGCATGCGCAACACCATGAAGTCCAACCAGGCCGGTCAGACGCCCGACCCCAACAACAAGGACTACAACTACAACCAGTCGCAGACCCAGTTCTTCCAGAACGCCCCGGCCTTCACCCTCGGCGTGAGTCCGTTGAGCCCGCTGGAGCTGGCCAACGTCGGCGCCACCCTGGCCAGCGGCGGCGTGTGGTGTGAGGCCAACCCGATCGCCAGCGTGGTCGACCACACCGGCAAGCCGGTCCAGATCAACACCCCGCCGTGCGAGCAGGTCGTCAACAAGGCCGTGGCCGACACGATCATGAACGGCCTGAAGGACGACACCCTCAGCGGCACCTCGGCCGCCGCCGCCCGCAACGCGCACTGGACCCGCCCGCTGGCCGGCAAGACCGGCACCACCGACACCTCCGAGTCCGTCGGCTTCCTGGGCATCCTGCCCAACTACTCGACCTCCTCGCTGGTGTTCAACGATGGCTCCCAGCCGGAGCCGATCTGCGGCACGCTGCCCATCCGCACCAGCAAGGCCTGCGGCGGCAACGTCGGCGCCTTCGGTGGCACCATCGCCGCGCCGCCGTTCTTCAACGCCTTCAACCAGATCCTCGGCAGCTCGCCCCCGCTACAGCTGCCCAAGGCCGACCCGCAGTACATGGACAAGAACAACCACGGGCCCGCCATCCCGTACGTGGTCGGCCGCGGCGTCGACGACGCCACCAACGTCCTCAAGTCCGCCGGCTACCCGGGTGTGCAGACCGCCGACTTCAACTCCACCGCCCCCAAGGGCACCGTCGTCGGCCAGACCCCCATCGGGTCCGCCCCGCACAGCCAGACCGTCACGCTCTACGTGAGCACCGGCTTCGTGCCCCAAGCCCCCGGCGCGACATCACCCGCGCCGGCATCAGGCGCCGGCACACCAGGCGGCTGAGGTAACTGAACACGGTTCGAGGCCGGCGCCCTTGGCGCCGGCCTCGAACCATTTCGGGCTCAGGTACCGGAATCAGCAGTGACGCAGCGGCCCGAGCGGGTCATGGCCAAGGACTAACGAAGCCCGAGCCTCCGGCTCGGGTCGTCCGGTGACGCACCCACACGTCGACCGCCCATCCGTCCGGGTTGGTCAACGTGAGGCAGCCCTGGCTGCCCGGACCCCACAGCGGGACCACCGTCGCCGTCCAGTTGCCGTCCCAGGTCACCGATTCGGTGCCTTGGCCCGCAACGACGCGCTGGGCTCCCACCGCAGTCGGTCGCCCGGGTAGCACAGGCGGCCGAGCAGCTCGCCGGTCTGCGGCGCGTTGGCGCGGACATGCCGGCCAGGGACGACGCCGCCGAACTGCCGCGCGACGGCCAACGGCAGCTGCGCCGACCACGACGGCGGCTCGCCGGCGGCCCGCCGACGCAGTTCCGCCTGCCGATCACGCCAGACAATCAGCGTGCCCACGACGTAGATCAGCACGCACGTGCCGACGGCTGCGGCCAACACGACCCATGGCCCCACCCGCAGTGCCACGAAGGCACCCATAGCCACGGCGTAGCCCAACCGCAGCAAGGAACGTTGCCGGCGCGACGCTCCCTCTCGCGGCCGTACTCGGTCATGGTGGAAATCCGTTTCACTCAGTGACCGCACCCACGCTTGGCCCCGACCGAGTGTGCGTCCCAAGCCATGTCGTCAGACCACACCCAGATACCATTCGTCCGATTCTCGGCGCGGGCCGAACAGCGTCCACGGCTGGATCGGCCGGGCGACGGCGACGAAAACGTCGCCGTCGGCCAGCTCGATGCCGTACTCGAAAAAACTCTCCGACGTGGCCCGCCACGCCCGCAGCGTAAGCCCGTGACCGCCGGCGGCCAGCCCCCGCGCGACGGATCGACGAGAGTGCTGGTTCGACAGCTCCAGCCTGATCCCGTTGCCCCGCAGGGAAACAGTCGGGTCGAGCGAAGTCGGCCTGCGCCGGCCCGGCGTCATGATCGCCCCCAGGACGACGCCGGCCCGACCCGACCGCGTCAACCGGCGGACCCGACGCCGCACCGCCAATGGCAGCCGCAACTCGTCCAACTCGTGCACCGAAAACGGCACGACCGCCATCAGCCCAGCAGCTTGGCCTTCACGATGGCGGCGACACGGCCGCCCTCGGCCCGGCCGGCGACCTTCGCGTTGGCGGCCTTCATGACCTGGCCCATCTGCTTCTGCCCCGGCTGCTCGCCCGCCTGCGCGGCGACCTCGTCGATCGCCTGCGTGACGAGGTCGGTGAGCTCCTCATCGGACAGCTGGGCCGGCAGGTACGACTTGAGCACCTCGGCCTCGGCCAGCTCGGCGTCGGCCTGCTCCCGGCGACCAGCGCCCGCGAAGGCCTCGGCGGCCTCGTTGCGCTTCTTCACCTCACGGGACAACACCTTGAGGACCTCGTCGTTCGACAGCTCCCGCGCGGTCTTGCCGGCCACCTCCTCGACGGTCACAGCCGCCAGGGCCATCCGCAGGGTGGCGACCACAGTGGTCTGCCGCCCCTTCATCGCCGCGGTCAAATCGCTCCGCAGCTTCTCCTTCAGCTCCGCCATGAGCGCGAACGCTACTCCGACAGCCACCCCGACCCCGATCGAGTAAACCGCCGTACCCTGGAGCGCGTGAAGACGTTCGGTCGGATAGTCCTGGGCACCACGGCCCTCGGAGCAGCCACGGTCGGCTACGCCGCCGCCATCGAGCGGACCAGGTGGACCCTGCGCGAAGCCACGGTGCCGGTGCTCGCCGAAGGCGCGGCGCCGCTCCGCGTGCTGCACATCTCCGACCTGCACATGATGCCCGGGCAGCGCTCCAAGCAGCGCTGGGTCGCCGAGCTGGCCAAGCTGTCGCCCGACCTCGTCGTCAACACCGGCGACAACCTCGCCCACCGGCACGCCGTGCCCGCCGTCGTACGGGCGCTGGGCCCGCTGCTCGACCTGCCCGGCGTGTTCGTGTTCGGCAGCAACGACTACTACGCGCCCAAGCCCAAGAACCCCGTGCGCTACCTGCTGCCCAAGGCCCGCAAGAAGCGCATCCACGGCATTCCCCTGCCCTGGCGGGATCTGCGCGCCGCGTTCGTCGAACACGGCTGGGACGACCTCACCCACAGCCGGCAGACCATCACCGTCGCCGGCCAGTCCATCGTCGCCGCCGGCCTCGACGACCCGCACCTCAAGCGCGACCGCTACGAGAACATCGCCGGCCGCCCCGACCCCACCGCAGCGCTGCGGCTCGGCGTCACCCACTCCCCCGAACCCCGCGTCCTCGACCTGTTCGCCGCCGACGGCTACGACCTCGTCATGGCCGGCCACACCCACGGCGGCCAACTCCGCATCCCCGGCTACGGCGCCGTCGTCACGAACTGTGAGCTGGATCGCACCCGTGCCCGAGGCGTCTCTCGCTGGGGCGCCCACACCTGGCTCAACGTGTCCGCAGGCCTCGGGACCTCGCCCTATGCGCCCGTCCGCTTCGCCTGCCCGCCGGAGGCCAGCCTGCTCACGCTCGTGCCCCGCAGCAACGGCGCAGGTCACGACGGGTCCGGCCGCCAAAGCAGGACCCGATTCGGAGCTGGGGCCGACATCAGCTAGACTTCTCCTCGTTCGATCAACCGGGGTGTGGCGCAGTTTGGTAGCGCGCTTCGTTCGGGACGAAGAGGTCGCAGGTTCAAATCCTGTCACCCCGACGGGAGATCTGGGAGATCTCTGTGCGGATTTCACCGCACGGAGATCTCCCTTTTTGCTTTCTGGGGCTCTCGCCCCAGACCCCAAGGCAGGGCGGGCTTCGCCCCCTGCACCCCCCAAAGCTCGGCTGCGCCTTCGCAACGGCTCGGCTGCGCCTTCGCGACGTCTAGCTCGGCTGCGCCTTCGCGATAGCTAGGTCGGCTGCGCCTTTGTGGTGGGCTTTGCTGCGCTCGGCGGTCAGTTTCTCCGTTCGCCGCTCTCGCTCCGTTTGCTTTGGGGAGGGTTACGGGATGGGGAGGGTTGCGCGGAAATGGTCGCGCAGGGTGCGGATGGTGGCGGTCAGGTGGCGGGAGGCCTGGTCGAGGTCGGCGGTCGCGGGGGAGTTGCGGGCGGCGGCGGAGGTGGCAAGGAGGTCGTCGACGGCAGAGGTGGCGGCTGTGCGGATGGGGTCGGTGCCGATGAGCTTGAGGGTGGCGAGCTGATCGCTCATGGCGATGACGGCGGTGTGCAGCTCGGCGAGGGTCTGGTCATCGGCGGGGCCGCGCCAGGTGTCGACGGCGAGCTCGCGCCACGCGTTCATGGTCACCAGAAGGGCGAGGCACGCGTCCAAACGCTTGTCGCGCCAGTAGATCTGGTCGGCGCGGCGGATGGCGGCGGCCTCGCGGGCCCGCTCGCGCCAGGTGGTGACGAGTTGACCGGACACGACGCCCAGAACGCCGATGAGGCCGACGACGATCGGCACCAGGACTGAGACCGGCATGGCCGGCAAGATACTGGACGAAAACGTTTACAGAATGGATCGGCGCTGGCACGCTCGGGACCGCGGATCGGGGCCGGCCGCCACCGGGCCGGTCCGCGCCGAACGGCTACGAAAAGCACGGGACTGTCGTGACAGGATCGAGGGGTGACTACTCATCCTGTTGCGCGCGTGCCGGAGCGGCTGTTCGAGGATCCTGAGGCGGAGAAGCGCTGGAGGGACCGGTTCACGGCGCGCAGGGTGTCGCTGCCGGACTGGGCGTTGAACGCGCCGGAGCGCTCGCTGTACGTCTCCAACGCCAGTGGGGTGTGGGAGGTGTACGCCTGGAACCGGGAGACGGATGAGCACCGCCAGGTGACGAACCGGCCCAACGGCACGATGCACGCGACGTTGAGCCCGGACGGGGAGCAGATCTGGTGGTTCAACGACACCGACGGGGACGAGTTCGGTAGCTGGGTGGTCGAGCCGTACAGCGGGGGCGAGCACAGGCCGGCGTTGGAGGGTGTGCACGACGGGTATCCGGCGGGACTTGAGGTTGGCAGTTCGAGGATCGCGGTCGGGGCCTCTACGGATGACGGCACGACGATCTGGGTGACCCGCGACGGCAAGCCCGAGGTCATCTACGTCAACGAGAACGACGGCGGGGTGGCCAGCCTGTCGCGGGACGAGCGGCTGCTGGCGATCTCGCACTCGGAGCACGGCGACAGCCGGCACCCGGCGCTGCGCGTGGTGAACGCGGCCGAAGGCGCGGTGGTGGCGGAGAAGTGGGACGGCAAGGGCAAGGGACTGGACGGCATCTCGTTCAGCCCGGTGGAGGGTGACCCCAGGCTGCTGGTGCTGCACGAGCGCCGCGGCAAGGAAGAGCTGCTGATCTGGGACGTGGAGGCGGACACCGAGACGGAGATCCATCTCGACCTGCCGGGCGAGGTCGCCGCCGACTGGTTCACGGATGGCAAGTCGCTGCTGATCGTGCACAGCCACCGGTCGCGGACCACGTTGCACCGCTACGACATCGCCGCCGGCCAGCTGTCCACATTGGACACTCCACAGGGGACGATCGGCGGCGCGGGCGCGCGGCCGGACGGCGCCGTGGAGTACTCCTGGTCCTCGGCCGAGCACCCGTCCGCGGTGCGCGTGCTGACGGCCGAGGGTGACCGGGTGCTGCTGCAGCCGCCGGGCGACAAGGCGCCGTCGTCGCAGCCGATGGAGGATGCCTTCGTCGGCGACGTGCACGCGCTGATCACCAAGCCGGCGAACGCCGGAGATGGCCCGTTGCCAACGGTTTTCTCCATCCACGGCGGCCCGCACGCCAATGACGAGGACCGGTTCTCGGCCTACCGCGCGGTGTGGCTGGACGCCGGCTTCGCCGTGGTGCAGGTGAACTACCGCGGCTCCACCGGCTACGGCTCGGCCTGGCGGGACGCCATCGAGGGCCGCCCGGGCCTGACCGAGCTGGAGGACATCGCCGCGGTCCACGACTGGGCGGTCGAGTCCGGCCTGGCCGACCCGGCCAAGTGCGTGATCAACGGCGCGTCCTGGGGCGGCTACTTGACGCTGCTGGCGCTGGGCGTGCAGCCGAAGCGCTGGGCGGCGGGCGTCGCGGGCGTGCCGGTCGCGGACTACGTCGCCGCCTACGAGGACGAGATGGAACCGTTGCGAGCCTTCGACCGGGCGCTGTTCGGCGGCTCGCCGGAGGAGCTGCCCGACCTGTACCGGGAGTGCTCGCCGCTGACCTACGTGGACGAGGTGGCCGCGCCGGTGATCGTGCTGGCCGGCGAGAACGACCCGCGCTGCCCGATCCGCCAGATCGACAACTACCTGGATCGCCTGGCGGTCAGGAAGGCGCCGTACGAGGTGTACCGGTACGAGGCCGGCCACGGCTCGCTGGTGGTGGCCGAGACGATCAAGCAGACGGCCATCGAGGTCGACTTCACCCGGCGGGCGCTGGGAATGTGACGGCAGAGGGTGGGGCCGCAAGGCCCCACCCGCAACGCTTTAAGCCAGCTGGGCCTGCCACATCCAGTGGGCTTCCTCCAGCTTGGCGGTCAGCGCGATGATCAGGTCCTGGGTGACCAGGTCCGTGTCGTCGGTGGTCTTGATCCGAGCCCGCATGCGCTGCACGACCTCGCCCAGCGTCGTGGTGATGGCCCGCGCCACGGCCTCGTCGTCACGCCAGCCGGTGGCGAAGTCGGGCACCCCGGAGTCCTTGGCCACGGTGGCGGCCCGGCCGTCCGGGGACACGCCGATGGCCGAGGCGCGCTCGGCGACCTGGTCGGTGTACTGCCGCGCGGCGGCGACCAGCTCGTCGAGCTGGAGGTGCACGCTGCGGAAGTTGCGGCCGACGACGTTCCAGTGCGCCTGTTTGGCCACCAGCGACAGGTCGATCAGGTCGACCAGCGCCTCCTGAAGGACGCGGCCGGTCTCTTCCTTCGCCCCGGCCTCGAGCGGGCTGGTGATCGGGGCCTTGCCCATATCTGCCTCCTCGGGATCGCGTGTCGAACGAGTACCCCGAGGAGGCGCGGGCTAACGGCGGCTCCGGTCACACGGTCGCGGTGACCGTGACCTCGATGTTGCCGCGGGTGGCGTTGGAGTAGGGGCAGACCTGGTGGGCGGCGGCCACGAGCTGGTCGGCGGCGCCCTGCTCGAAGCCGGGCACGTGGGCGGCCAGCGCCACGCCGAGGGTGAAGCCGCCGTTGTCCAGCGCGAACACGCTCACCTGGGCGGTGATGGAGGTCTCCGGCAGCGTGATCTTCTGCCGGCGGGCGACCGCCTGCATCGCGCTGTGGAAGCAGGCCGCGTAGCCGGCGGCGAACAGCTGCTCGGGGTTGGTCTTGTCGCCGCCGGGGCCGCCCATCTCCTTCGGCACGGCCAGGATCTCGTCGATCACGCCGTCCGAGGATCGGACCTCGCCGTTGCGGCCTTCGCCGATCGCGATCGCCTCGGCGGTGTACAGCGCTGCCATCGTCTTCTCCTCGCTCACGAAGTTACTGACGGGTACAACGCCACGAACCGGCTCAATGTAGCCGGTGGTGACCGACTTCACCGAGGGCGAACTCGGCGACCTGACGGCCGACCAGCCGCAGCGAGTCGTACGCGCGCTGATCGGAGCAGGTGCCGTCGGCCTCGAAGCGCACCTCCGCAGTGTTCAGCGGGACGCCCAACGGCGTCGGCCAGCCGCGCAAGGCATGCACGATCGAGCGAAGGGCGGTCAGCGTGCTCACCGCCGCCTGCCAGCCCATGGCACTGGTCACGCAACCGACCGCACGGCCGTCGAGGAACGGGTGCGGGTCGCCACTGAGATCCTGGACGTAGTCGAGGGCGTTCTTGACCAGTCCGGACAGCGAGCCGTGGTAGCCGGGCGAGACCAGGACCACGCCGTCGGCCTCACGCAGCAGCTCGATCAGCCGCTGCGCGGACTCGGGGCGCTCGGGCACGGCCGGGTCGTAGAACGGCAGCACAAGATCGGTTCCGGTGAGCGCGATCGTCTTCGCGCCGGCCTCTTCCGCACCCGACAGCGCCACGTGCAGCGCCCGCTCGGACTGCGAGTCGGCCCGCAACGAGCCGCCGATCCCCACCACTGTCACCGTCATACGTCCACCGTACGAGTTACAGCGTGCTTGAGGTCAAGATCCCTCGGCATGGGTCCTACCGACCGGTAGTGTCCTGGGCCATGGCGAGCCTTGCGCAGTCCGTTCCGCTCCGGTGGCAGGCCCGGGTGCTCCAGGCGCTGTTCGCGCTGCCGACGCCGGTGCGACGGCTGCTGGCCGGCAAGCCGGTCCGGCTCGACGGCCAGACCCTCGACCTGGACGCCCAGTTGCTGCTGAGGATGCAGCAGCTGGCCGGCACCGAGCTGCACAGCACGGACGTCCGCCAGGCCCGCGCGGCGATCCGCGCCGGTCGCGTGCTGGTCGGCGGCGCGCCGATCGAGCCCGTCACGACCAAAGACCTCCAGCTGCCCAACGACATTCCGGCCCGGCTGTACCGGCCCGGCGACCTGCCGGAGGGCTCGCCGCTGCTGGTGTTCTTCCACGGTGGCGGTTTTGCCATCGGCGACATCTACAGCCACGACCACCTCTGCCGGTTCCTGGCCCGCAACGCCGGCGTCCGGGTGCTGTCCGTCGGCTACCGGCTCGCGCCGGAGGATCCGTTCCCGGCCGCGGTGGACGACTGCGTGACGGCGTTCAAGTGGGCCGCGGCGGAGGCGACGTCGCTGGGCGCGGACCCGAAGCTCATCGCCCTCGGCGGCGACAGCGCGGGCGGCAATCTCGCCACCGTGACGGCACTTCAGGTGGGCTCGGGCAATCCCCGACCGGTGTTCCTGCTGCTGCTCTACCCGACGGTGGACGCGACGATGCGGCAGCGGTCGCGGGACATCTTCGGCAACGGCTACTTCCTGACCGACGCCGGCATGGACTGGTTCATGGAGCGCTACGTCCCGGACCCCGAGACCCGCACCGATCCCCGCGTGTCGCCGCTGCTGGCCGAGGACCTGAGCGCGCTGCCGCCCACCTACATCGCGACGGCCGGCTTCGACCCGCTGCGGGACGAGGGCGAGCTGTTCGCCCGCCGGGTCGCCGAGGCCGGCGTGCCGGTGGTGCTGCGCCGGCACGAGGGCCTGTTCCACGGCTTCGCGAGCATGACGGGCATCGGGCACGCGTTCAAGGAGGCCACCCTGGAGGCGGCCAGCGCGCTGCGGACGGGGCTGGCCATCGGCCGCAACGGGCGGCCGAGGCGCAAGGCGGTCAACGCCGACGAGCTGAACGGCTACCCGGTCGGCAGCTGGCTGGCCTGAGCTCGCTTGCAGTCCGGGCAGTAGCCCCAGAACACGACCTCGGCCTCGACCACGTCGAAGCCCATCGAGTCGGACGGCTCCAGGCACGGCGCCGGCCCGACGGCGCAGTCCACGTCCTCGGTGCGGCCGCAGCCCCGGCAGACCAGGTGGTGATGGTTGTCACCGGTGCGCGTCTCGAACCGGGCCGGCGAGCCCGCGGGCTCGATCCGGCGTACCAGGTCGGCCCGCACACAGGCGTTGAGCACGTCGTACACGGCCTGCGTCGACACCGAGCCGATGTGGTCGCGAACTCCGGTGGCGACCTGGTCAGCGGTGGTATGAGGGTGACCGGAAAGCCACTCCAGCACCGCGAGGCGCGGCGCCGTCACCCGTAACCCCGCGGTGCGCAACCTGCGCCGCAGGGTCTCCACGGTGGATCCGTCGGTAGCCATATCCCGCCCAGGACACCACGCTTTCTGGAATCGGACAAGAAATCGGTTGCGCCGCGGCCGCAGACCTTGTCACATCGGCGTGTGGTCCTGACGTCCTACGGCCGGGTGACGCGCCTCCCCGGTGTGCGCACGCTGTTCCTGGTCACGGGATTGGCGCGCATCCCGCTGGCCGCCTCCGGCGTGACCATCACCCTGCACGTGGTGCTCGGCCTCGGCCGCGGCTACGGCGAGGCCGGTGTGGTGGCCGCCGCCACCACCATCGGCATCGCCCTGGGCGGACCGCTGATCGGCCGGCTACTCGACCGCCGTGGCCTGCGGCGGGTGGTGTTGCTCACCACTGTGGCCACCGGCGTGTTCTGGGCGGCGGCGCCATGGCTGTCCTACTGGGGGCTCATCGCGCTCTCGTTCGTCGGTGGCTTCCTGTCGCTGCCGGTGATGTCCATCGCCCGGCAGGGCATGGCCGCGCTGCTGCCCTCGGACGACAGCTACCGGCGGCCGGCGTTCTCGCTGGACTCGGTGCTCACCGA
Source organism: Kutzneria sp. NPDC051319 (assembly GCF_040682195.1). Classification (NCBI taxonomy): domain Bacteria; kingdom Bacillati; phylum Actinomycetota; class Actinomycetes; order Pseudonocardiales; family Pseudonocardiaceae; genus Kutzneria; species Kutzneria sp. NPDC051319. Next base: position 9,889 of record NZ_JBFBAM010000024.1, on the reverse strand, counting down.
GATGTCGTACATGATCGGTCCGGCGGCCGGGGTGTTCCTCACCACGGCGTTGTCCTCGACCGCGGCGATGATCATCGTCGGTGCGGCCATGGTGGCGGCCGGCGTCTGGCTGTACCTGTTCGATCCGCCGATGAAGTCCGGCGACGCCGAGCAGCACGAACACGTGCCGGTGCAGTCGTGGCTGCGCGGGCCGATGATCGCGGCGCTGGTGATCGCCGCCGCAATGGTGTTGATCATGGCCGGCTCCGAGGTGGCCATCGTGGCGGTCCTGCGCCAGCACGACCAGGTCGACTGGTCGGGGCTGGTCATCGCGGTCTGGTGCCTGGCATCGGTCATCGGCGGCATCCTGCACGGCGCGGCCCGGCGGCCGATCCCGCTGATCGTGCTGATCAGCCTGATCGGCGTGCTGACGTTGCCGGTCGGGTTGTTCGCCGGCCAGTGGTGGACACTCGCGCTGGCCCTGACGCCCAGTGGCCTGCTGTGCGCACCCACGTTCGCGTCGACGTCGGACGTGGTCACACGGATGGCGCCGGAGTCGGTGCGCGGCGCGGTAATGGGCATCTACAGCTCGGCGTTCACCGCGGGCGCGGCCATCGGGGCACCGCTGATCGGCTACGTGATGGACAACTCGGCACCGGCCTGGGGCTTCGTCGCGGCGGGCGCGGTCGGGCTGCTCGGCACGGCGGTCGCATCGCCCTTGGCGGGCGCAAGCTCAGCCAGCCTCAGCTGTCGAGTTCCCTGAGCGCCTCGTAGATCCGCTCCAGGGCGGGGCGGTTGCGGGCCATCCGGCGGCTGTCGATCTCCTCCGGCGCGACCGTGCCGACCGGCGTCACCAGGTCGGCGGCCGCGTCGAGGGACGGCAGCTCGCCGAGCGCCCGCCAGCCCAGAAGTGCCGCCCCCACACCGGATCCCTCGTTCCCATCCACGAAGGACAGTTCCTGGCCGAAGGCCGCCGCGATCACCGACGTCCACAGTGGACCACGGAAAGCCCCGCCGGTGGCCCGGATCTCGTGCACCGCCGCGCCCGCGTCTCGGACGGCGTCGAGCACCAGGGCCAACTGCTGGCCGACGCCTTCGACCATGGCCCGGGTGATCACGGCCCGGCCGTGCTCGCGGCGCAGCCCGACCAGCACCGCACGCGGGTCCGGATCCCACCACGGCGCTCTTTCGCCCAGCAGGTAAGGCAAAGCCAGCAGGCCTGCGGCACCCGGCGGCTCGGCTTCGGCCTCCGCCAACAGGTCCGCCACCGGGACCCCGAACACCTCGGACGCCCACTGCGCCACCACACCGCCGTTGCTCACCGAGCCGCCGAGCACCCAGAGCCCGTCGGCCAAGGCGTAGCAGAAAACGCGGCCGCGCTCGTCGACACCGGGCTGGTCGCGGACGACCCTGAGCGCACCACTCGTGCCCAGCGACAACGCCGCCATGCCCGGCCGCACCGCGCCGACGCCAAGGTTGGCCAGCGGACCGTCGCCACCGCCGGCGATCACCGGCAAGCCGCTGGGCAGGCCGGCGACGCCGTCGACCAGCGACAACGCCTTGGTCGGCGCGACCAGCGTCGGCAACTGGTCCGGGTGCACGCCGGCGATGGCCAGCGCCGGCTCGTGCCAGTCCAGCCGGCGCATGTTGAGCATGCCGGTGCCGGAGGCGTTGGAATGCTCGGTGACCAGCCGTCCGGTGAACCTGGAAAGCACGTAATCCTTGAGGCCGGCCCACTTCACGGCCCGGGCGCACAGTTCCGGCTCGTGTTCGGCGAACCAGGCCAGCTTGGCCAGCGGGAACGACGGATGCACCGGGGCGCCGGTCGCCGCGTGCAGTTCGAGCGCCAGCTCCTCGTCCGCCCGCAAGCGTTTGGCGACATCGGCCGCACGGTGATCAGCCCAGCTCAGGGCCGGGGTGAGCGGCTCGCCGTGGCCGTCGAGGGCGAGCAGCGTGTGCATCGCGGAGCTGAACGACAGGGCCCTGACCTCGCCGTCGACCTTCTCGACGCACTCGGCCAACGCCTTCGTGGCCGCCGCCAGCACCGCCTGCGGATCCTGCACGGCCTCACCGTGCTCGCCCGTCTCCAGGAGGTAACCCTGCTCGGCGGTGGCCACCACCCGGCCGTCCAGCCGGGTGGCGACCACCTTCGTCGCCGTGGTGCCGAGGTCGACACCCAACACGACCTCGGTCATGTCCGCCTCAGCCGAACTCGGGGGCCAGGGTCTCGGCGATCTCGTAGGTGTTGAGCGCGGCGCCCTTGCGCAGGTTGTCGCCGCACACGAAGAAGTCCAGCGTGTTCGGGAAGTCCAGCGCCTGGCGCACCCGGCCGACATAGGTCGGGTCCTCGCCGACCACGTCCGCCGGCGTCGGGAACTTCTTCTGCTCCGGCTCGTCCATCAGCACGATCGTCGGCTGCGCGGCGAACACCTTGTGCGCCTGCTCCACCGTCACCTCGCGCTCGAAGGTCGCGTGCACGGCCAGCGAGTGCGTGGTGATGACCGGGACCCGCACGCAGGTCGCCGAGACCTTCAGGTCCGGGATGCCGAGGATCTTGCGGGACTCGTTGCGGACCTTGAGCTCCTCCGAGGTCCAGCCGTCGCCCTTGTAGGAACCGGCCCACGGCACCACGTTCAGCGCGAGCGGGGCCGGGAACGGCGAGCTCTCGAAGTCCAGCCCGGCCGCGATCAGCGCCTCGCGCACATCGCCGGCCTTCACGCCGAGCTGCTTGCCCGCGACGACCGACAGCTCCTCGTACAGGCGGTCGATGCCGGGCGCGCCGGCGCCGGAAACCGCCTGGTAGGACGCGACAACGAGCTCCTTGAGGCCGAACTCGCGGTGCAGGGCGCCCAAGGCGGCCATCATGGACAGCGTCGTGCAGTTGGGGTTGGCGATGATGCCGCGCGGGCGCTCGGTCGCCTTGTGCGCGTTGACCTCCGGCACCACCAGCGGCACCTCGTCGTCCATGCGGAACGCGCCGGAGTTGTCCACCGCGATCGCGCCGCGGGCGGCCGCGATCGGCGCCCACTCGGCCGAGATCTCGTCCGGCACGTCGAACATCGCGATGTCCACGCCGTCGAACACCTCGGGCGCGAGCGCCCGGACGGTGATCTCCTCGCCGCGCACGGTCAGCTTGCGTCCGGCCGAGCGGGCCGAGGCGATCAGGCGGATCTCGCCCCACGGCACCGTCTCACGGGCGTTGATGATCTCGATCATCACGCTGCCGACCGCGCCGGTCGCTCCCACCAGCGCCAGTACAGGTCCGTTGGTGCTCATCGACCGCTCCCCGCGTAGACGACGGCCTCTTCGTCGCCGCCGAGTTCGAACGCATCGTGCAGGGCACGGACCGCGTCATCCAACTGAGTATCCCGGCAGATGACCGAGATCCGGATCTCCGAGGTGGAGATGATCTCGATGTTGACGCCGGCCTCGGACAGCGCCTCGCAGAAGGTCGCCGTGACGCCCGGGTGCGAGCGCATGCCGGCGCCGATCAGCGACACCTTGCCCACGTGGTCGTCGTAGAGCACGCCGCTGTGGCCGATCTCCGGCTTGGCCTTCTCCAGCGCGGCCACCGCCCGCGGGCCGTCGGTCTTGGGCAGCGTGAAGGTGATGTCGGTGCGGCCGGTGGCGACCTGGGAGACGTTCTGCACGACCATGTCGATGTCGACCTCGGCGTCGGCGACCACGCGGAAGACGCGGGCCGCGATGCCCGGGTGGTCCGGCACCGCCGTCACGGTGACCTTGGCCTCCGACCGGTCGTGCGCGACGCCGGTGATGATCGCCTGCTCCACGGGAAGGTCCTCCATCGACCCGGTCACCAGCGTGCCGGTCTTGTTGTTGAACGAGGAACGGACGCGCAGCGGCACGTTGTACCGCCGGGCGTACTCGACCGAGCGCAGGTGCAACACCTTCGCCCCGGCCGCGGCCATCTCCAGCATCTCCTCGTAGGTGATCTGGGGCAGGTGCCTGGCGTCGCGCACGATGCGGGGGTCGGCGCTGAACACGCCGTCCACATCGGTGTAGATCTCGCAGACGTCGGCCTTGAGCGCCGCGGCCAGCGCGACGGCGGTGGTGTCCGTGCCGCCGCGGCCGATCGTGGTGATCTCCTTGCTGTCCTGGCTCACGCCCTGGAAGCCGGCCACGATGCAGATCGCGCCGTCGGCCAGCGCGTCCTGGATGCGGCCCGGCGTCACGTCGATGATGCGCGCGTTGCCGTGCACGGCGGTGGTGATCACGCCGGCCTGCGACCCGGTGTACGAGCGTGCCTCGAATCCCAAGGCGTGGATGGCCATGGCCACCAGCGACATGGAGATCCGCTCGCCCGCGGTGAGCAGCATGTCCAGCTCGCGGGCCGGCGGCACCGGGGCGACCTGGGACGCGAGGTCCAGCAGCTCGTCGGTGGAGTCGCCCATGGCCGAGACCGCGACGACCACGTCGTTGCCCGCTCGTTTGGTGGCGGCGATCCGCTCGGCCACGCGTTTGATCCGCTCGGCACTTTCCAGTGAGGAGCCGCCGTACTTCTGCACGACCAGTGCCACTGATCGAACCTCCTCGCAGACCGGGCCAGAGCGTGTCCGGACGCAGCGTACCCTCGCCTTCGGACCCGGTGGCCAGACGAAGGGATCGGGGTGTCAGCCATCACGACGGCCCGGCCCGAGGCCAGTTCCGCGACGTCGCGGCAGGTCGCGTACCTGACCGCGCCCGCTCTGGTGTTCCTCGGCGTGCGCGCCATCGGCCTCGTGGTGCTGGCCTGGATGGCCGCCCGCAACGGCCGATCCATCACCACTGCTCTCACTTCGTGGGACGGACACTGGTTCCTGGGGCTCGCCCAGGGCGGCTACGGCGCGGCCGGCCGCGACCTCGTGGACGCCCACTTCCAGCACGACCAGAGCAACCTGCTGGCCTTCTTCCCCGGCTTTCCGGCACTGACCAGCCTGATCGCCCACGTGCCCGGAGTGACGCTGGTCGACGCCGCCTTCGCCGTGACCGTGCTGTCCGGCCTGGCCTGCTCCTACGGCCTGGTCCGGCTCGGGGAGTCGGTGCCCGGGGGCTCGCGGCGGCTCGGTCTCGTGCTGGCCGCGCTGTTCGCCGCCTCGCCGATGGCCGTCGTGCTGTCGATGACCTACTCCGAGGCCCTGTTCTGCGCCTTCGCCGTGTGGTCGCTCGTGTTCACGCTGGAGCGCCGGTGGGTGTGGGCCGGCGTCTTCTGCGCCCTGTCCGGGCTGGTCAGGCCGACCGCCGCCGCCGTCATCGTCGCCGTCGGCCTCGCCGCCGTGATCGCCATCGTGCGGCGGGAGGACGGCTGGCGGCCCTGGGTCGGCGCCTTGGTGGCACCCGTCGGCCTCGTCGGCTACCTGGCGTGGGTCGGCGTTCGGACCGGCAGTTGGGACGGCTGGTTCCAGGTGCAGCAGCGGGGCTGGGGTTCCCAGTTCGACGGCGGCATCGCCACCTTCAAGTTCGCCCTCGACGCCCTCGCCTCCGGCCGCTCCGTGCTCGAGGTCCTCACCGTCGGGCTCTGCGTCGTCGCCATCGCCCTGGTCGTGCTGTGCATCCGGCGGCGCGTGCCGTGGCCCCTGATCGCCTACGGCATCGCCGTGCTGATCATGGATCTCGGCTCCAACGGCCTGATGAACTCCAAGGCCCGGCTCATGCTGCCGGCGTTCGTGCTGCTCATCCCCGTCGGCATGGCGTTGGTCCGGCGGCTCCGCAGCACCCAGTGGCTCACCCTGATCACCGTGTCGGTGATGAGTGCCTGGTTCGGCGCTTACGCCATCACCGCGTGGCCCTACGCTATTTGAGGTGCATCCCCTCATCAGCGAGCGCTGGAGCCCCCGGGCCCTCGACCCGTCCGCCAAGGTCACCGACGAGCAACTCGAGTCCCTGTTCGAGGCCGCCCGCTGGGCTGCTTCGTCCGGCAACACCCAGCCCGCCCGCTGGCTCGTCGGTCGCCGCGGCGACCCTTCGTTCCAGCAGATCTTCGACGCCCTGCGCCCCGGCAACCAGTCCTGGGCCGGCGCCGCGTCCGCGCTGATCGTCGGCTGTGTCGTCACCGAGGACGAGACCGGCCGCCCCATGCCCAAGCCCGACTACGTGCTCGGCCTCGCCGGCCAGAACCTCGTGCTCCAGGCCGTCGCCGAGGGCCTCGTCGCCCACCAGATGGGCGGCTTCTCCCCCGAGGCCATCGCCTCCTCATTCGGACTGCCGGAGACCGCCCGCGCCGTCGTGGTGATCGCCGTCGGCGTGCTGGGCTCCCCTTCCCTGCTCCCCGAGGACCTCGCCGCCCGGGAAGTCGCCCCCCGCGTCCGGAAACCCTTGTCGGAGCTGGTCTTCACCGACACCTGGGGCTCCGCCGCCTTCTAGCCTCCCCAGTTCACCGAAGCCTCTGCGACACACACCGGCCAGTACTCGACGTCCCCCACCTGGCAACCCCACCGATCGCGCGGCACCGGAAACACCGCTCACCAGCGACCACCTGGTTCCGGCAATCGCACCACACCAGCGACCGCCCAACACTGGCAATCCCGCGACCTCAACGATTGCCTGACACCCGCCCTCTGGTTCGCTGACGATCGCCCGACGCCGGCATTCCCGCGGCACCAATGACCACCTGCCATCGGCAGGCCGTACTCACTGCCAATGGACTCACTGCCAATCACCGCAGCCCCCACGCCCCGCCGCACGCCCACGACCCGCCGCACGCCCGCGGCCCGCCCTTCCCCGGGGGCCACCGTCCCCGCCCAGCCTACCGGCGCGCACCTCTCGTGGATCTTGAAACCGGGCGGCCTGTGGACAACTGGGGCCCTGTGGACAACTCAGCCCAGGCGGCGGACCAAGCGCACCAAAATGCTGGTGACGATGAGCCAGAAGATCGCGGCCAGGCCGTAGTTGGCCAGCACGCGGAGCTTGGCGTCGGCCGGCGTGAACAGGTCGCGGAAGGCCAGGGCCAGCGGGTCGGCCCAGGCGCGGACGAAGGTGGTGATGGGGTTGTCCGGGTTGGCGCCGAAAACGGTGAGCAGCACGTGCGCGACAAGGATGACGGCGATGATCGTGCCGATCCAACGCAGGACGGCGGCGACGATGCCGACAACCCTGCCGCGCGCGTGCGTCTGCGTCTGTTCGGCCATACGGGGCAGTCTGCCACGCCGGCCGACCGGCGTCGATCAGCCGGCGCGGTAGAGCACTCGGGCGATGAGACCCGTTACGACCAGCCAGAACACTGCGGCCAGGCCGTAATTCAAGATCACATTGAGCGCGTCGCTACCGGTGGCGAACAGGTTGCCGAACCACAGCGCCAACGCGCCGGCCCACTGCGCGTCCCACACCACGAGCGGGTTGCCCGGGTTGGCGGCCAGCAACGTGAACAGGATGTGCGCGACCAGGATGACCGCGATGATCGTGCCGATGACGCGGACCACCGTTCCCGCCGTCGCCCGACCGCCACGAACGTAGGTAGCCATGTCCGACCTCGCCTCGCTCGATACAGGTCGCCACCCGATCGGGTGGCGTCGAGCGGTGAATACCCACCCCGAGTGATCGCTACACGGGTCAGCGCAGCACCCGGGCGAGGATGCGGGTCACCAGCAGCCAGAACACGGCCGCGAGGGCGTAGGTGATGATCACGCTGGCCGGCGCGCCCTGCGGCTGCACGATGTTGCCCCACCACAGAACCAGCAGGTCGGACCACACCTTGACCACCGAGAACAGCGCGTTGTCGGCGGTCGATCCGCTCAGCACCAGCAGCATGCGAATGATCATGACCAGGGCGGTGAGCACGCCGAACAGGTTGATCACCGTGGACAGCACGCCCGACTTCTTGCCCCCTGACGCCATGCGTCCACCTAACCACAGCCCCCAGGTGCCCGATCGTGCCCAGCATGTGGGTCCCGGGTTTCACGATCCGGCGATAGCGGTTACGCTCCGCCCGTGCGCTTCACCCTCCTGCTTCGCTGCCGTGACGGGGTCTGATCCAGACCGGCCCCCCGTCTCGGAGTTCAGCGCTGCCGCCGGTCGAGTCATCCCGGTCAGCAGGAGTTCACCCCATGAGCGAGTCCAGCAAGATCCGCATGCCGTCCCGTCCCGCGCCGGCCGAGCAGCCGGCCTGGAACACGCAGCGCGGCAGCTCGATGCCGGTCCACCGTTACCGGCCGTTCCACGAGCTCGTCGAGGAGATCTCGGTACCCGACCGCACGTGGCCCGACAAACGCATCACCACCGCGCCCCTGTGGTGCGCCGTCGACCTGCGTGACGGCAACCAGGCGCTGATCGACCCGATGTCGCCGGCCCGCAAGCGCAAGATGTTCGACCTGCTGGTCCGGATGGGCTTCAAGGAGATCGAGGTCGGCTTCCCGGCGGCCAGCCAGACCGACTTCGACTTCGTGCGCGAGATCATCACCGACGGCGCGATCCCGGACGACGTCACCATCCAGGTGCTGTCCCAGTGCCGCGTCGAGCTGCTGGACCGCACCTTCGAGGCGCTGCGCGGGGCCCGCAAGGCCATCGTGCACATCTACAACTCGACCTCGATCCTGCAGCGCCGCGTGGTGTTCCGCGAGGAGCGCGAGGGCATCAAGAAGATCGCCACCGCGGCCGCCGAGTACGCCGTCGAGCTGGCCGCCAAGCAGCCCGACACCGACTTCCGCTTCGAGTACTCGCCGGAGTCCTACACCGGCACCGAGCTGTCCTACGCGGTCGAGGTGTGCAACGCCGTCACCGAGATCCTGGGCGCGACCCCGGAGCGGCCGGTGATCATCAACCTGCCGGCCACCGTCGAGATGGCCACGCCCAACGTGTACGCCGACTCCATCGAGTGGATGAACCGCCACCTGGAGCGCCGCGACTCGGTGATCCTGTCGCTGCACCCGCACAACGACCGCGGCACCGGCGTGGCCGCCGCCGAGCTGGGCTACCAGGCCGGCGCCGACCGCATCGAGGGCTGCCTGTTCGGCAACGGCGAGCGCACCGGCAACGTCTGCCTGGTCACGCTGGCGATGAACCTGTTCAGCCAGGGCATCGACCCGCAGCTGGACATGTCCGACATCGACGAGATCCGGCGCACGGTCGAGTACTGCAACCAGCTGCCGGTGGCCGAGCGCCACCCGTACGGCGGCGACCTGGTGTTCACGGCCTTCTCCGGCAGCCACCAGGACGCGATCAACAAGGGCCTGGACGCCCTGAAGTCCGAGGCGGACCGGGCCGGCGTGCCGGTCGAGGACTTCCCGTGGGAGGTCCCGTACCTGCCGATCGACCCCAAGGACGTCGGTCGCAGCTACGAGGCCGTGATCCGGGTCAACTCGCAGTCCGGCAAGGGCGGCGTCGCCTACGTGATGAAGACCGAGCACCAGCTCGACCTGCCGCGCCGGCTGCAGATCGAGTTCTCCAAGGTCGTCCAGGGCGTCACCGACTCGCAGGGCGGCGAGGTGTCGCCGCGGCAGATGTGGGACGCCTTCGCCGGCGAGTACCTGGACCGGGTGACGCCGCTGGAGCTGGTCCGGCATCGCGTGGACGACGACGAGGAAGGCCACTACCGGATCACCGCCCAGGTCCGGGTCGAGGGCGAGCAGCACGAGATCACCGGCGTCGGCAACGGCCCGCTCGCCGCGTTCGTGGACGCCCTGAGCACGGTCGGCTTCGACGTGCGGGTCATGGATTACGTAGAGCACGCCCTCACCGCCGGCGACGACGCCCGCGCCGCCTCCTACGTGGAGTGTGCGGTCGGCGACGTCGTGCTGTGGGGTGTCGCCGTGGACAGCTCCATCGTCGCCGCCTCGCTGCGTGCCGTCGTCTCCGCGGTCAACCGCACCTCCCGCTAACGCCTGATGCGTGATGCAGGGAAGGACGCCTTACCCGCGTTGAACGAGGGTAAGGCGTCCTTCCCTGCATTCAGCCCCTGCATTCAGCCCCTGCATTCAGC
>NZ_JBFBAM010000023.1:0-121077 GCF_040682195.1 Kutzneria sp. NPDC051319 | reverse complement strand
GTCACCGGCGTCCCGATGGTCGCGCCGGTGGCGATGGTCTTCTGGTTCTCCACCGAGTACAGCCGGCCGCCGTTCTCCACCGCCAGCAGGAAGTAGGGGCCCTGCGTGCCGTGGAAGGTCTGCTTGAGACTGATCCGCGACCCGCCCTGACTGGTGATCTTGAAAGTGCCCTCGAACTTGTGCGCGCCGCTGGTGTAGTCGACGTAGCGGCGTTCCGCTCGGTCGTGCGACGAGCCGGACTTCGAACAGGTCAGCTGGAACGTCAGGTCACTGACCTTGGCGCACCCTTCCTGCTGCACCTTGAAGCTCGGCGAGTACTCCACCCAGGTCGCGGCCGGCGTCCGCGCCGATGCCGCGGGGGCGATCATCATCGTCACCCCGCAGACGGCGCCGCACAGGGCGGCCGCGTAACGCTTCACAGACATGTGCACCCCAAACGTTCATGTGGCTGAACCGGGTTGGGCGGGAAGCGAAGGCGAAGCTAGTGAGAGCACTCGCGAGCGTCAATGTGGAAAGCGCCTTCCAACCCGGCTCGGCCGTGCTCAGGGGTGGTGCGTTCACACTTGACTGAAAACGTTTTCATCGGCGTTGCATCCTGCTGCGCGGCGGTGGACGGCCGCGGTCCGCCCGGCGGGTCCATCGATGACGCCGATGACGCCATTCGGGCCGTCGGCGGTTCCCGTCATCCGCCTGTGAAACCTGCCGTCCGTCGGCGAGGCGTGACGGATGTGCGGCCGGGCGTCGTCGGTGGCCGGTGCCGGCGCGGCTGGTCGGAGTGCTGCTCGCCGTTGACGCCGTGCCCTGCTCTCGCACGTGAATGTCATCGCAGCGTTGACAATTCCAATGTCATCCTGCAAAATCGTGTTGTCCCGGCGGGGTAATCCGTGCCGGTCGACGCTGCGTTCCCACGGCGGCCGGCGTAACCTCATCTCGTGGTGCGAGCCAGCGGAACTGTGGACAATGCTCGCTGCCTCGGGCTTCACGACCATGTCTGTTGGAGCTTCGACGGCGGTGCCGAGTTCCGCCGCCATGCCCGCGATTTCCTGGCCGACGGACTCGCTCTCGGGCAACGCGTGTGCTACATCGGCGACGGCAGCGTGGAGACGCTGGAGGCCGAGCTGTGCGAGGCGAAGGGCATGGCCGGGGCGCTGCGCACAGGCGCGGCGAGCGTGATGCCGGTGTGGGGCATTTACCGTGCGGACACGATGATCGAGCCCGAGGCACAGGTCGCGCGGTACGTCGCGGCGACCGAGCGGGCGCTGGCCGACGGGTTCGCCGGGCTGCGGGTCGCGGCCGACGTGACCAGCATGGTCCGTCGTCCGGCCCAACTGGACGCGTTCGCCCGCTACGAGCACCTCATCGACCGCTACATGACGGCGCGGCCGTTCGCGGCGCTGTGCGGCTACAACCGCGGCCAGTTGGGCCGCGAGGCGGTGGCCCAACTGGCGTGCATGCATCCCAGCACCAGTCGCGGCGCCACGCCCTTCCGGCTCTACGGCTCGGCCGGCTGCTCGGCCGAACTGGCCGGCGAGCTGGATCTGCTCAGCGCCGACCTGTTCCCGCTCGCGCTGCGCCGCGCGGCCCCGGAGCCGCGTGCCGGGCGTGTGGTGCTCGACGCGTCCAAGGTGACGTTCATCGACCACCGCAGCCTGCTGGCCCTGGACGACCACGCCCGTGACCGGGGCATTACGCTGGAACTGCGCACCGGTCTGGCCACCCCGATCCACGTGATCGACGCGCTGAGCCTGACCGGCGTGCACGTGTAGCGGCCGCGCCGCGGGGTATCGCCTTCGATGAACGACATCGAAGGAGGAGACGTGACCACACCCCTCAACCCGCTCGCGGTGGTGACCGGGGCATCCAGCGGCATCGGCCTGGAACTGGCCCACCAGCTCGCGGCCAACGGCTTCGACCTCTTCGTCTGCGCGGAGGACGGCGAGCTGGCCATCGCCGCGGATGCGTTGCGCGCCAACAACGTGGCCGTGGAGGCCGTGCGGGCCGACCTGACCAAGCCCGACGGTGTCGAGCAGCTGGTCGAACGCGCGACGGCGACGGGCCGCCCGGTCGACGCACTGGTGATCAACGCCGGCGTCGGCGTCTCGGGGGCGTTCGTCGGCGATTCGACGCTGGCCGACCAGCTCTACGTCGTCGACCTCAACGTGCGCTCGGCGGTGCACCTGGCCAAGCTCCTGCTGCCGAACATGGCGGCCCGGGGCAGCGGCCGGGTCCTGTTCACGTCGTCGATCGCCGCTGTGATGCCGGGGCCGTTCCAGACCGTCTACAACGCCTCCAAGGCGTTCCTGCTCTCGTTCTCCGAGGCGCTGCGCGAGGAGCTCAAGGACAGCGGGGTCACCGTGACGGCGCTGATGCCCGGGCCGACGGACACGGAGTTCTTCGACCGCGCGGACATGGGCGACACCAAACTCGGGGCGTCCGAGGACAAGGACTCCGCCGAACTCGTGGCCAAACAGGGCTACGAGGCGATGATGGCCGGCAAGGACCGCGTCGTGGCCGGGTCGATGAAGAACAAGGCGCAGGTCGCGGCGGCGAAGGTGTTGCCGGACAAGGTGATGGCGGCCCAGCACCGCAAGATGAGCGAGCCGGGCAGCGCGGACGACTGATGGACAGCTCGCTCGCGCTGCTGGCCGAGGGCTACACGTGGCTGCCGGATCGCCGGCGTCGGTCACCGACGGTTCGGACCCGCCTGATGGGCCGCCGGGCGGTCGGTGTCGGGGGAGTGGACGCCGCGCGGTTCTTCTACGACGAAAGGAACATCCGCCGCCACGGGGCGATCCCCGAGCCGGTGCTGAGCACCCTGTTCGGGCATGGCGCCGTGCACACCCTGGACGGGCCGCCGCATCGGACGCGCAAGGCGATGTTCCTGTCGGTCATGGGACCGGACGGCGTCACCGACCTGGCCCACCGGGTCGCGGACGTCTGGGACGACACGGCGCCGTCCTGGCGCCGGGTGGTTCTGTTCGACGAGACCAGCCGGATCCTCACGCGGGCGGTCTGCGACTGGGCCGGCATCCCGGTGCCACCGGCCGAAATTCCCCGGCTCGCCGCCGACCTGATCGCCATGGTCGACGGCTTCGCCACCCCGGGGCTGCGGCACTTCACGGCCCGATCGGCCCGCAGGCGTCGGGAAAAGTGGTTCGCCGGCGTCACCGAGGGCTTCCTCTACGACGTCGTGTCGGCGCACATCCGCGACCCGCGCACCCGAGCGGTCGAGCTGCTCAACGTGGTCAGACCTACGGTCGCGGTGAGCTGGTTCGTGACGTTCGCGGCACACGCTCTGCACCGTTGGCCCAGGCACCGCGCGGATCTGGCGGCCGGCGGCGCGTTCGCCGAGGCCTTCGCCCACGAGGTGCGGCGCTTCTATCCGTTCGCGCCTTTCCTCGGCGGCCGCGCCGCCCGGGACCTGGTCTGGCAGGGAGAACCGATTGCCGCCGACACCCTCGTGCTGCTGGACCTCTACGGCCACAACCACGACCCCGAGCTGTTCCCCGACCCGTACGTCTTCGCGTCGGCCCGCTTCCTCGGCCACGACATCGGCCCGTTCGAGCTCGTGGCGCAGGGCGCCGGCGAGCCGGAGGCCAACCACCGCTGCCCCGGCGAGGGCATCTCGGTGTCGGTGCTCGCGACCCTGGCCGCCCGCCTGGCCCGGCTCGACCACGAGGTCCCGCCGCAGGACCTGACGATCCCGTTGGGCCGCATGCCGACCAGGCCCCGCAGCGGGTTCGTGCTCAGTTTTTAGGCTGCCGGGAGCTGTTGCCCTCGTCGGTGACGAAGGCGATCTTGTCGGCCAGGCCGGGGTGGCTGGTGTGCAGGTGTGGGAGCGCGTCGGTGAGCGGTCCGAGCAGCGCGGCGGTGTCGGACTCGCCGAGCGCCGCGGTCACGGTGTCCACGTGCTTCCGGGCGTCGTCATCGAGGGCGCCGTCGCCGTCGAGGGCGCTCACCTGCGCGGCCAGCTGCCGCAGCCCGATGGCGTTGTTCCGGGCCCACTGCGTGACGGCCCGATCCCCGGCGCGCCGGTCGCGCTCGGCCCGGACCCGCTGCTCGCCGGTGGTCGCCTCGCCCGTGTCGTCGGGGCGTAGCCGCAGGTAGCGGCGCTCGGCCGCCTGCCGACTGGCCACGCCCAGCGCCGGCGCGAGCTGGATCCAGCTCGCCCCGTGGGCCCGGGCCGCCGCGATCAGCCGCGGCTCCCACTCGGCCAGCTCCTCCCGCAGGTGCCGCAGCAGGGTCAACGCGGCCACGGCGTCGGCGACGCCGGCCTCGTCGTCCTCGGGAAATCCGAGCTTGCGGTGCGCGACCCGGTTGACCAGGCCCAGGTCGGTCAGCGCCGTGTCGCCGTCGCGCGCCTGCTCGTCCAGTGGCCGGTCGGCCAGCCGCCGCCGGGCCCGCTCGCGCTCGCTGCCCTCCATCACTCGTTCCTCCCTGTCGTCACTCGGACGACAGCCTAGCAGGGTCATCAGGATGACGACACAGAACTTGTCGTCCATTGGACGACATGTTGGAAAGGTGGTGCGCGTTGACACCAGACGACGGCCCGCTCGGTGTGTTCTCGCGCCAGTTGTTCCTGGGGGACGCGCTCGACGCCGACCGCATCGCCGCCCAGTACGAGCAGGGTGTGCTGACCATCCGCATTCCCGTCGCCGAGAAGGCCAAGCCCCGCAAGATCGCCATCGACGGCCACCACCCGGAGCCCAGGCAGATCGACGCCTGACCCCGAGATTCCCGTTCGGAAGGGACCATTCCTCCACTCGGAGTGGAGTAAGGACGCCTTCACCGCGCCGGCGAGAGGCAGGTGGGGCCCGGTCGACAGCTGAGTGCGAGTGAGCATCTCCCGTGAGACCCCGCCGGCCCGGTGCCGGCGGGGTCTCGCTGTCGTGGTTGTCGGCCCGCGCACGGGGTAGCCGAGGCCTGACGACATGGGAGGAAATCCGATGAAGGCAGTGACCTGGCACGGCAAACGGGACGTGCGGGTGGACACCGTGCCCGACCCGAGGATCGAGCAGCCGACGGACATCGTCGTGGGCATCACCTCCAGCGGCATCTGCGGCTCCGACCTGCACCTGTACGAGGTCCTGGGCCCGTTCCTGGAGGAGGGCGACATTCTGGGCCACGAGCCGATGGGCGTGGTCGAGGAGGTCGGCCCGGAGGTCACGGCGGTGCGGCCGGGCGACCGGGTGGTGATCCCGTTCAACGTGTCCTGCGGAACGTGCTTCATGTGCGGCCAGGGGCTGCACTCGCAGTGCGAGACGACGCAGGTGCACGAGCAGGGCAGCGGGGCGGCGCTGTTCGGCTACACCAAGCTGTACGGACAGGTCCCGGGCGGGCAGGCCGAGTTCCTGCGGGTGCCGTTCGGCAACACCCTGCCGATCAAGGTGCCGGACGGCCCGCCGGACGACCGGTTCGTGTACCTCTCGGACGTGCTGCCGACGGCGTGGCAGGCCGTGGAGTACGCGGCGATCCCGGACGGCGGCAGCGTGGCGGTGCTGGGCCTGGGGCCGATCGGCGACATGGCGTGCCGCATCGCGCAGCACCGGGGCGCGGGCCAGGTGATCGGTGTCGACCTGGTGCCGGAGCGGCTGGAGCGGGCCCGCCTGAACGGCGTGGACGCGCTGGACGTGCGCGATCCCGACCTGGCCAAGGTGATCCGCGACAAGACCGGTGGCCGCGGGCCGGACGCGGTGATCGACGCGGTCGGCATGGAAGCGCACGGCTCGCCGACGGCGCAGATGACGCAGCAGATGACGTCCCTGCTGCCGGACCCGGTGCAGGGCTGGCTGATGAAGCGGGTGGGGGTGGACCGCCTGCACGCGCTGTACCTGGCCATCGAGATCGTCCGTCGCGGCGGCACCATCTCGCTGTCCGGCGTGTACGGCGGCATGGCCGACCCGATGCCGATGCTGCGGATGTTCGACAAGCAGATCCAGCTGCGGATGGGGCAGGCCAACGTGCACCGCTGGGTGCCCGACATCCTGCCGCTGCTGGTCGACGGCGACCCGCTGGGCGTGGAGGGCTTCGCCACCCATCGGGTGCGGCTGGAGCAGGCCCCGGCCGCCTACCAGATGTTCCAGCAGAAGCGGGACGGGGCCGTGAAGGTGCTGCTGCAGCCCTGATCGGACCGGCCGCCGAAAAAGGCAGGTTTGAACGGCCGCCTCGCTGGCAACCCCGGCACAACTGGTGCGTGCCGCGCATGCCCGCCGCCTTGGCGGGGGGCATGATGTCGGGGTGACCGGTTTCAGCGCGGAAGAATCGAACAACGCGGAGGTAGGGTTGGCGACCGTCGCCGTGGAGCGTCCGGCCGACGACATCGCTGTCGTGCGGGTGGACGGCGAGGTCGACATGGTCACCGCGCCGGCGCTGGAGAGCCAGGTCGTCGCGTTGCTGGGGGAGAAGCTCCGGATGCTGGTCATCGACCTGACCGGGGTGCGGTTCTTCTCCTCGGCCGGCCTGGCCGTGCTGGCGCTGGCCCATCGCCAGGCGGACGAGGGCACGCAGCTGCGGGTGGTGGCGAACGACGCGGCGGTGCTGCGGCCGCTGGAGCTGACCGGCCTGACCGAGGACCTGTTCATCCGGGCCGATCTCAGGGCCGCGATGGAAGCATGAGCGGCGTGGATCCGATTCTGCGGTGGCACGGGCTGGCCAAGGCCGAGCAGCTCAGCGGCATCCGCCGGTCGATCGAGGAGTGGACCGAACGCGAAGGCCTGTCGCTGGACCTGTCGCAGATGGTGGCGCTGGCCGTGTACGAGGCCATGGCCAACGTCGTGGAGCACGCCTACCGCGACGACGGGATCGGCACGCTCGACGTGGAGATGCGCCGGGACCGGGACGCCGTGCTGGCCGTGGTCGCCGACGAGGGCCACTGGCACGTCAGCACGCCCGAGGAGCAACATCACCGCGGTCGCGGCCTTGAGCTGATAGAGCGGCTCGCCGCCCAGGTCACGGTGCTGCCGTCGAACACCGGCACCCGGGTCCGCATGCGCTGGCCGGTCGAGCCGAAGGACGGGCGCCTGGGCTTCCTGGACGCCGTCACGGACGCCGGCCTGGCCCGGCTGAGCACCGAGGTGGTGCTGCGTGAGCTGCTGGTCCGCATCCACGAGCTGCTGTCGGTGGACACCGCCACGGTGCTGATCTACGACCGGTCCGGCGACCACCTCGTCGCGGGCGCGTCGGTGGGCGTGGAGCAGCAGCTTCGCCGGCTGACGCGGATCCCGTCGGGGGTCGGCCTGGCCGGGCGGGTGGTCGAGACCATGGAGGCGCAGGTCACCGATCGGGTGGACGAGACGACCGTCGAGACGCCGCTGCTGTGGGAGAGCGGTGTCACCGCACTGCTGGGTGTGCCCATGATCGCCGCCGGCGCGCTGGTCGGCGTGCTGCGGGTGGGCGTGATCGGCGACCGGACGTTCACCGCCGAGGAGATTCTCCTGCTGCAGGTGGCCGCCGACCGGCTGGCCCTGGCCGTGCAGGCGCAGGCCTCCAACGCGGAGAGCAGCGCGACCACGGCGCTGCAGCGCAGCCTGCTGCCCAGCCGCCTCCCGTCGGTGGCCGGCCTGGACTTCGCCGGCCGCTACGTCCCCGGCGCCGACCTGGGCGTCGGCGGCGACTGGTACGACGTGTTCCCGCTGTCCGGCGGCCGCATCGGCATCGTCATCGGCGACGTCGCCGGGCACGGGTTCGCCGCGGCGGTGGTCATGGGGCGGCTGCGCAGCGCGCTGAGAGCCTACGCGCTGGACAACGACGAGCCCGAGATCGTGATGGACAAGCTGGACCGCAAGGCCAGCCACTTCGAGGCCGGCGTGATGGCCACCGTGGCCTACGCCGTCGTCGAGCCGGCCCAGGGGCGGCTGACCCTGTGCCTGGCCGGTCACCTGCGGCCGGTGCTGGCCGTGCCCGGCCACGCCAGCCGCTTCGTGGACGCGGTCGTCGACCCGCCGATCGGCTTCTCGCTCAGGGGACGCCGCCGTCGCAGCCAGGTCATCCAGGTGCCGCCGGGCGCGACCCTCTGCTTCTACACCGACGGCCTCGTGGAGCGCCGGGACCGGCCCATCGACGCCGGGCTGGCCGAGCTGCTGGACGCCGTCGCGGCCGTGCCGTCCGAGACGGTCTGCGTCGAGCTGATGGCCGAGTTCGTCGAGGGCCAGTCCACCGCCGACGACATAGCCCTGCTGGTCATGCACCACACGGTGCCCAGCTAGCCTTTCTGGGGCTGCACCGTGTATTTCGGGTCTTCCGCCGACTGCACACCGGCATGGAACACTCCGAGCCTGGTGCAGGCCGAGCCGGCGAGCATGGCGGCGCCGCCGATCACGGCGGCCACGCGGCTGCGCCGGCCGAGCAGTGCGCCGACGGCCGCGCCGCCGATGGTGAGCACCTCGGCCGCCTTGAGCAGCGGGCCGGCCTTGCCCTGGTGATGGGTCTCGGCCACCATGCCCAGCCGCTGTCGCATCTGGTGCATGGCCACGGTTTCCAGTGCCGCCCCGAACACGCCCGCCCGCCGGGCCGGGCCGGCCTCGGCCGTGCTGGCGGCGATCATGCCGAGGCCGGCGGCGGCCGTGGCCGCCGAGCCGACGAAAACGAACGGCATCTCGCGGTAGCCGCCGTGCCAGGCCGGCGTGGCCGTGTCGGAGATCAGCACCGCCGTGTACGAGGCGATCGCCGGACCCAGCAGGCCCGCGCCGATCGTGGCCGCCTTGCCGATGCCGGGGAACAGGCCGGTCACCGCTGTCGCCGCCGCGATGCCGGCGGCCGGGCCGTAGCCGGCGAGCAGCCACGAGCCGACGCTCATCGGCGAGGTCGGCTTGACCACCCTGAGCATGTTGACGAATCGCTCCGGTTTGCCGAGGTCGTGCACCAGCGCCGCCGCCGACGCGGAGATGGCCCCGAGCGCGGCGATCTTGCCGGCCCGGGCCAACCCTGGTCGTGCCGTGAGCTCGGCCCCGGCGGCGAGCACCGAGGAGGCGCCGGCCAGGCCGCCGAGGAACAGGTAGCCGCCGATGTCCAGCGGAGACCAGACCGGGGCCTTGACCACCGGCTTGCCGTAGTAGGACTCGAACTTGGGCCCGTTGCCCTTCATCGCCTGCCCCCGAAGAATGTCGCCGCCAGTCCGACGAGGAGGGTCGCCGCCGCGACGCCCGCGTGCTTCCACATCGACGGCAGATCCCTGGTCGTGACCACGGGATTCGGCGGCAGGCCGTACACCTCCGGCTCGTCGAGCAGCAGGAAGAACGCGCCCGCCCCGCCGACGCCGTCGTTCGGGTCCTCGCCGTACAGCCGCGCCGCGTCGACGCCCTGCGCCCGCAGCTCCTCGACCCGATGCGCGGCGCGTTCCCGCAGCTCGTCCAGCTCGCCGAACTGGATGGAGTCGGTCGGGCAGGTCTTGGCGCAGGCCGGTTCCTGCCCGGCACCGAGCCGGTCGTAGCACATGGTGCACTTGAACACGCGGCCGTCGTCCGGACGCTGGTCGATCACGCCGTAGGGGCAGGCCGGCACGCAGTACCCGCAGCCGTTGCACACGTCCTCTTGCACGACCACGGTCCCGAACTCGGTGCGGAACAACGCGCCGGTCGGGCACACGTCCAGGCAGGCGGCGTGTGTGCAGTGCTTGCACACGTCCGAGGACATCAGCCACTGGAAGTCCGGAGTGGACTGTCCGACTGTCGGCATGCCCAGATCCACCTTGGGTTTCTCGGCGGCCGGCTTCTCGATGAACGCCACGTGCCGCCAGGTGTCGGCGCTGAGGCCGCCGGTGTTGTCGAAGGAGTTGCCGGTGAAGTTCAGGCCGTCCTCGGGGACGGCGTTCCACTCCTTGCACGCCACCTCGCACGCCTTGCACCCGATGCAGACGCTGGTGTCGGTGAAGAATCCCATCCGGGGCTGCGCTTGCATGCTCACACCTCCATGCCGGTGCGGTCGGTGATGCCCGCTCGCCGCTGGTACTCGCGGACGAGCTCGACGCGAGCCGGCCCGCGAGGTCGTCGCCCGGGCCGGATGTCCGCGGTCAGCGCCTTGTCCTCCTGGATGTGGGCGTTGGGGTCCAAGGCGATCGCGGTCAGCTCGTTGGCGGCGTCGCCCGTCGCGAGCCCGTTGGGGCCCCAGTGATAGGGCAGGCCGATCTGGTGCAGGGTCCGGCCCTGCACGGTCAGCGTCGGCACCCGGTCGGTGACCATCACCCGCGCCTCGATCGCGTTGCGGGCGGTGACGATCGTGGCCCAGCCGCCGTGGTCGAGGTTGCGCTCACGAGCCAGTTCCGGCGACACCTCGCAGAAGAACTCCGGCTGCAGCTCGGACAGGTACGGCGTCCACCGGCTCATGCCGCCGGCGGTGAAGTGCTCGGTCAGGCGGTATGTCGTGACCACGTAAGGGAAAACCGGTGATCCGGTGGGATGGTAGCGGTTGTGCTCGCCGTCGAACACCAGCCGGCTCGGCCCGCGCTGCTGCGTGTAGAGGGCGTTGACGAACGGCGAGTCCTGCGGCTCGTAGTGGGTGGGCAGCGGGCCGTCGTCCAGTCCGGCCGGGGCGTAGAGCCAGCCCTTGCCGTCCCCCTGCATGATGAACGGATCCTTGCCGCTGAGGGCATCCGAGCCCCGCGCGTCCTCGTCCGGCTCGTAGTCCGGCTTCTTGTCGGCGTCGAAGTCCGGGACATCGTGCCCGGTCCACTTCTCGCCGTCCCACCACACCAGGCTCTTGCGTTCGCTCCACGGCTTGCCGTCCGGATCGGCCGACGCCCGGTTGTAGAGGATGCGGCGGTTGGCCGGCCAGGCCCAGGCCCATTCCGCGGCGATCCAGTCCTGCTCCTGGCCGGGTTTGCGGCGGGCCGCCTGGTTGACGCCGTCGGCGTGGACGCCGCAGTAGATCCAGCAGCCGCACGTCGTGGAGCCGTCGTCCTTGAGCTCCTTGTACGAGCCCAGATGCTTGCCGTCGGCGTCGAAGCCGTTGATCTCGGCCAGCACCGCGGCGGCATCCGGTTCGTCGAGCTCGCCGACCACCGGGTAGTCCCAGGTCAGGTCGAGAATCGGCCGGTCCTTGGGATCCGTCGAGCCGGCCAGCTTCTCGCGGATGATCCGTCCCAGGTGGAACATGAACCACAGGTCGCTGCGGGCGTCGCCGGCGGGCTCGACGGCCTGCTCGTGCCACTGCACCCAGCGGTTGGTGTTGGTGAAACTGCCGGACTTCTCGGTGTGCGAGGCCGCCGGGAAGAAGAACACCTCGGCGCCGATGTCCTCGGTGCGCAGCTCGCCGGTCTCGATCTCCGGGCCGTCCTGCCACCAGGTGGCGCTCTCGATCAGCGAGAAGTCCCGCACCACCAACCAGTCCAGGTTGGCCATGCCCAGCCGCTGCATCTTGGCGTTGGCCGAGCCGACGGCCGGGTTCTCGCCCATCAGAAAGTAGCCCTTGCAGTTGCCGGCCAGCTGCTCCATCACGGTGTCGTAGTGGGCGTGCGAGCCGGTGATCCGCGGCAGGTAGTCGAAGCAGAAGTCGTTGTCCGCGGTGGCCTTCTCGCCCCACCAGGCCTTGAGCAGGCTCACCAGGTACGAACGCATGTACGCCCAGTACCCGGTCTCGGCGGCGTCGGCCTCGACGAAGTCGTCCAGCGTCTCGTTGGCGTGCGCGTGCGGCATCGGGATGTAGCCCGGCAGCAGGTTGAACAGGGTCGGGATGTCGCTGGAGCCCTGGATGCTGGCGTGACCGCGCAGGGCCTGGATGCCGCCGCCCGGCCGGCCGATGTTGCCCAGCAACAGCTGCAGGATCGAGGCCGTGCGGATGTACTGCGAGCCAACGGTGTGCTGTGTCCAGCCGACCGCGTAGGCGAAGGCACTCGTGCGGTCGCGACCGGAATTCTCGGTCAGCGCGTCGCAGACGGCCTGGAACTTCTCGACCGGCGTGCCGCAGATCTCGGCGACGAGCTCGGGCGTGTAGCGGGCGTAGTGGCGCTTGAGGATCTGGAAGACGCAGCGGGGGTGTCGCAGCGTCGGATCGGTCTTCGGCTTGCCGCTCAGGCCGACGCCGCCGGAGCCCCGGCCCTCGGCCTTGCCGGCGTGGTGCTGGCTCTCCCCGCCGGTGCTGTGCTCCTCGTAGCCCTCGTCGCGATCGCCGGTGGCGGCGACCATCTCGACACCCTCGTACTGCCAGGTGTCGAAGTCGTAGTGCCGGGTCTCCTCGTTGAAGCCGGAGAACACGCCGTCGAGATCCTCGGTGTCGCGGAAGTCCTCCCGCACGATCGAGGCGGCGTTGGTGTAGTTGACCACGTAGTCGTGGAAGTACTTGTCCGTGGTGAGCACGTGGTTGATGACGCCGCCGAGGAAGGCGATGTCCGTGCCCGGCCGGATCTGGACGTACAGGTCGGCCAGCGCGCTGGTGCGGCTGAACCGGGGGTCCACGTGGATCACCTTGGCCCCGCGCGCTTTGGCCTCCATCACCCACTGGAAGCCGACCGGGTGGGCCTCGGCGAAGTTCGAGCCCTGGATGACGATGCAGTCGGAGCGCTGCAGATCCTGGAGGAACATCGTCGCGCCGCCGCGGCCGAAGGAGGTGCCGAGGCCGGCCACCGTCGCGCTGTGGCACACGCGCGCCTGGTTCTCCACCTGCACCACGCCCAGTGCGGTGAACAGCTTCTTGATGAGGTAGTTCTCCTCGTTGTCCAGGGTCGCGCCGCCCAGGCTGGCCAGCCCCATCGTGCGGGCGACCCGGACGCCGTCCTGCTCGTCCTGCCAGCCCTGCTCCCGGGCCTTGAGCACCCGCTCGGCGACCATCTCCATGGCCTGGTCGAGCGGGATCTCCTGCCAGTCCGCCGCATGCGGGGGCCGGTACAGCACCTGGTGCCGGCGCGACTCGCCGGTGGTCAGCTGCAGGCTCGCCGCCCCTTTCGGACACAACCGGCCGCGGCTGACCGGGGAGTCGGGGTTGCCCTCGATCTGCACGACCTTGTCGTCCTTGACGTACACGTTCTGGCCGCAGCCGACCGCGCAATACGGACAGACCGACTTCACCACCCGGTCCGCCGTCGCCGTCCTCGGCGTCAGGTTCTCGGTCGTGGGCGAGGTGACCGCCCTGCCCCGGCCCAGCGGGTCGTCGCCGCGGAGCTGCCGGTACACCGGCCAGGACTCGATCCATCGACGCACCGTCGGCTCCTCGGGGTCGACAACAGGTGCTCCCGGCTACCCAGTTCCCCAGCCGTCTAAGCGGCGTGGACGGCGGCGTTGCCGGCCCAGTCGGCCAGGACCGGGCCCAGCGCCGCGTAGACCTCGGGGTCGAGCCCCATACCCATGTGCGTGCTGCGGACCTCGACGCACCGGGCATACGGGTCCATGCACAGCCGCCACGGGGCGATCCCGTCGTTGCGGGAGTAGAACGCCACCGCCGGCACCTCGAGCGGCGCCCTCAGCGCATCCGAGTGCAGCGTGTAGCAGTCGCCCCGGAAACAGTCGTTGTCGAGCAGGCCTTTCACACCGAGCTCGGTCAACCTCGCCAGCAGCCGGGCCACCGTGATCACGCCCAGCTTGGCTCCGAGCAGGTCCAGCACCGGGCTGCCGAGCATGACCAGCCCCCGCACCAGTTCCGGCCGACGCACCGCCACCAGTCGGGCCAGCGCGCCCCCGCGGCTCTGTCCCAACAGGACAACCTTGCCGCCGGTGGTCCGCACGTGCTCCTCGACCCGCCGCTCGACCTGGTCCACCAGCGTCGACGTGCAGCCCAGGTTGAGCCCGATCCGGGCCGGCGCCGGCACGAAACCCCGAGCCCCCAGCCATCTCCTGGTCAGCGACAGGCTTCGATCGCCCGCCCCGAATCCCGGCACCAGCAGCACCCCCTGCCCGCCACCGAGATCCGGGTTCACCGTGCGCCAGGCCGGATGCCCCAGCAGGGCCGGCATGCCCAGCATCGCCACGACCACCTGCTCACGCGCGTAACACCGCGCCAGTTGTCCGAGCTCGCTGATGTCCATGTCGCTGAGTACCCGGGTTTTAGCCCGATTGAACCGACTCAACCCTGAGACTGGTGGGTCGGTCGGCCGACATGTGGCCCACGGTCGAGCGGCCGCAGCGGATGGCTGTCGACGGCCGCGCCGGTCCGCAGGCCGGCGGCCATCTCGGCCAGCACCTCGTGCGCGTCGTGCTCGGGACGCCAGCCCAGCACGCGGCGAGCCCGATCCGTGTCCACCAGGGCCGCCTGGTCGGCCAGCGCCAGCCAGCCCGGGTGCAGCGGTTGCAGCCCCAGCCGCCAGCCCAGCCACGCCCCGGCCCGGCTCGGCCCGCGCGGCACCGGGATCCGCGGCCCGCCACCGAACGGCCGGGCCAGCTGGGCCCCGGTCAGCACCGGCTCCGCGGCCAGATTGAAGGCCCCGCCCGCGCCGCGCGCCACGATCGCCCTGATCGCGGCGGCCACATCGGCGGCGTGCACCACCTGGGCGCGCAGGCCGGTCCACCACGGCAGCGGCAGCCACCGTCGGCCCAGCAGGCTTTTCGGCAGCAGCGGGCTCAGCGTCCACCGCGCGAACTCAGACCCGGCATCATGCTGGAGGATCGCGCACGGCCGAAGCCGAGCAACCGTCACCTCCGGCTGCCGGGCCTCGAACTCGTCCAGCATCCGCTCCAGCACCACCTTGCCCCGGCTGTACGCGCTGGCCGGAATGCCCTGGCGGGGCCAGTTCTCGTCCACCCTCGCCCACCGGTGCGGCGCCTCGTACGCCGCCACCGAGGATGCCGCCACGAGGTGCGGAACGTGCGCCTTCGCCATGGCCGCCAGCAGGTTCTCCGTGCCCGACACGTTCGTCCGGTGCATCGGCGGATCCTCCCGCTCCGGATGGATCGCCCAAGCCAGGTGCACCACCGCGTCCGCCCCCTCGAACAGCTCCGCCAGCCGCCCCACCGCGCCGCGCTCCCCGATGTCGCACGTCACCCAGTCCGCCCGGTCGTACGGCGGTCCGTCGGGTCGGTGCCGGGCGACGCCCGTCACCCGCCAATTCTCTCGGCGCAGCACCCGCAACAGTGCTGTGGCCACGTTGCCGCTGGCTCCCGTCACCACGATGTGCACGGCGGTGAATACCCGCTCCCCGGTCACGTACGCCGGGTTGCCGGAAAATCCGCGGCCATGAACGGTATGCGCCCGTCCTTCCACCACGACGAGCACTACCGGCCGCCGGTGTGGCCCCGTTCTGCCGGGCCGAACCGGGCGGTTCGACGCCGCCGTAGCGGGCATCCGGGGTCCGTGTCCGATCGAAGCATGCCCGTGGTGCCCGACCTGGCCGGGCTGGTGGATTTGGTGCGCAGCGTCAACGACGACCTGTACGTACGGTGGTCGCACGGCCCCGACGTCGACGGCGACGGCATGTCCAGTCGGGACGGCCTGACCGGCGTGCCGCTGCCGGGGCTGTCGGCGAACCCGCTGCGGGTGGAGCCGTGGTGGGGCGACCGGTCGCTGCGGCTGTGGCTGGCCCGCCGGCTCTACGACTACCGGCACCTCCGCGACCTGCGCGGGCCCGGGGTGCGACCGTGGGTGCTGGCGGCGACCGAACGCGGGCGCGGCCCGGACAACGAGCCGCTGGTCGTGGACGTTCGGCCGCTCGCGTGGATCGACGATGCCGTGCTGGCCGAGTGTGAGCAGGAGGTCGCCAGCCAGCACTCCGCCGAGTGGGGGCCGCTGGACCGGCGCTCCTGAGTTTGGCGGTGCGTCACCGGGGAATCCCCGGCCGTGACGGAGTCAGCTGACGGCGTGGTGACCAGTGCGGGCCACAACGGGTTGGTCGCCGCGCACCTGCTGGCTGACGCCGGATGGCAGGTCATGGTGCTGGAGGCGGCCGATCAGCCCGGTTGGCCGTCCGCACCGCGGAGTTCGCGGCGCCCGGCTACAGCGACCTGTGTAGTGCCTTCTTCCCGATGACCGCCTCGCCCGTGTTCGCCCAGCTCGACCTGGAGCGGCACGGCCTGACCTGGCGGCACGCGCCCGACGTCGTGGCGCACCTCCTGCCGGACGGCCGCAGCGTGGTGCTGTCCCGTGACGTTGAGCGGACCGCGCGGTCGGTATCTGAGTTCGCGCCGGGCGACGGCGATGCCTGGCTTCGCATGTACGACCAGTGGAGCCGGATGCGGGATCCGTTCCTGGACGCGCTGTTCCGGCCGTTCCCCCGGTCCGCACCGGCCTACGCCTGCTGCGCCGCATGGGTGCCGTGGAAGGCCTGCGCCTCGCCCGGATGGTGACCCTGTCGGCCCGCATCTCGGTCCAGTCGTTGACCTGCAACGGCCACAGCCCCCCGCTGTGGTGGATCCGCGCCCCCGCCGCGGGCCAGCCCGGATCGACCTCGCGGACATGGGAGTTGCCGACCACCCAGCCGGCATAGGACCAACCGTCGGCGAGCACCGCGAACACCTGCTCCGGGGACACCTCGACCGTCCTGCTGACTTCCGTCATGCCGTCGGAGTGCCCGGCGACGGGCCGGTGAACAGGTGGGCGTCACATGCCGGCGGCCGCGACGGAACCGACGACCAGCTGCCGCGGAATGTCGTGCAGAACCGGTCGGTCGCCCAGGGAGATCGGTTGCAGCGGCAGGAAACCGCGGGCATCCCAGACGGCGTGGCACAACACCACGCCCTCCCGTAGCGCCCAGGGGCACACGTCCACCGAGGACAGCTTGAACCGGCTCATCGCGGCCTGCGCGACCATCGCGCCGGCCACCACCTGTCTGGCACGGGACCGGGACACGCCACGCAGGTCGGCCCGTTCGGCCGCCGGCGTGCGGGCCAGTCGGGGCACCCACCTCGCGACATCGTCGACGGTCAGGCGGCGCCGGACGAACGGACCGCGCCGCTGCGCCGGGGCGCCGGCCAGCCGGGCCAGCTGCTTGAACGTCTTCGAGGTGGCCACCGCCTGGTTCGGCGCGCCCTCCCAGGCCAGCCGGTCGGCGACCTCGCCCAGCTCGTCCCGGATGTGGCCGCGGAGCCGGCGCAGCTGTTTGTCCGACGGCAGGTCGTCGGGCAGGAACCGCCGGGTCAGCCGGCCCGCGCCGAGCGGCAGCGACACCACCAGGTCCGGCCGCACGCCCGTGCCGTACACGATCTCCATCGAACCGCCGCCGATGTCCAGCACCAGCAGCCGGCCGGCCGACCAGCCGTACCAGCGACGGGCGGCCAGATAGGTCAGGCGGGCCTCGTCCTCGCCGCTGAGGTACTGCGGCCGGACACCCGTCTCGCCCTCGATCCGGCCCAGCACCTCGTCCCGGTTGGCGCAGTCGCGGACGGCTGAGGTGGCGAACACGTAGAGCTTGTCCACCGCCGACCGCTGGGCCACGTCGAGGCATCTGCCCACCGCCTCGGCCGCCCGTCTCACGCCTTGCCGGTCGATCGCGCCGTCCGGCGTGAACGACTCCGCCAGCAGCGTCGGCTCCTTCACCGCGTAGGCGGGCAGCGGCGGGCCGCCGGCGACGATGTCCACCACCTGCAGTTGCGCCGAGTTCGACCCGATGTCCAGCACGCCCAGTCTCATTGCCCTGGCTACCCCGCCGTCGATATTCCGAACCGACGGTGAAACCGCCGGTCCGCGGGGTTTATTCACAATTGGTTTGGGTAGGCGCGTTGCCAGTGCTCATCGGTGGTCCTACCGTGGGCAGCGGTTGAGAAAGCAGCCGACGTGGCACGCATGCGTCCGGCTTCGGGCTGCGTCTTCATCCTCTAGGGAAGCGATGCCCATGCCAGCGATGCCCGTCACCACCCCGATCTCCGTGAGCACCGAACGCATCGGCACGATCGCCGTCGTGCACCTGTTCGGGGAGCTCGACCTCGCCACTGTGGAGCAGGTGGAGCAGGCGGTCACGGCGGCCGCCGAGGACGTGTCCGCCCTGATCCTAGACCTGGAAGGCCTCAGCTTCCTGGCCTCCACGGGCCTCAGCCTGCTGGCCCGCTGGTCGCAGCGGGCCGAGGAGGAGAGCTTCGGCCTGCGCATCGTCGCCGCCCGCCGGCAGGCATTGCGGCCGCTGCAGATCACCGGGCTGGACAGCGTGCTGACCATCGACGCCACCGTGGACGAGGCCCTGGTCGCCCTGCCCCGCCGCGCCGGCTGAGGCCGGCACGGGCCGAAAAGCGGGCGTCGAGGCGCGCGGCGATGCAGAATTCGTGACATGTGCGGTCGATACGCCAGTGCCCAGACCGACGCCGAGCTGGCGAAGGCGTTCGAGGTCGTCGACGTGATCGGCGAGGAGCCCGAGCCGTCGTGGAACGTCGCGCCCACGCAGCAGGTCCGGGCCGTCCTGGAGCGCGCCCCGAAGGACGAGCCGGCGGTCCCCGCCACACGGCTGCTGCGGTCGGTGCGGTGGGGCCTGGTGCCGTCGTGGGCCAAGGACGTCAAGATCGGCAGCAAGATGATCAACGCCCGGGTCGAGACGCTGCTGGCCAAGCCGGCCTTCAAGTCGGCGGCCAAGCGCCGACGCTGCGTCATCCCGGCCGACGGCTACTTCGAGTGGATGAAGATCGACAACCGGAAGGTGCCGTTCTTCCTGCACGCCGGCGACGGGCAGCCGCTGGCCATGGCCGGCCTGTACGAGCTGCGCCCCGATCCCGACCTGCCCGAGGACCACCCGGACCGGTGGCTGTGGACCTGCACGGTGATCACCACCACCGCCGCCGACACCCTCGGCCACATCCACGACCGCAGCCCGCTGCTCATTCCTGCCGGCGACCTGCTCGACGCCTGGCTCGACCCGAAGCTGGACGAGGTCGACGACGTGCAGGCGCTGATCAACAGCCTGCCCGAGCCGCACCTGGAGCCCTACGAGGTGTCCACGGCCGTCAACAGCGTGCGCAACAACGGGCCGCACCTCGTCGACCCGGTGACCGCCTGATCCTTGCCCGAGAGTGCACCTGGACCGGGAGCAAGATCCCGGCCGTGGTGAAGGAAGCTCTGCTGGAGCGCGTGCGAGCTGGCACACCAGGGGTGTAGTTACAGGTCGAAGGCCACCGGATGGCGCGGCTGGTACAGCAGGATGCCCCCGGCCCCGGGCACCTTCAGCGCGACGGTGCGGCCGAAGGCACGGGTCTCGACGGGGCCGGCGAACTCGGCGCCGCGGGCGGCCAGTTCGGCCATGGTCTGGTCGAGGTCGTCGCACATCAGGGAGATCTCGTGGCTGGGCGGCCCGGGATGGACGCCGAGCTCCGACGGCCCGGTCCGGAAGATCAGCCAGCCCTCGTGGGCGTCCACGTGGGGCCAGGCCAGCACGTCCCGGAAGAAGGCGCGGGCGGCGTCGGGGTCGTCGGCGTACACCAGGGTGTGGACCGCGGTAATCATGGCGCCGAGCGTACTGCTGTCCGATCGGGGCGCAAGTGGTCGGATCAGGCAAGAGTCAGGCAGGATCGATCTTACGTTTCCGCTGGTCAGACTGTGAGGATTGGGTTGTCCGAATAACGCAGGAGGCAACCCCATGAACGTCCTTCACGGATTTCACGCGACGATGACCGCCCGCCCGGGCCGGGGCGACGAGGTGGTGCGGGTGCTGCTCGACGCGCCCTCGATGCCGAACGAGGACTGCGTGGTGTTCCTCGTCTGCCGCTCGGCCGAGAACCCGGACACCATCAGCGTGACCGAGGGCTGGACCAGCCAGGAAGCGCACAGCCGGTTCTTCGCCGGTGAAGCCGCTCAGCATTTCGTCGAGCGGCTGCAACCGTTGCTGGAGGGGGAATCCCGGTACACCGACGAGGTCCCCGTCGGCGGCAAGGCGGCGTTCTGACATGGCGACCCGACCCGATCTCGACCCGGAGCTGGCCGCGCTGCTGGCCGACATGCCGCTGCGGACCACCCTGGACAACGAGACCCTGCGCCAGATGAGGCCGTACTCGGCCGGACCGATCGACGTGATCCTCGACGGCAGAAAGATCGACCGACAGGATCGCCCCGACATCCCGCTGTCGATCTTCACACCGGCGGAGAAGGCGGCGAAAGCGCCCTGCGTGTACTGGCTGCACGGCGGCGGCATGGTGATGGGGGACCGGTTCTCGCAGATCGACATCCCCCTGGACTGGCTGGACGAGTTCGGCGCGGTGGTGGTCACCGTCGACTACCGCCTGGCCCCGGAAGCCACGGGCACGACCCCGGTGGAGGACTGCTACCGAGGCTTGGTCTGGACGGCGGAGCACGCCGACGAGCTGGGCATCGACCCCGACCGGATCATCGTCGCCGGCACGAGCGCGGGCGGCGGCCTGGCCGCCGGCGTGACGCTGATGGCCCGCGACCGGCAGGGCCCGGCCATCGCCGCGCAGGTGCTGATCTGCCCGATGCTCGACCACCGCAACGACACCGCCTCCAGCCGCCAGTACTCCGGGGATCCGGGCGTGTGGACGCGGGAGATGAACGCCTTCGGCTGGAACGCGGTCACCGACGGCGCCGACCCCGTGCCCGCCTATGTCTCCCCGGCCAGGGCCGACGACCTGAGCGGCCTGCCCACCACGTACATCGACGTCGGCACGGCCGAGGTCTTCCGCGACGAGGACGTCGACTACGCCACCCGCATCTGGGCGGCCGGCGGCCAGGCGGAGCTGCACGTGTGGGCCGGCGGCTTTCACGGCTTCGACGCCCTCTACCCGAAGGCCCAGCTCTCGCGGGAAGCCCGCGAGACCCGCACCCGGTGGCTGGCCCGAACCCTCACGCCAGCGTCTTGGTGATCACCTCGTGCATGGCCGGCGACACCGAGGACGGCCCGTCCTCGTCGCCGGCCGACGGGGCCACCCGCTCCAGCCCCAACGCCAGCCCGAGCACGCGGCTGCGCACGGAATCCACCACCTTGGCCACGGAGTCGCCGGCCAGCCGGGTCTCGGCGGCGGCGATGGTGTGCCCGGGCTCCACGTCCAGGCCGCCGATGTCGATCAGCCGGTTGATCAGGTCGATCTGCACCCCGCCCCACGGCCGCACCAAAGGCGCTCCAGCCCGCACGAGGTCGTCGAGGTGGTCGACCGGGTCGACGACGGCCACCTCGTACACCCGCATCAGCCGGGAGTCCCGCAGCTCCTCGGCGAACGCGCTCTGCGGCAGCGGCGCCATCCCGGGCGTCACCCCGCCGGGGGTGCGGCGGTAGCGGACGTGCGCCTCGCAGCGGTACGGACCCCGGTAGGACGGCAGCCGGCCGTCCTCGGGGTAGCCGGAAAGCTCCCGGTCGGCCCAGGCCTCCAACTCGGCGGACCCGATCCGCCGAGCGAGGAGGCGGACGCCGCGCAGCACGTCCGCTGTGCTGGGAACCTGGCGGGCGGCGTCGATCAGCATGTCCAGGAATCCCACGGGTCGAGTGTCGCGGCCCGGTCGGTCCCCTGTCATCCTCCGTCCAGTCGTCGACCCCTGCCTCCCTTTCGGTCAGGAAGTGTCCTGATCACCGCTCGCCCAGCCCGAGCTCGGCGTAGTCGACGAGGGGCCGCGTCCCCGGCGGCAGCTCCGAGCGCCGGACCGGGTCGGCGACGAAGGCCACGATGGCCAGCCGCAAGGCCCGCACGGCCCGGGTGGGGTCGACGTCCTTGCGGTACGCCAACTGCACGATCCGGGTCATGCCGGCGTCGGCGGCGAACCGGGTCATCCGGAACCGCCCGCCGACCACGGTGCTGGGCACGACGGCCGCCCCGACGCCGGCCCGCACGAGTTCGAGCACGGCGTCCATCTCCCCGCCCTCGATGGCGAAGGAAGGCTCGAATCCGGCGTCACGGCAGGCGTTCACGGTGACTTCGCGCACGTCGTAGCCCCGCCGGAACATCACCAGCGGCACGTCGACCAGCTCCCGCACGTTCAGCCGGGTCGAGGTCGACTCCCGAGCGGTGCCGGCGGAGATCAGGACCAGCTCCTCCAGCAGCAGCTCCGTCGTCGACAGCTGGTGATCGCCGGCATGGCGGGGGCCGGCCAGCAGGGCCAGATCCAGCGCACCCTCGGACAGCCGCTGTCGGAGGTCGCCGGAGCCGCTTTCGTGCAGCTCCAACTGAATCCCGGGGTAGCGGCGGCGGAAGGCCGACAGGATCGCCGGCAGCAGGCCGGTGCACAGGCTGGGCGGCGCGCCGAGGCGGACCCGGCCGCGCTCCAGCTCGTCCAGCTCCCGGATGGCCCGCCGGGCGCCCTCGATCTCGGCCAGGATCCGCCGCGCGATCGGCAGCAGCGTCTCGCCGGCCTCGGTCAGCGACACGTTGCCGCGGATGCGGTGGAACAGCGGCGCTCCCAGATCGTGCTCAAGGGCCCGGATTTGTTGGGACAGCGAGGGTTGCGCGACCCGCATGTGCTCGGCGGCCCGGGTGAAGTGCCGGTGCTCGGCGACCGCGACGAAATAGGCGAGCTGCTGGAACTGCATGGCCCGATGATAGCTGTTGCCTCTGAAGACGACAGTTATGATGTCTTTGACCTCTGTAAATCGGCGGCCTAGCGTCGAGGACGTGGTCATTGATGCGGCGCAGCGGCGCGTCGGACGGGAACGACGCCCGGCCGCCCGGCAGTTCTGGGACTCGACGATCGGCAAGAAGATCGTCATGGCGGTGACGGGCGCGGCCCTGCTCGGGTTCGTGTTCGCGCACATGGTCGGCAACCTCAAGACGTTCTTCGGCGCGAACGACCTCGACGCGTACGCGCACTGGCTGCGCACCCTCGGCGAGCCGGTGCTGCACTACGAGTGGTTCCTGTGGATCATGCGCGCCGGCCTGGTCGTGGCCGTGGTGTTGCACATCACCGCCACCGTGCAGCTGGTCCGCCGCGACCACCGGGCCCGTCCCGTCCGCTACGCCCATCGCCGCCCGGTCAAGGCCACCTTCGCCGTGCACACGATGCGCTGGGGCGGCGCCACGCTGGCGGTGTTCGTCGTCTGGCACATCCTCGACCTGACCGTGGGCCAGGTGAACCAGGACTTCGTGGCCGGCGACCCGTACCACAATCTCGTGGCCGACTTCAGGGTCTGGTGGGTCAATGTGATCTACCTGGTCGCGCTGGCCATGCTGGGCCTGCACATCGACCACGGCTTCGCCAGCGCCGCCCGCACGCT
The DNA here is from genome assembly GCF_040682195.1 of Kutzneria sp. NPDC051319. Lineage (NCBI taxonomy): Bacteria > Bacillati > Actinomycetota > Actinomycetes > Pseudonocardiales > Pseudonocardiaceae > Kutzneria > Kutzneria sp. NPDC051319. The sequence continues at coordinate 98,096 of NZ_JBFBAM010000023.1, read as the reverse complement.
GGGCATCACCAGCGTCACCAGGGAACGGGCGCTCAAGGTCTTCGGCCGCGCGACGGCGATCCTCACCACGGCCGGCTTCGCGGTGGTCCCCATCGCCGTCATGACGGGATTGGTGCGCTGACATGTATCTCGACGGCAACGCGGTCACCGACGCGAAAGCCCCGGCCGTCCCGCTGGAGAAGCGTTGGGACGAAAGGAAGTTCCAGGCCCGGCTGGTCAACCCGGCCAACCGCCGCAAGCACCGGGTCATCGTCGTCGGCACCGGGCTGGCCGGCGGCTCGGCCGGGGCGACGCTGGCCGAGCAGGGCTACCACGTGATCCAGTTCTGCTTCCAGGACTCCCCGCGCCGCGCCCACTCCGTGGCGGCGCAGGGCGGCATCAACGCCGCCAAGAACTACCGCAACGACGGCGACTCCGTCTACCGCCTGTTCTACGACACGGTGAAGGGCGGCGACTTCCGCTCCCGTGAGTCCAATGTGTACCGACTGGCCAAGGTCTCCGAGCAGATCATCGACCAGGCGGTGGCCCAGGGCGTGCCGTTCGCCCGCGAGTACGGCGGACTGCTCGACACCCGGTCGTTCGGCGGCGTGCAGGTGCAGCGCACCTTCTACGCCCGTGGGCAGACCGGCCAGCAGTTGCTGATGGGAGCGTACCAGGCGCTGTCACGGCAGATCGACGCCGGCAATGTGGAGCTGCACGCCCGCACGGAGATGCTCGACCTGATCGTGGTGGACGGCAAGGCCCGCGGCATCGTGGCCCGCGACCTGATCACCGGCGAGATCAGCACCCACCTGGCCGACGCCGTGGTGCTGGCCAGCGGCGGCTACGGGAACGTGTTCTACCTTTCCACGAATGCCAAGGGCTCCAACGCGACCGCGATCTGGCGGGCCCACAAACGGGGCGCCTACTTCGCCAACCCGTGCTTCACCCAGATCCACCCGACCTGCATCCCGCGCTCCGGCGAGCACCAGTCGAAGCTGACGCTGATGAGCGAGTCGCTGCGCAACGACGGCCGGATCTGGGTGCCCAAGCGGCAGGCCGACACCCGGCCGCCGCGGGAGATACCCGAGCACGAGCGGGACTACTACCTCGAACGCCAGTACCCCAGCTTCGGCAATCTGGTGCCACGGGACATCGCTTCTCGCGCTGCCAAGAACATGTGCGACGCGGGCTACGGGGTCGGCCCCGGCGGGCTCGGCGTCTACCTCGACTTCGCCGACGCCATCGAACGCCTGGGCCGGCCGGCCATCGAGGCCCGCTACGGCAACCTGTTCGACATGTACCGGCAGATCACCGCCGAGGATCCGTACCAGGTCCCGATGCGGATCTACCCGGCCATCCACTACACCATGGGCGGCCTGTGGGTGGACTACGACCTCCAGAGCACCGTGCCCGGGCTCTTTGTCATCGGTGAGGCCAATTTCTCCGACCACGGCGCGAACCGGCTCGGCGCCTCGGCGCTGATGCAGGGCCTCGCCGACGGCTACTTCGTGCTGCCGGCCACGCTCAACGACTACCTCGGCGGCGCGAAGCTGGACACCGTGGCCCCCGACAGTGACGAGGTCGTCGCCGTCGAGACGCAGGTCCGGGAGCGCATTCAGAAGCTCTTGCGGGTCAACGGAAAGCGGTCGGTCGACTCCTTCCACCGCGAGCTCGGCGTGCTGATGTGGGACCACTGCGGCATGTCCCGCAACCGCGAGGGCCTGACCAAGGCGCTGGAACGCGTTCCCGAGCTGCGCGCCGAGTTCTGGCGGGACGTCCGCATCCCCGGCACGGCGACCGAGCTGAACCAGGAGCTGGAGAAGGCCAACCGGGTCGCCGACTTCCTCGAACTGGCGGAACTGCTGCTGATCGACGCCCTGCACCGCGAGGAGTCGTGCGGCGGGCATTTCCGCGAGGAACACCAGACGCCCGAGGGCGAGGCCCGGCGCGACGACGAGCGCTTCTCGTACGTCGCCGCGTGGGAGTACGGGGACCAACCCGTGCTGCACCGCGAGGAACTAGCCTTCGAGCACGTCCACCCCACCCAGCGGAGCTACACGTGAAACTCACCGTCCGTATCTGGCGGCAGTCCGGCCCACAGGCCGACGGCCGCCTGGTCAGCTACGCCGTCGACGAGGTCAGCCCGGACATGTCCTTCCTGGAGATGCTCGACGTCCTCAACCAGGACCTCATCGCCGACGGCGAGGAGCCGGTGGCCTTCGACCACGACTGCCGCGAGGGCATCTGCGGCTCCTGCGGCGTCGTGATCAACGGCCAGGCCCACGGTCCCGAGCGCACCACCTCCTGCCAGCTGCACATGCGCTCCTTCCGCGACGGCGACACCATCGACGTGGAACCCTGGCGGGCCAAGGGATTCCCCGTGGTCAAGGACTTGGTGGTGGACCGCTCGGCGCTGGACCGGATCGTGCAGGCCGGCGGCTACGTCACCGCCCCCACCGGCAGCGCCCCCGACGCCCACGCCACGCCGGTGCCCAAGCCGGACGCCGACATCGCCTTCGACAACGCCACCTGCATCGGCTGCGGCGCCTGCGTCGCCGCCTGCCCCAACGGCTCGGCGATGTTGTTCACCGCGGCCAAGGTGACGCACCTGAGCGTGCTGCCGCAGGGACAGCCGGAACGGGCGCGGCGGGTGCTGGACATGGTCGAGACCATGGACGACGAGGGCTTCGGCGGCTGCACCAACACCGGCGAGTGCGTGGCCTCCTGCCCGAAGGGCATTCCCTTCGCCAGCATCGCCACCCTCAACCGCGAGTTCCGCAAGGCCGCTCGGAGCCGCTGAGTCGTCCGCTTGTGGGATGTCTGGACATGGTCACGCCCGCCCCGGGAGAATGCGTTCGGGGGGTGGGGGAGTGCCACGTCGTGAGCAGCCGCTGCGGCTCGGGGAAGAGTCGCTGCTGGCCTTCGCGGCCGATCTGCGCGCACTGCGGACCAAGGCGGGCAGTCCGGCCTACCGTGAGCTGGGCCGTCGGGTGCACTACTCGGCGGCGACGCTGTCCGAGGCCGCCTCGGGACGGAAGTTGCCCAGCCTGCCGGTGACCCTGGCCTACGTGCGTGGCTGCGATGGCGACGTGCCGGCCTGGGAGCAGCGCTGGCGTGAGCTGGCGGCGGAGCTGGCCGACGAGCCGGCCGAGGCCGAGGCGGACGAGCAGGAGCCGCCGTACATCGGGCTCAGCGCCTTCCAACCGGAGCACGCGGGCACGTTCTTCGGGCGTACCCGGCTGATCGAGGAGGTGCTGGCCCGGCTGGCCGCGAACCGGCTGGTGGGGGTGTTCGGCCCGTCCGGCGCCGGCAAGTCCTCGCTGCTGCGGGCGGGCGTGATCGCCCGGTGGCGGGGGGAGGCGCGCAGCGTCGTGCTGTTCACCCCTGGCGAACACCCGTCGGCACGGCTGGACTCGCTGCCGGCGACCGAGGGCGAGACGCTGATCGTGGTGGACCAGTTCGAGGAGGTCTACACCCGCTGCCAGGACCCCGCCGAGCGGGCCGAGTTCATCGCGCGGCTGGTGGGCCTGGCCGACGACGCCGGCGGCCAGTGTCGCGTGCTGCTGGGGGTGCGGGCGGACTTCTACGGCCACTGCATGGATTCTCCCGACCTGCTGGCCCACCTGCGGGACGCTCAGGTCGCGGTCGGGGCGATGACCACCGAGGAACTGCGCGAGGTCATTGTCGAGCCGGCCGTCCGCGCCGGGGCCCGCGTGGAAAGCGCGCTGCTCACGGCGCTGGTGGCCCAGGTCGCCGGGCACGCCGGCCTGCTGCCGCTGTTGTCCCACGCGCTGCTGGAGACGTGGCGACGGCGTCGCGGCAACATGTTGACACTGAGCGGATTCGAGGCCGCGGGCGGCATCGAGGGCGCGCTGGCCAAGACCGCCGAGGACGTGTACGCCGAGTTCGAGCCGGAGCAGCAACTGTTGGTGCGGCGGCTGTTCCTGCGGCTGACCGCGGTCGGGGACGGCGTCGGCGACGCCAAGGCCCGGGTCGCCCGTGACGAGCTGGACGGCGACCCCGACCTGTCGTTCGTGCTCGAACGACTGGCCGCGGCCCGGCTGGTCATGCTGGACAAGGACTCGGTCGAGATGACCCACGAGACGCTGCTGTGGTCCTGGCCGCGGCTGCGCCGGTGGCTGGCCGAGGACCGTGACGGCCGCCGCGTGCACCGGCAGCTCACCGAGGCGGCCAACACCTGGGAGTCGCTCGACCGCGACCCCGGCGCGCTCTACCGGGGCATCCGGCTGGAGTCCGCGCGGGAATGGGACGGCCGCACGAGCGAGGGGCTGACCGTGCGGGAACGGCAGTTCCTCGACGCCAGCCTCGCCGCCCGTGAACAGGAGCTGTCCCGCGAGCGGCGGCAGCGCCTCCGCCTGCGGCAGCTGGTGGCCGTGCTGTCGGTGCTGCTGCTGGTGGCCGTCGCGGCCGGTGTCTACGCGTTCCGATCCGAGCTCAACTCCGCCCAGGACCGAAACGTCGCCGTGTCGCAGCGGGTGGCGATCGAGGCGACGAGGGAGCGGGCGGCCAATCCGGGGCTGGCGGCCCAGCTGGCGCTGGCGGCGTATCGGATCTCGCCGACGGCGGAGGCCCGCGGCGCGCTGCTGAGCACCCTCGGCGCCCCGTACGCCACGCAGTTGTACGGCCACCGGGGCGCGGTCGGCGGCGTGGCCTATTCGGTCGACGGCAAGCTGATGGCCAGCGCCAGCATGGACAACACGATCCGGCTCTGGGACGTCCGGGACCGCCGCCACCCCAAGCTGATCACGACCCTGGTCGGGCACATCCGCGGCGTGAACGCCCTCGTGTTCGGGCCCGGCGTGCTGGCCAGCGTCAGCTGGGACGACACCCTGCGGATCTGGGACGTCCGCGATCCCGCGCACGTGGGCCATCCGATCACCCTCACCGGCCACAGCGACGCCGTGAACGCCGTCGCGATCTCCGCCGACGGCAAGCTGCTGGTCACCGGCAGCACCGACCGCACCGCGCGGGTCTGGGACCTGAGCGACCCTGAACACCCGGCCCCGCTGGGGGATCCGATCGCCCACGCCGACACCGTGCTGTCCGTGGCGTTGCGGCGGGACGGAAAGCTGCTGGCCACCGCCGGCAGCGATGGCACGATCCGGTTGTGGGACATGACCGATCCGCGCCATCCGGTCGCGGTCGGCGCCCCGCTGACCGGCCATGTCGGCCTCGTCGACTCGATCGCCTTCAGCCCGGACGGACGTTCCCTCGTCAGCGGCGGGGCCGACCAGACGCTGCGGCTGTGGGACGTCGCCGATCCGGCCCACGCCACCCAGAAGACGTCCAACTTCACCCGCGCCGCCGAGATCCGCGCGGTCGCCTTCGCCCCCGACGGGCGGACCGTGGCCACCGCCAGCACCGACCGCACGGTCCGGCTGTGGACAGTGGGCCCGGCGGAGCTGGCCGAGCTCGTCACGTTCACCGGGCACACCGGCGCCGTCTTCAGCGCCGCGTTCAGCCCCGACGGGCGCACCCTGTCCACCGGCGCCGACGACCACACCATCCGGCAGTGGGACGTGGGCGGCTCGCTGCTCGACGGGCACACCAACGCCGTCTACCACGTGGCACTGTCCCCGAACGGCAAGGCGGTCGCGACCGCCGGCTACGACGGCACCGTCCTGGTGCGCCCCCTCGGCGACCACAACCAGCCGGGCGAGCCGACGGTGCTCGACGCGCACCACGGCCCGGTGAACTCCGTCGTGTTCTCGCCGGACGGCCGGACCATGGCCTCGGCCTCGGCGGATCACACCGTGCGCTTCTGGGACACCCACGACCTGGGGCACATCACCCCGCTCGGCCAGCCGGTGGCCGGGTTCACCGACGCCGTCAACACCGTCGCCTACAGCCGGGACGGCAAGCTGCTCGCCGCCGGCGGCAGCGACCGCGTGGTGGTGCTGCTGGACATGAGCGACCCGCGGTCGCCGCACGTCGTCACCACGCTGCCCGTGCCCAACGGCATCGACGAGCTCGCGTTCAGCGCGGACGGGCGCCGGCTCGCCGTCGGCACCGACTTCGACGGCGCCGTTCGAACCTGGGATATCGCCAACCCCGCGCACCCGACGGAGTCCGTGCAGGTCGGCACGCACGAGGGCTTCGTCAAGTCGGTGGCGTTCAGCCCCGACGGGCACTTCCTGGCCAGCGGCGGCGCCGACGCCACCGTCCACCTGTGGGACCTGGACGACCCCGCCGACAAGATCGATCCCATCGTGCACCCCGACGTCGTCTTCTCCGTCGCCTTCAACGGCGACGGCACCGTGCTGGCCTCCGCCGGCGCCGACGGCCGGGTCCGGCTGTGGGACGTCCACGACCCCCGGCATCCCGCCGCCCTGGCCGAGCTCGACGCCCACACCGAACGCGTCTACTCCGTCGCCTTCGGGCCCGACGGCCACACCCTGGCCAGCGGCAGCCAGGACCACACCGCCCGCCTGTGGGACATCGACCCCACCGTCGCCGCCGGCCGCGTCTGCGCCCTGGCCGACCCGCCGCTGGGCCACGTCGACTGGGACCGGTACTTCCCCGGCATCGCCTACGACCCGCCCTGCTGAGGCCGGTGTTCGGCCGTTGTCGTAAGGCGGCCGACCAGGCCGCCTGAACATCCAGGGACCGGTAGTCAGGAGGGGAGACCTTTCCGGTTCTTGGGGGAAATCCATGTTCACCAGGGAGATCGTGCACGGGACGCCGCACGAGGATCTGGGGCGGGCCGTCACCGGCTACCTCGGGTATCGCACGTTCTGGCCCGGGCCGGCGCAGTGGCAGCTGCTGCCGCGCGGGTTCGTCATGGTGCTGTTCGACCTCGAAGCCCCGCAGCGCTGGGTGCTGCGGGGCCGGTACCAGCGCTGCGACGTCGTGGTGCCGGTCAGCGGCCTGCACGACCGCGTCGTGCGGTTCGCGCAGGCCGGGCGGTACAGCGGCATCGCCGCCTGCCTCAGCCCGACCGCCGCGTTCGCGCTGCTGGGCGTCGAGATGGCCGACTTCGGCCGTCGCTGGGGTGATCTCGTCGACCACCTCGGCTCCGCCGCCCGCGACCTGCTCGGACGGCTGGCCGACGCCGTCGACTGGCCGTCCCGCTTCGCCCTGCTCGACCAGTTCCTGCTCCGTGCCCTTCCCGCACGGCCCGCCGTCGACCTCGCCGGCCGCGCCTGGCAGCGACTGCGATCCGTCGAGGGCGCGCTGTCCGTCTTCGCGCTGGCCGAGGAGTTCTCGGTCAGCACCCGCACCCTGGAGACCCGCTTCCGTCGTGAGATCGGCGTCTCCCCGAAGAACGCCGCCCGCATCCTCCGTTTCCACCACGCCGCCCGCCTCCTGGAACGGGAGGACGCCGGCCTCACGTGGATCGCCCACGAATGCGGATACACCGACCACGCCCATTTCGCCAAGGACGTCCGCGCCATGGTCGGCTGCACTCCCACCGAGCTTCGATCCAGCCTGCGCGCCTGCGGATTTCTACAAGCCCGAGCCGAGTGAGCCTCGATAGCGTTCATCACATTGGTTCAAAACCTATGAGGGGGAATCACATGCTTCCCGTGAAGACCGCGCTGGCGGCCTCACTTCTCGCGGCCGGCGCCGTGCTGTCGATCGTGCCGTCCGCCTCGGCGGCCCCTGCGCCCGCCCCGAAGGCCCCGGCCGCCAACTGCCAGTTGCTCCGCCACGGCGTCTGGTGGTGCAATGCCCGGAATCCGTTGCCGGTCTTTCGTGACAACGCGCAGATCACCGACACCCCTCTCCGATACATCTCCGGTGGTGGGTTCGAGACCAATTGCATGAACGACGGCGGCAACTACAGCGGCCGGGGTTCGCACCCGAACCGGTGGGAATACACCACCTATGGCGGCGCGGGCGGTTGGGTCGCCGACAGCATGGTCCGCGACGAGACCAACCCCATCCAGGCCTGCCCCTGACATCGGCCAGGCACGGCCTGCCCCGACCGGCTCGCCCCGGTCGGGGCTTCGGCGTGCGCGGCGGGTGAACCGGTCCCACGCTGTGCTCGTGTGTGGAGCAGGGGCACGAAGTGGAGGACGGTCATGATCGGATGGGTGTTGCGGATCGTTGTCGCGGTGGCGCTGCTCGGCTCGGCCGGCGTGCACTACTTCCTGTTCACGCAGGGGTACCCGGGCATCGTCACGCCGCTGTTCCTGCTGAACGCGATCGGCGGGCTGGTGCTGGCGATCGCGGTGCTGGCCTGGCGGCACTGGCTGCCGGCGCTGGGCGCGCTGGGCTTCGGGGTGCTGACGCTGGGCTCCTACGTGCTGGCGGCGACGGTCGGCTTCCTCGGCCAGCACGACGAGTTCAACAGCCAGCCCGAGTACTGGAGCGTGATCACCGAGGTGATCTGCATCCTGGGCGGCATCGCGCTGCTGGCGATGCGCAACCGCGCGGCGGTGGCGGCCGGGGCGCGCTGAGGCGACAACCGGCCGGCCGAGGGTGGCGGAGGGGCGTGCCGCCGCCCTCGGCCCGACATCATCCACAGTGGACTGAGATGGCGGGTCCACGCCGTTAGCCCGTTCGGCTGCTTGTCGTACGCCTTCCCGATGTCGAGACTGTCCAGGTCTGGGGGATATTTCGGACTTCTTGTCGTTGGGGGAGGGCAAGGGCCTGATGGGTGTTCGTCGTGCCGCTGTCGCGGCTGTCGGTGTGTTCGCGTTGACGGTGGGAGTGGCGGCGGGACCGGCCACCGCCGACCCGGCGCCGCCGCCGCAGAGCGAGCGGGCCCAGCTCGTCGCGCTGCTGGCGGCCGGGGGACCGTTGGTCTCCGCCGGCGCCGAGGCCGCGCTCACCGGCACCGACGCGGATGTGCACGCGTTCCTGGCCACGGGCGTGGCGCTGTGCCGGACGAACGACGACCGGATCGCCGTGCAGCGGATGATCAGCGTGGGCGGACCGGCCACCAGCAGCGCCGCCAACCGGGTGTTGTCCGGCACGCAGGCCGACGTCCAGGCCTACCTCGCGGACGGCTGGGTTCAGCCGTGGCAGAACGACGAGCGGATCCAGGTCACCCGCATTCTCACGGCGGCCACCGGGACCAGCGTGAAGGCCGCGGCCAACCGGGCGCTCAGCGGGACGGTCGCCGACATCGAGGCGTTCCTCGGTCCGGGCGTCCAGCAGGCGCAGGACGCCGACGACCGGATCTCCGTGCAGCTGTTGCTCAACAGCGGCGGCGCGGAGGTGCGCAAGGCCGCGAACGCGGCGCTGTCCGGCACGACCGACGACATCCACTACTTCCTCGACACCGGCTGGCAGGTCGCCGCGCAGCGGGACCAGGAGGTGCTGAGCATCTCGCAGCTGGTCACCCTGGCCCACGCGGCCGGGCAGCGGGCCGCGACACAGACGCAGGCCGCCAAGGACGCGTCGGTGCGGGCCTCGACCGCCGCGCAGGCGGCGAAGGACGCGGCGCAGCGCGCATCCCAGGAGGCACAGGCCGCCCAGAACTCCGCCGGCCAGGCCGCCACCGCGGCCGGCCACGCCGCCGATGCCGCGAATCGCGCCGCTGATGCCGCACAGACGGCGATCGACGCCGCCGAGGCGGCGACCCGGGCCGCGCGCACCGCCTCCGCCGCCGCCCAGCAGGCGTCGTGGGCGGCGTCAATGGCGGGGCAGGCCGCTGCCAAGGCTCGCAACGCCGCGGCGGCCGCCCACCTGGACGCCGCGAACACCAAGTCCATCCGGGACGCCGCCCGTGCGGCCGCGGCCAACGCCCGTGACGCCGCGAACGGTGCCCGCTCCGCCGCAGCGGCGATCGGGGACGCCTTGTCCGCGCTGACCGACGCCATCAACGCCGCCCTCGGCGCCGCCGCCACCGCGAACGATGCCGCCGTCGCGGCGGACGCCGCCCGTGACGCCGGCGGTTGGGCCGCGAAGGCCGGTGCGAGCGCCGCTGCCGCGCAGCGGGCCGCCGACAAGGCCCGTGCGTACGCCGCGGAGGCCACCAGGGCCGCGAGCGTGGCCCAATCCATCGCCAACGAGGCGCAGGGCTACGCGAACCAAGCCCGCACCGCCGCCAACGACGCTGCCTCGCATGCCGACGCCGCCGCGCAGGCCGCCCAGGACGCGGCGAACGCGGCCCACGACGCCGTGCACGCGCGCGATCTGGCCAAGGCCGACGCGGCCGCCGCCAAGCTCGACGCCGACCAGGCGCAGATTGCCAGCAACCACGCCAAGAGCATCGCCGCCACGGCCCGCAAGGCCGATGCCGAACGGCTGACCGCGCAGCAGAGCCAGGGCATGCGCGACGCCGCCGCCGCGGCGCAGACCGAACAGGACAAGAAGGCCGCCTCCGCGTGGGACGCCGGACAGGCCGCCCGGCTCAATGCCGAGGAGGAGCAGCTGCTGGCCGAGGCGCGGGCGGCGGGCACTCCCGCCGCCACGGTCGTCTCCGACGGCCGCAAGGCCGCCGCCCTGCTCTGGCACAGCGGCGGTCCGTGGGTGAAGTCCGCCGCGCAGGACGCGCTGGCCGGCACGGACGCCGACGTCGTCAGCTTCGTGCAGGCCGGGATGGCCGTCGCGACCGAGCAGGACGACCGCGCCAGCGTCGCCGCCATCGCCGACACCAGCACGGTCTCCGCGCAGCGCACCACCGCGACCGCGACCATCGACAGCGGCTACGACCAGGTCAAGGAGTTCCTGCGGACCCGGTACTACCCGGGCAAGGACGACGACGACCGGATCGCCGTGCAGCTGCTGCTCAACACCGGCGGCCCGATCACCAAGGCCGCCGCCAACCGGGCGCTGTCCGGCACGGTCGACGACGTCCGGGCGTTCATCGCCACCGGGCAGTACCAGGCCGCCGAGAGCGATGACCGCGTGGCGGCCCAACAGCTCGTCAACACCGGCGGCCCCGAGGTGCGGGCCGCCGCCAACGCCGCCCTGTCCGGGCCCTGGTCGTACGTCCAGAAGTTCCTGCACGTCGACCAGTACAAGGCCGCCGAGCGGGACGCCGACACCGCATTGCACAACGCCCAGGTCGACGGCTTCCTCGCCGACGCGGCCAAGACCGCCGCCCAGGCCCGTGTCGACGCCGCCAACGCCGCGCTCTACGCCGCCAACGCCAATTCGGACGCGGCCGCCGCCCAGAAGGCGTCGGCCGATGCCAAGGCCTCCGCCGCCGACGCCAAGACCGCTGCTGACGCAGCCGCGAAGTCCGCCGCCGACGCCCAGGCCTCCGCCGACCGGGCCGCCGCGTCCGCCCAGCAGGCCCAGGCCGCCGCCCAGACCGCGCAGCGGGCCGCCGCCGACGCCGCCAAATCCGCGGCCGCCGCCGCGGATTCCGCCTCCCGGGCCGCCGGATACGCCGCCTCGGCGCAGGCCGCCGCCGAGCGGGCCCGTGCCGACGCCGTCGCCGCCAACAAGTCCGCCGACGAGGCCGCGCAGGCCGCCACCGAGGCGTTCCAGTCCGCCGTCGCCGCCGCGCAACGCGAGGAGAACGCCCGCCGCAATGCCCCGCCGCCCGCCACCGGCGGCGTGGACGGCGGCCTCGACTGCCCGCCCACGTGCCTGCCGCCGGCCCAGCGCCAGCCCGACAACCCGGCGTGGGACCAGGCGATGTCCCTGATGTCCGGTCAGATGGCCGACAACCCCAACAGCGACCTCGCGAAGAGCATCCGCGGTCTTTTCGGTCCGTGCCAAGGCTTTCGCGACTGCCTGTTCAACGACCCGGTGGCCCGGCAGGAGTCCGGCCTGATCATGATGGCCATGCAGTTCAAGACCGGCGCCCCGTGGGACCACAAGGGACCGCTGGTGAGCATCCTGCGCGCCAACGGGTTGCAGGGCTACTACTTCACGATTCCCGGCACCAACGAGAAGCTCAACTACGACTTCTGGTCCAACCTGCACTACGGCTACGTCGCCGCGTCCTGCGGGCTCAGCGAGGACGCCGTCGTCAACGGCGCGCACGCCTACCAGATCCTCAGCAAGATCATCGAGGACAACCACTGGGGGCCGAGCAAGGAGGCCGCCATCCGGGCCGGCGCGCGGCTGTGGAAGCAGCACCCCAATTCCGCCGACATGCGGGACCCGAAGATCATTCTCCAGGTGATCCGCGACAACAGGAACGTGTTCCGGCAGGACCACCCGGACGAGCCGACCTACCTCATCCCCGCCGGATGACCGCGCGCCTCACGCGGGCGGCCGTCGGCCTGATCCTCTTGGCCGCACTCGCCGGCTGTGGCGCCCGGTTCGTCGACACGCACTCGGCCGACGACGGCCCCGTCACCGGGCCGGCCGTCGCGCTGGCCCACGACCACCGCCTCGGCCCCGACGGCTTCGGGCAGCTCCGCCTCGGCATGGCTCTCGACCAAGCCGTCGGCACCGGGCAGGTGAGCCGGACCGCGACCGGCGACTTGCCCGGTTGCCGCACCGCTGTCGAGACCGGTGCGACGCCGGCCCGCGGCGGCGGCGTCTGGGTGTCCGCCAAGTACGGCGTGGCCAAGATCGAGGCGTACGCCGGTGTGTCCACTCCGGAGGGTGTCGCCCTCGGCGCCGGCCTCGACGACGTCCGCCGCGCCTACCCGGACACGGTCAAGGAGACCGAAAAGGACATGGGCGACGGCCGCATCGACATGGACGACCACTACCGCGCACCCGTTCCCGGCAACCCGACCGCCGCCTACCGCTTCTTCGTCGATGCCCACGACCACGTCGACGCCATGCTGCTCGTGCTGGCCAAGCAGGACTGCGACGTCGGCTACCCGAACTAGCCGGCGATCGCCCCGGCCAACAGCTCGCGGCGGGCGAAATCCACCAGCAGTTCCCGCATCACCGTCACGGTGACGGCCGGCGAACCGGTGAGCACCTGGATGGCCAGGCCGTCGGTGAGCGCGGTGAGCCGCAGGGCGACCTGGTCGGCGTCGACGTCACGGAAGACGCCCTGCCGCAGCCCGCGGCGCACGATCCGCACCACGGTCTCGCGCCAGCGGGCGTAGAACTCGCTGTGCACCGGGCGCAGTTCGGGGCGGATGGCGGACTCGGCCCAGTACTGCAGCCACACCGACCACTCGCCGCGGACCGGCCCGACCTTGGGCAGCTGCATGTCGATGAGCTTGAGCAGCCGCTCGTAGGCGTTGTCGATCTGCCGCAGCTCGTGGCTCTGCCGCTCGAAGGCGTGCTCGACGCAGTGCTTCAAGGCCTCGGTCAGCACGTCGTGCTTGCCCGGGAAGTAGTAGTGCACCGTGCCGGTGCTGGTGCCGCAGACCTTGGCGATGTCGGCGATCCGCACCGCGTGGTAGCCGCGCTCGGCGATCAGCCGCCAGGTGGCCTCCAGGATCGCCTCACGTCTGTCCTCGTCGGCACGGGTCATGCCGGCCAGCCTAACTGACGCGCCAGTCAAATGCACCCATTGCCCTTGACAGGGCCTGTTTACTGACCCTGACTGACGCGTCAGTCAGACGGGAGGTCGACGGTGAGCGGTGTTCTCCGGCCGGACGTGCACGCGGGCCGAGTTGCGGTGATCAGCGGCGGCGGCACCGGCATCGGCCGGGCGGTCGCGCTGGATCTCGCCGCCGGCGGGGCGCGGGTGGTCATCTGCGGCCGACGGCCCGAGCCGCTGGAGGTCGTGCGCGACGAGATCGTCAAGGCCGGCGGGCAATGCCTGGCGTTGACGGCCGATATCCGTGAGGACGTCACGAGCGTGGTCGACGCCGCGATGGCCGAGTACGGGCGCGTCGACATCCTGGTCAACAACGCCGGTGGCCAGTTCGCCGCGCCGGCCGAGCAAATCAGCCCCGGCGGCTGGCGGGCCGTGCACCGGCTGGCCGTCGACGCCGCGTGGGCGCTGACCCGCGAAGTCGCCGTCCGCTCGATGATCCCCAATCGCTCTGGGGTGGTCTTCTTCATCGCCTTCTCGCCGCGCCGGGGCATCCCGGGCATGGTGCACGCCAGCGCCGCCCGCGCCGCGCTGGAGAACCTCGCGGCCGGCCTCGCGCTGGAGTGGAGCCGGTACGGCATCCGGTCGGTGTGCGTGGCCCCCGGCACCATCGCGACCGAGGGCCTCCAGGAGAACTACACCGACGAGGACCGCCGGCGCTGGGCCCAGGCCGTGCCGCTGGGGCGCCTCGGCACGCCGGATGACGTCGCTGGTCTGATTTCGTTCCTGGCCTCCGACGGCGGCGCCTACGTCACCGGGACAACAGTTGTTGTCGACGGCGGTGCGGACGCCTGGGGCGCCGGCTACCCCGTGCCGGAGGTGGAGGCGTGAGGAACCTGGACCCGCTGTTCACGCCGCGAGCGGTCGCGATCCTCGGCGCCAGCAACGACGAGACCAAGTACGGCAACTGGATCAGCGTGCAGGCCCTGCGCATGAGCCGACCCGTCTACCTGGTCAACCGCCGCGGCGAACCGGTGCTGGGCCGGCCCACCTACCGCGCGATGGCCGACATCCAGCAGCCGGTCGACTGCGTGGTGATCACCGTGCCGGCCAACGGTTTCGAGGCCGCGGTCGACGACGCCCTGGCCGCCGGGGCGACGGCGATCGTCGGCATCACCTCCGGCTTCGCGGAGCTCGGCGAGGAGGGTCGGGCGACGCAGATCGCGGTGGCGGACAAGATCCGCGCCGCCGGGGCCGTGCTGCTCGGGCCCAACTGCCTAGGCGTGCTGGACACGACCAGCGACCTGTTCCTGGTGTCGAACCCGCTGCCGTCCGGGCCGGTCGGGCTGGTGTCGCAGAGCGGCAACATGGCGTTGGAGCTGAGCAAGTTCCTGGCCGACCGGGGCCTGGGCTTCTCCCGTTTCGCCTCGCTCGGCAACCAGGCCGACCTCTGCGCCGCCGACCTGATCCGCGCCTACGCCCACCACCCGGGCACCGAGGTCATCGCCGCGTACTGCGAGGACTTCCAGGACGGCCGGGCGTTCATCGCCGCCGCGGCCGAGGCGGTCTCGGCCGGCAAACCCGTTGTCCTGCTGACGATCGGCACCAGCACCGCGTCCAATCGTGCCGCCCGTTCCCACACCGGCGCCCTGACCAGTGACAGCGCCGTGATCGACGCCGCCTGCCGGGCCGCGGGCGTAGACCGGGTGCGGAGCCCGCGCGAGATGGCCGATCTCGTTGCGGCGCTGCATCGGCACGGCTCGAAGCCGGCCCGGCGCGTGGCCGTGATCGCCGACGGCGGCGGGCACGCCTCCACGGCCAGCGACATCGCCGACGCCAACGGCCTGATGGTCGAGGAGTTCCGGCCCTCGCTGGTGGCCGCGCTGAAGGCCGACCTGCCGCCCTCGGCCGGCGTCGCCAACCCCGTCGACCTGGCCGGGGCCGGCGAGCAGGACATCGCCTCCTTCGCCCGCACCATCGACCGGGTGCTGTCCGATCCCGACATCGACTCCGTGCTGGTCACCGGCTACTTCGGTGGCTACGGCGACTACGGTCCCGAACTCGCCGCCCGGGAGATCGCCACCGCCGCCGTAATGGCCGGGCACGTCCACCGGCACGGCAAACCCCTGGCCCTGCACACGATGTGCTCCGACAGCGCGGCCGCCGACGAACTCCGCCGCAATGGCATCGGCGTGTTCCGGGTCGTCGACGACGCCGCGCGGACCCTGGGCATGCTGGCCGACCACGCCGACCGGCACCCCGCGACCCGGCCGCTACCGCACCCCGCCGAACCCGTCACCGACAGCGGCTACTGGGAGGCGCGCGAGCTGCTCAAGGCCGGCGGTCTCGCCTTCCCCGACGCACGGTTGACAACAGATGTTGTCGCCGCCGCCGAGGGGATCGGCTACCCGGTCGTGCTCAAGGCCATGGGCCTGCTGCACAAGTCCGACGCCGGCGGTGTCGCGATCGGACTGTCCACTCCGCACGAACTGACCGCCGCGCACAAGGACATGGTCGCCCGCCTCGGCGTGACCGAGTACTGCGTCGAGGCGATGGCCGACACCGGCGGGGGAGTGGAGCTCATCGTCGGCGTGCGAAGGGATCCCCGCTTCGGGCCGGTGCTGATGGTCGGGCTCGGCGGCGTGTTCACCGAGATCCTCAAAGACGTCACCTTCGCGCTCGCCCCGGTCACCCCGGCCGAGGCCGAGACCATGCTGCGCGCCCTCAAGGCGGCCCCGCTGCTGCACGGCGCCCGCGGCCGCAAGCCGGTCGATCTCGCCGCCACCGCCCGGGCCGTGGCGGCGATCGCCGAAGTCGCCGCCGCCCATCCCGAGATCGCCGAACTCGAAGTCAACCCACTGCTGGCGACGCCGGGCGGCTGCCTCGGCCTCGACGCCCGGATCGTGCTCGCACAACGCTGAAGGAGATCAACCGTGGAGTTCGCCTACACCCCGAGGCTGGCCGAGCTGAAGCAGCGCGCGGCCGACCTCACCGGCAAGATCATGCAGTACGAGGACGCCTGCGAGGCCGACAACGGCCTGTCGGCGGCGGCGCTGGACGCGATCCGCCAGGACGTGCTGGCCAGCGGTCTGCAAGCCGTCAACATGCCGGCCGACTGGGGCGGCGCCGGCCTGACCGTGCTGGAGCAGGTCGTGGTGCAGGACGAGCTCGGCAAGCTCACGAACGCCTTGTGGGACACCGTGTGGCGGCCCGCCAACTGCCTGCGGGCCTGCACGCCCGAGCAGCGCGAGCGCTACCTCGTGCCGGACATCCTCGGCCGGCGCCGGGACGCCGTCGCGATCACCGAGCCCGGCGCCGGCTCCGACCCGTCCGGCATCGAGACCACGGCCACCCCGGACGGCGACGGCTACCGCATCAACGGCGAGAAGTGGTTCGTCACGGTTGGCGACGCCGCCGACTTCCTCATCGTGCTGGCGCTGGTCGGGGACGCGCCCACGTTGTTCCTGGTGGACAAGGACCTTCCCGGCGTGTCGGTCAAGCGCACCCCGCGCTACACCCACACCTTCGTCTACGAGCACCCGGAGTTCCTGTTCGAGGACGTGCGCGTCGGTGGCGACGCGGTGCTGGGCGGCATCGGCAACGGCTACGACCTGACGCGGGACTGGTTCACCGAGGAGCGCCTGATGATCGGCGCCCGCACCATCGGCGCCGCCGAGCGCGCGCTGACGCTGGCCTCCGAGTGGGCGTCGCAGCGGATCCAGGGCGGCCACGCGCTCATCGAGCACCAGCTGATCCAGGGCATGATCGCCGACTCCGTCGTGGACATCGCCACCAACCGCGCGCTGACCCACCAGGTGGCGTGGGAGTTCGACCAAGGCGGGGACCGGAAGTTGTTGCACGCCAAGGCGGCCACCGTGAAGCTGGCCGCGTCCGAGGCGTCCAACCGGGTCGCCGACCGGGCGGTGCAGATCTTCGGCGGCCGCGGCTACATCCGGGACTACCCGGTGGAGCGGCTGTGGCGTGAGCTGCGCGTGGACCGGATCTGGGAGGGCACCTCGGAGATCCAGCGGCTGGTGATCGCCAACGAGGTGGCCAAGCGCGGGCTCACCGGCCTGCTGTCCTTCGCCGGCCCCAGGTGATCGGCGACGTCGGGGTCACGCGCGACGGCGACGTCGCGGTGCTGACCCTGCGGCGCGAGGCCAAGCTCAACGCCCTGTCCCTGCATCTGGAGTCCCGCCTGCTCGACGCCGTGCGGTCGGATGCCGTGAAGGGCAGCCGGGCCGTCGTGATCACGGGCGGGGACAAGGTGTTCTCGGCCGGCGCCGACACGTCGGAGCTGCGGGAGATGACGCCCGAGGCGATCGCCGAGTACTACCGGGAAAGCGGTGCGGTGTATGAGGCGGTGGCCGCGCTGCCGCAGCCGACCGTCGCCGCGATCGCCGGCTACTGCCTGGGCGGCGGCTTCGAGCTCGCGCTCGCGGCCGACCTCCGGGTCGCCGACGAGACGGCCGTGTTCGGGCTGCCGGAGGTCGGGCTGGGAATCCTGCCCAGCTCCGGCGGCGTCACCCGGCTCGTCCGCGCCGTCGGACCGGCCCGAACCCGGGATCTGGTGCTGCGCGGGCGTCGAATGTCAACTGTTGAGGCCCACTCGTGGGGCCTGATCACCGAGGCCGTGCCGACCGGCGAACATCGGTCGACGGCCCTGAACATCGCCCGTGAACTGGCCGGACAACCTCCACTGGCGGTCTCGATCGCCAAGCGGGTGATCACGGCGGCCACCGACGCTCCCCGCGAGACCGCGCTATTGCTGGAGCAACTGGCTTACGCCACGCTCAACCGCATCGGTTGAGCCGGGCGTCCGAACCTGGGGGACGCGCGCCTTCCGCCACCACGGCGACTCAACGAGGAGAACAGGCATGGCGGCCAAGCCACCCACCATCGTCCGCGACGACCACCGGCCCGTGCTGGGCATCGAGGCCCGGTCCATCGACTACGTGCCCATCGCCGAACGCCACGGCAAGGTGTGGCACCTGTTTCCCGTGTGGTTCGCGGGAGACGCCCACCTGGCCACCATCGCGACCGGCATCATCGGCGTCGCGCTCGGCGGCAATCTCATCTGGACCGCGATCGCCGTCGTGCTGGGCAACGCCTTCGGCACGTTCTTCATGGCGTTCCACTCCACCCAGGGACCGCAGCTCGGGCTGCCGCAGATGGTGCAGTCCCGGCCCCAGTTCGGTTTCATGGGCGCCTTACTCGTGTGGGTCGTCGCGCTGGTGACCTACGTCGGGTACACCGGCTTCAACCAGATCCTCGTCGGCTCCACCATGCAGCACCTGGTCGACTTGCCCAAACCGATCAGCTACATCGGTTACGCGGTGATCGGCGTGGTGCTGGCCATCGTCGGCTACGACTTCATCCACAAGGCCTCGCGCTGGCTGACGTACCTGATGCTGGTGCTGCTCGTCGTGTTCACGATCGGGCTGCTGGCCGCCGGTCCGTTCAGCGCCACCCAGCTCGACCTCGGGGCGTTCGCCCTGACCCCGTTCCTCGTGCAGTTCTTCACCGCCGCCGTGTACCAGCTCTCGTGGTCGATCTACGTCTCCGACTACAGCCGCTACCTGCCCCGCAACGTCGGCGTCCGCGCGTCGTTCTGGTGGACCTATCTCGGCGCCGGCGTCGGCGGCGCGTGGATGATGCTCGTCGGCACCTTCGCCGCCAGCCTGTTCCCCAAGGCCGACACCGTCGACGCCGTGCTGTCGGGCGGGGACAAGGTGTTTCCCGGCTTCGGCCTGGCCTTGTTGATCGGCTCCGTGCTGCCGCTGATCACCATCGGCACCCTCAACTTCTACGGCGGCAGCCTGACCCTGCTGTCCTGTGTCGACTCCATCAAGCGCTTCCGGCCCACCCCGATGAAGCGCGTCTACGCCCTGATCGTCGTCGGGGTGCTGGCCACCGCCATCGCCTTCGCCTCCAACGACACGTTCCTGGAGGACTTCGAGTACTTCCTCACGGTCCTGGGCTACCTGTTCACGCCGTGGACGGCCATCAACCTGGTCGACTTCTACGTCGTGCGCCGCGGCCACTACTCGATCCGGGAGATCTTCAACCCGCACGGCATCTACCGCCGCTGGAGTTGGCGGGGCCTGGTCGCCTACGCCGTCGGCTTCGCCGCGATGATGCCTTTCGCCATCGTCGGCGACCTCCAGGGCCCCGTGGCCCGGCTGCTGGGCGGCGCCGACATCTCCATGCCGATCGGCCTGCTCGTGGCGGCCGGCCTCTATCTCGTCCTGTGCCGTTCGCTCGATCTCGCCGCGGAACGGGAACGCGTGGCGATAGCCGACGCCGGACTCGACCCGGACGCTGAGATCGTTCCCTCGAAGGAGTGAAATCCGCCGATTCGCAGCGCATTTGTGGTCCCAATGCCTGCGTCTCGGCGGATTTTCTGCTTACCGTGCACGCATATCGACACCGTTTCGTGCACAGGAGGGTCGGAAATGAACAAGGGGCAGCTGATCGAGATGCTCGGCCTGCGGCTCGGCATGGAGAAGAAGATGGCGGCGCAGGCCGTCGACGCCATGTTCGACATCATCGTCCGCAACGTCAACACGGGCGAGAATGTCACGCTCACGGGCTTCGGTGTGTTCGAGAAACGCGCTCGGGCGGCCCGCACGGCCCGCAATCCGCGCACCGGCGAGTCGCTGCGGCTGCGCCGGACGAACGTGCCCAACTTCCGGCCCGGCATGCTGTTCAAGGAGGTCGTGGACGGTACGCGCAAGCTGCCCCGCGCCACTGCGGTGGCGGCGGCGAAACCCGCTGCCCGGCCGGCGGCAAAGGCGACCGCTAAACGATCGGCGACCAAGCCCGCGGTTAGGGCGACCGCCGCAAAGGCGACCGCCACCCGTTCGACCAAGACCGCGGCAAAGGCGACCACGACGAGGTCCGCCGCCAAGCCCGCGGCGCGGGCGACTGCCGCCAAGGCATCGACGACCAGGGCGATGCCGGCGAAGAAGACAGCCGCGAAGACCACTCGCACCGCCGCCGGAAAGGCCACGGCGAAGGCCACCCGCCCGGCGACCAAGAAGGCCGCGACGGTGAAGAAGACCGCGGTCGCCAAGAAGGCGACGAAGGCGAAGCCGGCCGCCAAGAAGCGGGCCAAGCGCTGATCGCCGGAAAACCCGGATAGGAACTCGAGTCGCGAGTCGGCCTCGGAAGTCAGCGCTCTCGGCTGGCGTCCGGGGCCGACCCGGTAGTTGTGTCGGCAAGTTGATCCGAGTGGTTGGTCCGGGAAGTTGACGCGGCGGCGGAGCGTGGGTCCCCGTATTCAACTTGCGGGCGTCAACTTGCAGGGCGAGTCGTGACCCAAAGTGTCAGGTCGCGGCTGGGCGGCTGCGCAGCGTTATGATCGGCCAGATGTTCCTACCGTCCGGCGAACGCATTAGCCCGGGTGCTTCCGCCTCGAAACGGTCGAACCCTAAGGTGAGCGGCGCCACAAATGTAGGAAGCGATGGGGTGTTGAACCTGTGACGAGTGGTCCCGGTCCACGCGGAGCGCGCCCGAGTTGGTGGCGGCCGCGTGTCTGGCACCGGCTGGCGCTGATCGGACTGGCGTTCACATTACCCCTGGTGACCTCGACGTATCTGCTGATGGTGAACAACGGCCAGCGCATCGAGTTCAGCCGGAACGAGCTGCGGGGACTGGACTACCTGCGCCCGCTGGAGGCGCTGCTGACCGACCTCACGGCCGACAAGACACAGGACCGCCTGGCCGCGACCGGCCAGCCCGGCAGTGGACAGGTGCAGGCGGCACGCGCCCGGGTCGACGCCGACTTCGCGGCGTTGACGGCGATCGACGCCCAGGTCGGCGGTGACCTCCACACGACCGGCGCACAGCTCAACGCGACCATCCTGCCGGCCACGCTGGCCAAGAACTGGCACAACTGGGAGTCCGGGCAGCACGACGCCGGCACCGACGACGCCTTCCACGCCCAGTTGGTGACCAACGTCCGCATGCTGATCACCTACGTCGGGGTCACGTCCAACCTGGTCCTCGACCCGGAACTGAGCCCTTATCACATTGCCGATGCCCTGGCCGTGCGTGCGCCGGCGATCATCGACCACACCCGGTCGGTCGGCGACACCGTGGACGGTCTGCTCGCGTCGGGCCGGCCCATGCTGCCGGATCGCACCGGCGTCGCCGCGACGGTGTCCACTCTGACCGCCGACGCCGACGGACTCCAGGAAGACCTGTTCACGACCTTCCAGAAC
Organism: Kutzneria sp. NPDC051319; assembly: GCF_040682195.1. Lineage (NCBI taxonomy): Bacteria > Bacillati > Actinomycetota > Actinomycetes > Pseudonocardiales > Pseudonocardiaceae > Kutzneria > Kutzneria sp. NPDC051319. The sequence continues at coordinate 76,571 of NZ_JBFBAM010000023.1, read as the reverse complement.
GGCGGCGGCAGCGCGGACACCCGGGCGGTGCAGAACGCCCTCGGCCCGCTGCTGACCACCACGTACCTGAACGTGGCCAACCTGTGTCAGATGATCACGCAGGACTTCGTGCAGGCGTCCCAGATCCGGCTGGACCGGCCGACCCTCAGCCACGCCGTGGAGCAGGCGGTCGGCGGGATGTCCGCGCTGACGGCGGCGTTGACCCAACGTGAAGGCGCGATCCTCCAGGCCCGCATCGACATGGACTCCATGAGCCGGCAGCTGGCGCTGGCCGCCGTGCTCGCGGTGCTGGCGGTGACGGTGCTCCTGGTCGTGTGGCAGTCCCGCCGCATCACCACGGACGTCGGCACCGTGTCCCGCGTCGCCGCTTCGCTGGCCGGCGGCGACCTGACCGGCCGGGCGCGGGTGCGCAGCCGTGACGAGGTCGGCGTGATGGCCACCGCCTTCAACGGCATGGCCGAACAGCTCCAGGAGCTGGTGGAGAACCAGCAGCGGGCCGAGCGGACGCTGCGCTCGGAGCGGGACTTCGTCGACGCCGTGCTGGAGGTCGCCGGCAGCCTCGTGCTGGTGATCGACAAGGACGGCCGGATCGTCCGCTTCAACCGGGCCTGCGAGATCACCACCGACCACGCCGCCGAGGACGTCGTCGGGCAACTGGTCTGGGAGCTGTTCCTGCTGCCCGAGGACCAGCCCTGCATCAAGGGTCAGTTCGACGACCTCCAGGCCACGCGGTTCCCGCACAACTTCGAGTGCCCGTGGCTCACCCGGTCCGGCGAGCAGCGGCGCATCGCGTGGTCCAACACCGCGCTGGTCGACGAGTCCGGCGCCGTCACGCACGTGATCGCCACCGGCATCGACGTCACCGCCCAGCGGGCCGCCGAGGCCGGCCTGAGCGAGGCCAAGGAGCGGTTCCAGAAGGCCTTCGACTACGCCTCCATCGGCATGTGCCTGGTCGACCTGGACGGCCGCTTCACGCAGGTCAACCGGGCGCTGTGCGAGATGCTGGCGCGGCCCGAGGAGGAGCTGCTCGCGCTGCGCGTCGCCGACGTCACCCATCCCGACGACGTCTCGGCCAGCCTGGCCACGGTGGAGGTGGCCAAGGACGGCTACACCGCGCCGCACCGCCTGGAGAAGCGCTACCTGCGGGCCGACGGCCGGACCGTGTGGGCCCAGGTCACCGTGTGCACCATCCACTCCGAGAACGGCGCGTCCCCGTACTTCGTCACGCAGGTCGAGGACGTCACCGAGCGGCGCGAGGCCGAGGCCCGGCTGGTCCGCCAGGCCTTGCACGATCCGCTCACCGGCCTGCCCAACCGGACGCTGCTGATGGACCGCCTGCGGCAGGTGCTGGCCCGCGCCGACCGGCATCCCGAGCTGACCGCCGTGCTGTTCATCGACCTCGACGGCTTCAAGGACGTCAACGACAGCCTCGGGCACGACGTCGGCGACGAGGTGCTGACCGAGGTCGGCCGCCGGCTGCAGGAGCACATCCGCCCGCTGGACACCGTGGCCCGGCTCGGCGGCGACGAGTTCGTGGTGCTGTGCCAGGACCTGGCCAGCGAGCAGAACGTCGTGGAGATCTCCGAGCGGCTGGCCGGCGTGCTGTCCGAGCCGGTCGTGGTCGACAGCTACGAGGTCGTGGTCACGGCCAGCGTCGGCATCGCCTTGGCCAACGGCCACAACCCCGCCCCCGAGGACCTGCTGCGCGAGGCCGACGCCGCCATGTACGGGGCCAAGACCCGCGGCAAGAACCGGTGCGAGATCTTCGACGCCGGGCTGCAGGAGCGGGCCGTCGACCGCATCGCCATCGCCTCGGCGCTGCGGCAGGGCCTGCGCGACGACCGCTTCGTGCTGCACTTCCAGCCCGTGGTCGACATGGTCACCGGCGACACCGTGGCCGTGGAGTCGTTGGTGCGCCTGGACGATCCCGACCGTGGCCTGCTCGCGCCGGACACCTTCATCCAGGTCGCCGAGGACAGCGGCCTGATCGTGCCGATCGGGACGTCCGTGCTGGAACAGGCCTGCCGCAAGCTCATGTCGTGGCGTTCGAGCGGGGCGGCGCCGGCCGGACTGCGGACCGCCGTCAACCTGTCAGCCCGGCAGGCCACCCGGCCCGATCTCGCCGCCACCATCGAGCATGCGTTGGCGGAGAGCGGTTTGGAGCCGTCCGGGCTCACACTGGAGCTGACCGAGACCGTGCTGATGGAGGCCGACGCGGCCACCCTGCGGCAGCTGGAGCGGATCCGTGAACTCGGTGTGGGCCTTGGCATCGACGACTTCGGCACCGGGTACTCGTCGCTGACCTACCTCAAGCGGCTGCCGGTCAGCTTCGTCAAGATCGACCGGTCCTTCGTGGCCGGCCTGGTGACCGACCCGTCCGACCGGGAGATCGTGACCGCGGTGATCCGGCTGGGGCAGGCCCTCGGGCTCACCACCATCGCCGAGGGCGTCGAGGAGCCCGCTCAGTTCGAGATGCTGCGGGCGCTGGGCTGCGACCAGGCCCAGGGCTACCTGCTCGGCCGACCCAAGCCCGGGCCGCCCGGCGAGATCGCCGTGCTGCGGGCCCTGCTGGCCGGGGTCTCGTGACGGTTTCCCGCCGGAACTTCCTGCGCGCCGGCGCCCTGCTCGGCCTCGGCGCGACCGCCGCCTGCTCCACCGACCAGGACAGCCGGGCCGTCAGCGCCGCGGCGCTCGGGCCCAGCAAGCACGGCGGCGTGCTGCGCGTCGGCATCGCCGGCGGCAGCGCCGCCGACGGGCTCGACCCGCACCACCCGCCCACCTACACCGACCAGGCGCGGGTGTCCAACCTGTACGAGCCGCTGTTCGTGCACGACGCCGCCTACAACCTCCAGCCCGTGCTGGCCGAGTCGATGGAGCCCTCCAACCACGGCAGCACGTGGACGCTGCGGCTGCGTGACGGCGTGGAGTTCCACAACGGCAAGCGTTTCGACGTCGACGACGTCATGTTCACCTTCCGGCGCATCGTGGACGTGAAGGGCAACGGCGCCGCGGCCCTGAGCATCATCGACTTCGCCGGCCTGCGCAAGCTGGACGCCCGCACCCTGCGGATCCCTTTGACCCAGCCGTATGCGCAGTTCCAGGACGAGCTCGCCCAGTACTACAACGGGATCGTGCCGGTCGGCTTCGACGTCGCCAAGCCCGTCGGCACCGGTCCGTTCCGCTTCGGCTCCTTCACACCCGGGGACCGCAGCTCCTTCCCGCGCTTCACCGGCTACTGGCGCGGTGACCAGCCGTACGTCGACGAGCTGGTGATCGTCGACCTGCCCGGCGCCGAGCCCCAGCTGGAGGCGTTGCTCGGCGGTGACGTCGACGCCGTCGACAACCTGCCGCCCGAGCGCATCGCCACCGTGAAAGCCGCCGGGCACAACGTGTTGGTGTCCGAGACCGGCAACTGGACGCCCTTCACCATGCGGGTCGACACCCCGCCGTTCACCGATCCCCGGGTGCGCCAGGCCCTGCGGCTCGTCGCCGACCGCGAGCAGCTCGTCAGCCAGGCCCTCAACGGCCAGGGCCGGATCGGCAACGACCTGTACGCGCCCTACGACGTCGCCTACGCCCAGCAGTTGCCCCAGCGGCAACAGGATCTCGACCAGGCCCGCTCGTTGTTGCGCAGCGCCGGGCAGTCCGGTCTCCAGCTGGAGCTCTACACCTCCACCGCCGTCGACACCTCCGCCGTCAACGCCGCCCTGCTGTTCGCCCAGCAGGCCCACTCCGCCGGCATCTCCGTCCGGGTGCGCCCCGTCGACAGCGGTGTGTTCTACGGCAAGCAGTACCTGGGCTGGACCTTCGCCCAGGACTACTGGTACACCCGCAACTACCTGCCCCAGGTCGCCCAGGGTTCCCTGCCCAACGCCCCCTACAACGAATGCCACTGGAACGACCCCGCCTTCGACTCCGTCATCTCCAGCGCCCGCGCCGAGCTCGACCCCTCCCGCCGCGCCCGCCTCCTGCAGGACGCCCAGCAGATCGAGTACGACCGCGGCGGCTACCTGGTGTGGGGCTTCAAGAACCAGATCGACGCCTTCAGCAGCAAGGTCACCGGCTTCATCCCCGACCGCGGCCTCCCCTTGTCCTCCTTCCAGTTCCGCACCGTCTCCTTCGTCTGAGCCCCGCGTTCTTCCCGTCGTCACGCGAGAACGGCGGCGAGACGGAGGGCGGAAGCCGGGGAGAGCGGGACAACTGGGGCGACGTCCGCCTCACCTGGTCCGGTCACACCGATCGGGTCAACATCCTTTGCACCTCAGACTGAACCGCCTTCCCTGCCGTAGCTTGGGATTGCGGCATTGGGGGGCGGCGCGATGGCGAACGTGGGCGAGGTCCTGTCGGCACTCGGCGCCGTTGCCGGCTGCGTCGACCGTGCCGCCCGGGTTGTCGCCACCGTCCAGCAGGACATTGATGATGCCCGCGGCACCTTGACCGACGTCCTGGCGGGTTCCGCGGTCCCGGAGGCCGAACAGGTCCTGGTCGGCATGGCCGCGGCGACCGAGTGCATCGATGACGTCGCCGAGCTTCTGGGCAGTATCGCCGGCAAGGTGACGGACTTCGTCGAGCGGATCCGTTGCGCCGACGCCCCCTCGGTGCCACCCGGAGCCCGCGCCGCTCGTTCACCGGTCGCCGGTCGGACCCACCCGACGAACGTCCCACCCCCGCCCGTCGACCTGCGTGACCGGGAGTGGGCGGCGCATGTCGGCGCGCAGCTCACGGAGTGGAAATGGGGGAAGGCGACAGAAGCGTTGGTGTTCGACACGACAGGCCAGGACTGGCAGGTCAACAGCGGCGTGGACGCGGAGCTGACTGCTGCCGCGAGGGCCGTCGTCGAAGGCATGATTCGCAGCGGCGAGGTGGGTGCGTCGTCAGATCCCATAGTGAATCACGGCGAGCGGACGGCACTCAGGCAGGCGGTGACCCATGCGGAGACCAAGGCCGCGGTGTGGGCGGCGGCCAAAGGCAAGGAGGTCGTGGATGTGGTGACGAACAGGGACTTCGTGTGCGGCCAGAAGTACGTGCCCGGTGATCGATTCAGGCTGCCAGGTTGCGTACAGGCCATCGCCGCTATCCTGCCGGCTGGGTACTCCATGCGGGTGTGGCGGCGCGGTGTGGCGGCGCCGTTCGTGATCGCGGGACGTGGTGAGAAGGACTGACGATGGACATCCAGGTGATGGGGCATGTCGGGCGGCGCTACGTCGATCGTGGTGAACAGGTGGTACACGATCCCAGCCCTGCCGTGATCACGAACCTGCTCGCCGAGTTGTGTGCCGTGGACGAAGACCCGGAGTGGTGGAACGACGGCGTCATCGGGAAGGTCGGTGCTGTGGACGGGGTGGGGTTCGTGGTCGCGCCCGTGACCGGCTACGTGGCGTTGTCGTGGACGGGAACGGCGGAGCGCAGTCTGAACCCGAAGCCCTTTGACGATGCGCCGCTGCTGCCACGCGATGGGGCGGATGATCCGCTCGTCTACTACCCGAGGTCGGCGTATCTGCCGGCCGAGGAGGCGAAGAAGGCGCTGGCCGAGCACATTGTGACGGGCGCTCAGCCGACGTGTGTGCAGTGGCAGCCGTGGGGGTGGGAGGTGCGCGAGCTGCCGGTGTGGCTCACGCCGGAGATGCCGGAGTATCCGGCCTTCCACCTGATTTCCGACTGACGGCGTCGAGGATCCGGCGCAGGGTGTTCGGGGCGTGGCCGGCGAAGTCGAGCAGGAGGCCCTCGGCTGTCGGCGGTCGTAGAAGGCGGAGAGCCGGTCGACGAGGATGCCTTGGCCCAGCAGGGCATCGGTGGTTGCCTCGGGCGTACGGAGGAGGACGTGCAGGCCCGAGGCGTCGGGCAGCACGGCGCGTTGCTCGGCGACGAGTCGACGGGCGCGGCGGAGGTGACGGGTGAGTTCGCCGGCGGTCGGCAGGTCGGTGAGGGCGAACTGGATGGGCAGGCTCAGGTAGGAGTCGGTCTCGCCGCGCAGACGAGCGACCTCGGCGGCCAGCGGGCGTGGAGCGACGAGGTACCCGATACGCAGCGACGGGGCCAGCAGCCGGGACAGGGTTCCTCACGTAGGCGACGACTCCGTGCTCGTCCAGTGTCGCAAGTGGACGGTGATCGGTGAACTCGCCGGCGTGGTCGTCCTCGACGACCAGGACGCCCCGGTTGCCGTGCCCAGGACAACAGATATTGTCGACGGCCGGGGGTCAGCGTGGCCGTGGTGGGGAACTGACAGGCCGCGGTCACGAGGACCAGCCTCGGATTGACTGCTTCCAGTGCGGAGACCGAGATGCCGTCGTTGTCGACGGGGATGGGCACAACCGTGGCGTCCCGGTCGCGAACCATTCGGTTGAAGGCCGGATATCCCGGCTCCTCCACCGCAACCCGGTCACCGGGCCGGACCACTGTCCTCAACAGCAGCCCGAGGGCCTCCGCTGCGACGCCGGTCACGACAACATCTATTGTCGCCGCCGGCAGGCCTCGACTGACCGCGAGGAAGTCCGTCAACGCCGCCCTCAGCCTCCGGTCGCCCGCCGAGTCGCCGTACCCACTCGGCAGTCGCCTCTTCGCCGCCGCCTGGCATGCCCTCCGCCGCGCCGCCGCCGGCAGCATCGCCGCGGGCCTCGCCTTCAGCCGCAGGTCCAGGCCCGCGACAACATCCGTTGTCGATGGCCGTGGCGTGATCAGCCACGGCGCCGCCTCAGGCACCGGTCTCGCTCGCCCCGCCCTCTGCTCCCAACGCACGTAGCCCCCGCTCCCATGCCTGCCGCCGACCAGCCCCCTCTCGGCCAGCACGCTGTACGCCCCGAGCACCACGTTCCTCGACACCCCGCCGCCTCCGCCAGCGCCCGCGAGGACGGCAGCCTGGTCCCCGGCCCCAGACGCCCCTCCGCCATCGCCCTCGCCAGCAGCTCGATCAGGGCGTCGGTGCGCTTGCCGGTCGGAGGGAGGGGAAGCGTCATGCCGGCAGCTGCGATGGAGATGAGCCCTTGTTCGGCCCTGACCTGCCCTCGCCGAGCCTGGTCACTGCCCGGAGTTCGCCGATCCATGCCAGCCTCCGAGTGAGTGGTCGTGGCAGCTGCCGAGCGAGTGGCTCTATCCCACTCTGATCCGCTCGGACGACACTGGACGGCGTGGAGAGCACACGGTTCGTCGTGCTGGCCGACGACCTGACCAGTGCAGCCGAGGCGGCGGGCCACTTGGCGGACACCGGCCGCCGGGCATCGGTTCTGCTGGATGTGGGGCGTGAGACGTCGACGGGGCTGGACGCAGGGGACGGCTGGCTGTGCCTGGATCTAGACAGTCGGAGGTTGCCGGAAGGGGAGGCGGCGGCGAGGCATGAGCGGGCGATGAAGTGGCTGGGAGAACCTGGCCTGGGCGTCTACAAGACGATGGACAGCTCGCTCAGGGGCAACTGGGCGGCGGAGCTGGCGGCGGTGATGGAGGCGGCGGGAAGGAGGCTGGCGGTGGTGGCGCCGGCGTGCCCGGCCTACGACCGAAAAACGGTGAATGGGCATCAGTGGGCCGACGGAGTTCCGGTGCACCGAGGGCCGGCGGGTAATGACCCGGTACGGCCGGTGACGGCCTCGTCGGTGCTGGAACCGCTGGCGCAAAAGGGAATTCCGACGACGCTGGTCACGCCGGACGGGGTAACGGAGGCACTGGAGGGGCGCGGGGCGGTGGTGGTGGACGCCACCACGGAGGACGACCTGGCTCTGGTCGCCAAGGCGGTCGAAGGCCACCTGAAGGAGATCGTGCTGTGCGGCAGCCCGGGAATGTGGGAGGCGCTGCACCCCAAGGGATCGGCCCGAAGGGAGCTGCCGACAGCGAGGAAAGTGTTGGTGCTGGTGGGAAGCCTGCATCCGACCACCCGAGAACAACTGGCCGAGCTGGCCAACGGCGGAGTGCCGGTGCTGACGGCGCCGGAACCGCAACAGGTGGTCGAAGCGTTGAAGACGTTGACGACGGTGGCGGTGGCGACGCCGGAGGTCCCGACGACGGAACGGCATCTCCGAACACTCGCGGCCATTGGCGTTCACTGCGCGAAAGCGGTGCCCGGCACAGGGTTCGTGCTCAGCGGTGGCGATACGGCAAGGGAGCTGGCAATGGCCCTGCGCAGCACCGGGATTCGCGCGGCCGGCACGGTGGCGTCGGGGATCATGGTCGGCACACTGATCGGCCCCGGTCATCCCGTGATCACGAAGGCGGGCGGCTTCGGTGGCCCGGACATGCTCATCGCTGCCGCCCACGCACTGACCAGGGGCACGAGATGACCCTCCCACGGCTGGCAGTCACGCGCCGCTGGGTCTGAGCCACACCACCGCGCCGTATGCCGATCCCCACCTGCCCGACCCGCATGCCGTGGCATGCCAGCGGTTCACCCGGGACGGCGCGGACATGGACGTCACCGTGGCCAACCCGTCATGGGCCGGCGCCGACGGCGCGATCGTCAGCGACACTGCTGACGTCAACACGTTCCTGCGGGCCCTGGTCACCGGCGAGCTACTCAAACCGGCGCAGCTCAGGCAGATGCAGACGACCGTGCCGCGCACGAGTTCGACCGGTCCTGGCCGGGCCCGCGATACGGCCTGGGTTTGATGTGGATACCGACGTCCTGCGGCGGCTACTGGTCGCACGGCGGCGATATCCCCGGCTTCAAGACCCGGGACGCCGTCAGCGCCGACGGCAGGCGCAGCGCCGTGATCACCATCAACACCGACTCGCCGGTGGCCAGGCCGGGCGTCCCGCCGCTGACCCACGACATGGCCAATGACCTGGTGGAACACGCCATGTGTGGCACGTCGTGAAATGGGCTGTGGTGGCGGCGAACGCCGCCGCCACAGCGACTTTCAGGCGCGGATCGCGCGGATCTGCCAGATCGGGATCAGCACGCGGCCCCGGTCGTCGACGCCCTCGGCGGGCAGCGCGGCCACGGACGGCGGCATCGTCGCCGCCCACTGCTCGCGGGTGAAGCTGGTGGCGTAGCCCCGCATCTCCATCCGGTCGACACGCCAGTGCTGGTCGAGGTCCCGGCGCAGGCTGGCCTCGTCGGTGTGGCCCGGCAGCGGGAACAGGGCCCGGATGGTGTCGGGGAAGCACAGGATGTGCAGCAGGGCGCCGGGAGTGCAGACGGCGTGCAGCGCCGCCAGGTAGTCGCGCCGCTGCTCGTCGGAGAGACAGTGCATCATCGCCGAGTCGAGTGCCGTGTTGAAACCGCTCGCGATGCCGTCCAGCTTGGTGGCGTCCGCGACCACGAAGTCGACCTTCAGCCCACGTTGCGCAGCCTTGGCCTTGTCCTGCTCGATCGCCGTCGGCGCGGCGTCGAAGGCGGTGACCTCGTAGCCCCGCTCGGCCAGGAACAGCGCGTTGTCGCCGAGGCCGCAGCCGCTCTCCAGCACAGGGCCGGTGAACTCGCCGTTGTCGGCCACTTCGACCACCACCGGCTGCGGGCCGTCCAGTCGCCACGGAATATTGTCCAACTGCTCGCCGCCATCTCCGACGGCCACGCTCTTGCCCTGGTAGAGGGCGTCGAAGTCCATCAACTTGTCATCGGTCACCGATGGTCACCCCAGGCGGTAGTAGACGGAAACGTTCACTATGACGGAGCGTAGTGCTGCGTATTGGGAACGTCAACGTCTACTATCGGGTGGTGAGCACCGCCGACATCGCCCGCCGCCGCCGCGGGGCCGAGCTGGAAAGCGCCCTCCACGAGGCGACACTGGCCGAACTGGCCGAGGCAGGCTATGGCCGGCTGACCATGGAGGGCGTCGCCGCCCGGGCCCACACCGGCAAGGCGGCCGTGTACCGACGGTGGTCGACCAAGCAGGCGCTGGTGCTCGACGCCCTGGTCTACAGCCTGCCGACGCTGCCCGGCTTCGACCCGGGGATTCCGGCCCGGGAGAACCTGCGGGCCGTGTACACCGTGCTGTGCCAGGTGTTCAGCGGTGACACGGGATTCCCGGCCCTGCCGGTGATCGCCGGCATGCTGGCCGATCCCGTGCTGCGCGAGTGCTTTGTGGACGCGATCGTCCGGCCCCGCTTCGCGGTGATCGAGTCCATCCTCGAACACGCCGAGCAGACCGGCGAGATCGGGCCCGGCACGCTGTCGGCGATGGCGGTGCAGACCGGGCCCGCGCTGATCATGCAGGCGTTCCTGCTGACCGGAGACTCGCCCGGTGCGGCGGAAATCGAGCAGATCCTGGACGCCGTGCTCAACCGAACGGGCGCTTGAGCCGGTGGCTCGTCGATCGGGCGGACAATCGGTGTTGTCACGGCTGATCATCGTGCTGGAGTCATTCGACCAGGACCATCGTCGCTGACCGTCGCCGGGCTGACCCGGCGGTCCGGCCTGCCGGCGCCGACGGTGTACCGGCTGGTCGGCGATCTGGTCGAGACGGGGCTGTTGGAGCGGGCCGAGAACCGCGAGGTGCGGCTGGGCGTGCGGCTGTGGGAGCTCGCCGCGCTGTCGCCGCGGGCGTCGGGGCTGCGGGTCGCCGCGCTGCCGTTCATGGTCGACCCGTCGGCCATCACGTCGTGTTGAGCGTGGTGGAGGGGCGCGAGTCGGTGGTGATCGAGAAGCTGTCGGCCCGGGACGCGATCACGACCTATCACCGCCTCGGCGGGCGGCTGCCGTTGCACGCCACCACCGGCGGGCTGATCCTGTTGGCCCACGCCGAACAGAAGATCCGCGACGCCTTCCTCGCCGCGCCGCTGCGGGCCTACACGCCGTACACCCCGACCGAGCCCGACATGGTGCGAAGGCTGCTGGCGGCGTGAGGGAGCATGGGTACGTCGTCCGCAAGGAGTACGTCACCCTTGGTGCGATGGGCGTCGGCGTGCCGGTGTGGTCATGCCACGGCACGGTGATCGCGGCGTTGACCGTTGCCGTGGCTGCGAAGGACGCCCAGTCGATGACGTACGTGCCGGCATTCGCTGTTGCCGCGCGGGGATCACACGGGCCCTGACCAGCCCGCCTCCGCCCCGCCAGCTGCCGCGGCTCTGTCCCGTCGCGTCCACTGTGGACGCATAGTTCGTCGCAATTGTCTGATCGACCGGAGTCGTCGAGTGGCACCGGTGGGCTCCTTTCGTTGCCGCACAGGGCAGTTCACGCCGACCGGTCGGCGCTCTCGGGCGGAAGTGACTACCGTCTTGCGGTGCCTTGCCCGCCCGATCGGCTGGAGGATCGATGACCGACCACGGTTTGATGGACTTCGACGCGCTGCACGGGGGCGGGGGCGCCAATCTGGGCGCGGACGGCCCCCGGCTCGAGGCCGCCCCGTGGCAGCTCGACGAGCCGCAGCCGCTGATCATCGAGCTCGCCGACAAGGACGAGTTCCGCGGGCCGGTGCTGGATCTCGGCTGCTGGGTCGGCGACAACGCCCTCCTGCTGGCCGCCAGGGGATTTGAGGTCACTGCCGTCGACATCGCCGCGTCGGCCATCGAACAGGCTCGGGCCAAGGCTTCCGCCCGTGGCGTCGACGTCGACTTCCGCGTCGGCGACGCCACCGTCCTCGATGGCATTTCCGCTGGTTACAACACAGTGCTCGACAGCGCCATGATGCACTGCCTCTCCGACACCGACCGGCAGGCCTATCTCGCGGCCGCCCACCGCGTCGCCGCCCCCGGCGCCCGCCTGCACGTCCTGTGCTTCCCCGACTTCGTCGCCGGCGCCTTCCCCATGCCCGGCAACCTCGACGAGGCCAGCCTCCGCCGGGACATCGAGGTCCACTGGTCCATCGACCACATGGAAGTTCGCCGCTACACCACCAACATGGACCCGGCGGGCCTCAGGGACCTGGTGCCCGACGCGTCCATGGAGCTCGCCGTCGACGACGGCCAGGGCCGCTCCCTGCTGCCCATCTGGCACATCGCCGCCACCCGTCGCTGACTCGCCGGGCCGGGCGGGATCAGGCAAGAACCGGGTCGATCTGGTCAAGGAAATCCCGTCCGGCAATGGTTTTCTGTGGTTGTGGAGATCTCCCTTCGGGTCAACAAGACGGTTCATGACGTCGTGGTCGACAACCGGCGCACGCTGCTGGACGCCCTGCGCGAGGACACCGGGCACACGGGCCCGAAGAAGGGGTGCGACCACGGGCAGTGCGGGGCGTGCACGGTGCTGCTGGACGGCCGGCGGGTGCTGTCCTGCCTGACGCTGGCGGTCGCGGTGTCCGGGGCGGAGATCACCACCGTGGAAGGCATTGCCGCTGATGGCGAGCTCGCGCCGATCCAACGGGCGTTCGTCGAGCTCGACGGCTACCAGTGCGGGTTCTGCACGCCGGGCCAGATCTGCTCGGCGGTGGCGGTGTTGGCCGAACACGCGGCGGGCTGGCCGAGCGCGGTGACGGAAGACGTGTCGCCGGATCGGCACAGTGAGCTGACGGCGGCCGAAGTGCGGGAACGCATGAGCGGGAACCTCTGCCGCTGCGGGGCATACCCGGCGATCGTGCGGGCGGTGCTGGCGCAGTGAAGGAGTTCGCCTACCACCGGGCAACCCGGGTCGACGAGGCACTGAGCCTTCAGGGCGAGGGCACGAAGTTCCTGGGCGGCGGCACGAATCTCGTGGACCTGATGAAGCAGGGCGTGGAAACACCGTCGCGGTTGGTGGACGTGCGGTTTCTGCCGCTGGCCGGCGTGCGTGCGGAGGCCGACGGCTCCGTGGTGATCGGGGCGACCACAACCAACAGCGACGTCGCCGCCGACCCGACCGTGCGGCGGCGCTTTCCGGCGCTGAGCCAGGCGATCCTGGCCGGGGCGTCGGGCCAGCTCAGGAACATGGCCACCGTGGGTGGGAACCTATTGCAACGCACCAGGTGCGCCTACTTCGCCGATCCGTCGCAGCCGTGCAACAAACGCCTACCGGGCAGCGGATGTCCGGCCGTCGCGGGGGAACACCACAACGACGCCGTTCTCGACTGGTCCGAGCACTGCGTGGCGACGAATCCGTCGGACATGGCGGTGGCGCTGGCGGCGTTCGACGCCGTCGTGCACTACGAGACCCCGGACGGGCCGGCCGAAGTCCCGTTGTCCCAATTCTACCTGCCGGTCAGCGACGCCCCGCACCGCGAGACGACGTTGCCCCCAGGCGCCCTGATCACCGCGGTTTCCCTGCCGCCGCAAGGGATGACGCTTTCCCGGTACCGCAAGGTCCGTGAACGCGCCTCCTACGCCTTCGCCACGGTGTCGGTGGCGGCCGGGCTGGACCTTCGCGACGGGATCGTCCACGACGTGCGGATCGCCCTCGGCGGCGTGGCTTCCCGGCCCTGGCGCGCGTACTCCGCCGAAGAGCTGCTTCGAGGCGGCCCGCTCGGCCGGGTGCGGCTCGCCGCCGAACGAGAGATGGAGGCGGCGAAGCCATTGCGGGACAACGGGTACAAGGTCACGCTGGCGGTCAACCTGATCGAGGCCGTCCTGACCGAACTGGGGGAGCGGCAGTGAGTCTCGGCGTCTCGCGACCCAGGATCGAAGGGCCGGGCAAGGTCACCGGCGGCGTGCGCTACGCGGCGGACGAGCCGGTCAAGAACCTGGCCTTCGGCTACATCGTCACGTCCACCATCAGTCGGGGCCGGGTCGCCGACATCGACATCGCTGCCGTGCAGGGCATGCCGGGTGTCCTCGGCGTGATCGACCACCGGACCGCGCCCCGTCTGACCCCCGGTGTCGGGTCGTACTTCGGCCCCGACGACGCCCTGCAGCTGCTCCAGGACGACACCGTGCCGCACGCCGGTCGCCCGATCGCGCTGGTGGTGGCCGAAACCCTTGAACAGGCCCGAGCCGTCGCCGACGCGCTGCCGGTCAGCTACGTCGAGGAACCGCACAACACCCTGTTCTCCGAGGACAATCCGGCCGCACGACCAGCGACTCCCTTGTACGGCCCCGATCTGGCCATCGGAGACCTGGCAGCGGAGCTGGCGGCGTCGGCGGCGGTGGTCGACGAGGCGTACAGCACGCCGGAAGAGAACTGCGCGGCCATGGAGCCGCATTCGGCCACGGCATGGTGGGACGGCGACCGCCTCGAAGCCATCGACACCAACCAGGGCCCGTTCTCCATCGCCACCGTGCTTTCCGCCCTGTTCGGGCTCGACCTGGCGCGGATCAGGATCCGGGCCGAGCATGTCGGCGGTGGCTTCGGGGCCAAGGGAATGTGCGGGCCGCAGCTCATCCTGGCCGTGATGGCGACCACGAAGTTCGGCCGCCCGGTCCGCATCTCCTTGACGCGGCAACAGGTCTTCCTCGCCACCGGGATGCGGCCGCCGACCGTGCAGCGCATGCGCCTCGGCGCCGATGCGGACGGCCGGCTGCGGGCGATGCAACACGAGGCGACGTTCTCCCTGTCACCGCTGGCCGACTACGTCGAGGGCTTCCCCGAACTGACCAAGACCCTCTACGCCGCGACGGCGATCCACACCAAGATCACCGCGGTGCCGCTGGACACCGTGCCACCGTTCTCCATGCGTGGACCGGGCGCCACGCCGGGATCGTTCGCGCTCGAATCGGCCATGGACGAGCTGGCCGAGCGCCTGGGCATGGACCCCGTGCGACTGCGGCTGCGCAATGAGCCGAGTGTCGGCCCGGTGTCCGGACTGCCGTTCAGCAGCCGGAATCTCGTGGCGTGCCTGGAAGAAGGCGCACGCCGGTTCGGCTGGGCCGCCCGCGATCATCGTCCCCGGCTGCGCCGCGAAGGCCGCCTCCTGGTGGGCACGGGCGTTGCGGCGACGTCGTTCAGCGCCGGGGCGTTCCCGTCCACGGCGTCGATCACCGCCGAGGTCGACGGCACGTTCTCCGTGGTCATCGGCGCCTCCGACATCGGCACCGGTGCCCGCACCGCCCTCACGGCGGTCGCCGCCGAGGCGCTCGGCGTCGACGTGGACAAGGTCCGGATCCACATCGCCGACAGCACCCTCGGCCCGGCCTGGAGCGCCGGCGGCTCCCGCGGCACGACGTCCTGGACGTGGGCGATCACCGAGGCCGCCGCTCAACTCCGCGGCCACACCGGCGAACTTCCGTTCACCGCGACCGCCGACACCGCCCAGCTGCTCGAACTCCTGGCCACGCGAGAACGTCACTCCTACAGCGCCGTCTTCGCCGAGGCCACCGTCGATCCCGCGACCGGTGAGGTCCGGGTCCGCCGGCTGCTGGGCATGTTCGCCGTCGGCCGCGTCGTCAATCCGCTGCTGGCCCGCAGCCAGGTCGTCGGCGGCATGATCGGCGGCCTTTCCATGGCCCTGCACGAGGAAGCCGTTCGCGACCGCCGCACCGGGCGGCCGGTCAACGCCGACTTCGCCGGCTACCACATCGCCGCCCATGCCGACATTCCCGACATCGAGGCCGACTTCGTCGACGACCACGAGCCCGGCATCCCGCTCGGCGTCAAGGGGGCCGGCGAGATCGGCAACGTCGGCACGGCCGCCGCCGTCGCCAACGCCGTCTGGCACGCCACCGGCATCCGGCAGCGCACCCTTCCCCTGCGGCTGGACCGCGTGCTTGAGTGAGAGGTGACTGACTGGGGGTCGCCGATGTCGCAGCCGTATCCCTTTGGCCGGGCCGTCGCGCTGGAGCCGCATCCGCGCCTGGCCGAACTGCGGCGGGCGGACGCGCCGCAGCGGGTGACGATGCCGTACGGGGGAGACGCGTGGCTGATCACCCGGTACGAGCAGGCGAAACTGGTGTTGTCCGATCCACGCTTCTCCCGCGCCGCGGCGGCCGGGGCCGACGTGCCGAGGTCCCGGCCGGGCTACGAGCCGGCGGGCAACCTGCTGTGCATGGACCCGCCGGAGCACGGCCGGATCCGCACCCTGGTGGCGAAGGCCTTCACCGCCCGGCGGGTGGAGTTGTTGCAGCCACGGGTGCAGGAGATCGTGGACGGGCTGGTCGACCGGCTGACCTCGCCGGGCGATCTGGCCGCGACGGTGGCGTGGGAGCTGCCGGTCCAGGTGATCTGCGAGCTGCTCGGGGTGCCGCTCGGTGAGCGTGAACTGGTGCGCCGCTGCACGGAGACCATCGTGGCGGTCGACGGTGTCACCCGTGGCGACATCATCGCGGCCCGGGACGAGCTGGCCGGGCTGCTGACAACACTCATTGTCGAACGTCGTGAGCAGCCGGCCGACGACCTGCTGACGGCGCTGGTAGCGGCCCGCGACGAGGGGGACCGGCTCTCCGACCGCGAGCTGCTCATGCTCGGCATCGCCCTGCTGACCGGCGGCCACGAGACCACCGCTAACCAGATCGGCAGCTTCGTCTTCCAGCTCCTGACGCGGAATCGGTGGCAGGAGCTCGTCCAGCGGCCCGAGTTGGTCCCGGCGGCGGTCGAGGAGCTGCTGCGGGTCACGCCGCTGGCCGCCGTCGCCGACCTGCCCCGCATCGCGAAGGAGGACCTGGAGATCGGCGGGCAGCTGATCCGCGCCGGCGACGCCCTGGTCGTCCAGCTGGACTCGGCCAACTTCGACGAGACGGCGTTCGCCCACGCCGAAGAGCTTGATTTCGGCCGCAGCACGAACCGCCACCTGGGCTTCGGTTTCGGGGTGCACCACTGCCTCGGGGCGCCGCTGGCGAGGCTGGAGCTGCGCGTCGTGTTGGCCACCCTCATCCGAAGGCGGCCAAGCCTGCGCCTCGCGGTGCCCGCCGCCCAGATCGAGTGGCGCACCGGTCAGCTGATCCGGGGTGTGCGGGCACTGCCCGTCACATTCGATCAGTAGGCCCCACGAACACCAGGCACGGTGTCGGCCGGCACGTCGAACAGAGTGCTGGGATCGCGGAGCATGGCCCAGCCGGCGGAACAAAGCCGACTCCGGCTCAGATAATTCCCGGCAGCTAGCGGCAAAACCGGCGCGCAGGTCCTGCTCCACGCCGCTGAGCTCGTCCAGGCGGTGCGCCTCGTCGGCCACCTTGTCCAGCAGGTGCCGGACCGACCAGTGCGGCTTGGCGGCCAGGCGCGCCCCGGCGGTGCGCAGAACGAGCGGCAGCCGGCCGCGCGTTCCAGCCGCTTGATGTGCCGGCTGATCGCCGGGTGCGTCCAGCCCAGTTCGCGGGCCGCCGCCGACATCGAGCCCGTGCGGTCGACGAGGTGGAGCACCACCAGGCTCCTGGGATCCAACAGGTAACCGATGCTGCCAGGGGTGTCATGAATTCGTTCTTTTGCTTACATGTCTCGTCCGGGCATTCTGGGGTGCATGGAACTGATCGGGATCATCGGCGGCCTGAGCTGGGAGTCCACCGCCGAGTACCTGCGGCTGCTCAACGAGGGCGTCCGGGCCCGGCTCGGTGGTCTGCATTCCGCCCGGCTCCGTGTCGCCACCGTCGACTTCGCGCCCGTCGCCGAGATGATGGCGGCGGGGGAGTGGTCCCGTATCTCCGCCGTGCTCATCTCCGAGGCCCAAGCCCTGGAGGCCGGCGGCGCTTCGTTCGTGCTGCTGGCCACCAACACGATGCACAAGCTCTATGACGAGGTGGCGGCCGCCGTTTCCGTTCCGGTGCTGCACATCTGCGACGTCACCGCCTCCGCCGCGCTGTCCGCCGGCGTCAGCCGGGTCGGCCTGCTGGGGACCCGGTACACCATGGAGCAGTCCTTCTACCGTGACCGCCTTGCCCTCCGCGGCGTCACCGCCGACGTGCCGGGCGCGGCGGAGCAGGCGGTCATTCAGCAGATCATCTTCGACGAGCTCTGCGTCGGTCGGGTCGAGGCCGCTTCCCGTGACCGGCTGCTGGACATCTGCCGATCGCAGGTTGCCGGTGGGGCCGAGGGGATTGTGCTGGGGTGCACGGAGCTGGAGCTGAGTGTTCGCCCCTCGGACCTGGACGTGCCGGTGTTCGCCACTACTGCCCTGCACTGCGTCGCCGCCCTTGACCGGGCGCTCGGGGTTGCCGTTGACGTCTGACAACGCCGGCGAGTGCGGTGACCGGTGACAACAGCTGTTGTCGGGGCTGGCTCTGATTGCGTGGTCAACCGGGCCTGGCCGGACTCGGTCGGGGATCACGGTCGAATACGAACGGTCGCCTGGCCAGGGCGCTGCCGCCGCTCGACTCCTACAGCCCCTCCCGCGCCCGAGCACGATCTTCTTCGTACGCCTGCGAATACGAAGAGGTCACCTCGGCCAGGCAGCACGGGGGCGCTGACGCAGTCGACGGGCCGCCCACGCGGTCGATCGGCGCTGCCGGCGCAGCCGGGGAACCACAGCCCACCTTTCCACCCGGGCGAGACCCAGCGCGACGAACATCATCACCAGCGGAAATGCCAGAGCCGTCCACATCTGACTCGCATACCCGCAGGGCCGAGCGGCACCCCTCGCCGGGTGTCACACGTTCGGGTCCATTGCGATTTCACCTCACCAGATCGTGGGGTGTAGCCGGCGCAACGTCGGGTGGGCCCGCGCCGACGCGGGCAGCTGTACGCCCTATCCGCGCCGGCGGCACCTGCCCGGACGGACCCCACCGACGGCGGCATCGAGGCCGCCGCCGGTGAAATCTCGATCACTTTCCGCAGGGATTTCTCAGGGCAGGATCTCGACGTATCCGTCGGTTCCGTGCACGCGGATCCGCTGCCCGTCCCGGATCAGCCGGGTCGCCTGCTGCACGCCCACCACGGCCGGCAGGCCGTACTCCCGGGCGATGACCGCGCCATGGGTCATCAGGCCACCCACCTCCGTCACCAGGCCCGCGATTCCGGCGAACAGCGGCGACCAACTGGGATCGGTGAAGGCGGTGACCAGGATGTCGCCCGCTTCCAGATCGGCCTGCGCCATGTCCAGGATGACCCGGGCCCTTCCCTCGACGGTCCCGGCCGAAACCGGCAGGCCGGTCAGGGCGCCCGCGGGCACGTCATCGCGCCGGTACGCCCCGGAGACGGCCTCGCCGTCGGAGGTGAGCACCCGCGGCGGCGTGAGCGCGTGGTACGAACGGAACGCGTCCTTGCGCTGCTGGACGAGTCGGTCATCCACCTGCTTCGAGCGCACGACGTCGCGCAGTTCCTGGAACGTGAGGTAGAAGATGTCTTCCTTCTCGGCGAGCACCGCTGCCCGCACGAGGCGCTCGGCCTCGGCCAGCAGGGCCTGCTTGTAGACGAAGTAGCGGCTGATGATGTCGTACTTCGGATACTCCCGGTACCCGATGAAGGTCCTGAGCCGGTCGATCATCTGCTTGGCCTCGTCGGCTTTTCGGGACCCGTCCGGCAGCGCACGCAGGCGGGACAGCACGTCCTGCTCCTTCTCCTGCGCCTTCTGTCGCCCTTCCTCGAAGCGCCGCTCGGCGGCGCCCGGCGGGAAGTTCCTGACGTTGTCGAGGATGACCGGCACGAGCGTGCTGGGGCGCTCGCGCCAGCGTGGCCTGGTGATGTCGATCTCGCCGACGCAGCGCATGCCGTACCGGTCGAGGTAGGCATCGATGGCCGCACGCGCTTCTGTCCCGCCCGCGAGCTTCGCCAGCGCGTCCAGGAAGTCCTCGTCCTCGACGCCCTGCAGATACGCCACCACCTCCGAGTGGGGGCGGATCACGTCCGCGACGTCGAGCAGCGCCAGTCCCATCTCCGAGGTGACGTTGCCGGGGGCGGACAGCGTGAGCGGGTCAGCCGCGTTCTTCTCGCCCAGCCACTCCGCCAGCTTGTCGTTGAGCCACCAGGTGGCCTCCATCCCGGCCATGATCGCTTGAAGGCTCAGCGGGTCACTGAGGACGCGCTTGTGCTCGGCGAAGGCGTCCAGCAGGAAATCGAACAGCGCCGGTCCGGTCTTCGTCCGGATGTCGCGCTCCAGGGCGCTGATCGACTCCTGGCTGCGTTCGACGAGCTCGGCGACGACGGTCGGATCGGTCGTGATCGGGGCGGACGGGCCGCCGGCCGCCCGGCCGCCGGGACTCGCGTCCGGCAGCGTCGGGACGAAGTCCTCGCGGTCGAGGATCGTTTGCAGAGCGTCCCTCATCAGGGGATCGTCTTTGCCCATGACGTCCAGGAGGCCGGCGCGGCTCGCGGGCGAGGCCAGGCGCCGGGTGACGTCGACGAACAGCCGCCCGCCGGCCGTGTGCATCGGCGCCATCGCCGTCAGCTGCCACACCGACAGCCCCAGTGGCTTGATCGGGTCGGTCATCATCTGCCCGTGACCGACCGACACGTAGACGTGATTCTCCTGGTCGCCGGCCTCGGGAATGGGGAACAGCGTGGTGATCGGCCGGCTCTGAACGAACTGGAAGCCGTCATCGGCCAGGCACCATTCGATGTCCTGCGGGCGGGCGAAGTGCGCCTCGATCCGCCGCCCGAGCTGCACGAGCCGCACGACCTGCGCATCCGTCAGCGCGGGCTGCTCCTGTCGCCGCGGGTCGATCGGCACCTCCTGCGTGCCACCGGTCGGCAGGGCGTGCACGGCCCGCTGTTTGGCGGCGATCGTCCTGGCGACGATGTCGCCGTGGCGCACCTTGTACACGTCCGGATTGACCCGGCCGGAGACCAGGGCCTCGCCGAGGCCGAAGCCGGCGTCCACGGTGGCGACGGTGCGGTTGCCCGTGACGGGGTCGGCCGTGAACAGGATGCCGGCCGCATGCGGGACGACCATCCGCTGCACGACCACGGCCATCTGCACCGCGCGATGGTCGATGCCGTTGCGGCGCCGGTAGGTCACGGCTCGCTCGGTGAACAGGGATGCCCAGCACCGGCTGACGTGCTGGAGGACCGCCGTCGGTCCGACGATGTTCAGAAACGTGTCCTGCTGGCCGGCGAAGGAGGCCGTCGGCAGATCCTCGGCCGTGGCGCTGGATCGGACGGCGTAGGCGGCGTGCTCGCCGTGCCGGACGAGCGCGCCGGTGATCGCCGCCGCGAGATCGTCCGGAACTGCGATCGCTTCGATGGTCCGACGAATCTGCGCGCTGAGCGCGCGGATCGCCTCCCGGTCATCCGGGTTCACGCGCGACAACCGATCGAGCCGATCGTCGAGCGACAGCGCGGCCGTCACGATCCGACCGAACGCGTGGGTCGTCACACAAAAGCCGGCCGGCACACGGATGCCGTCGATCCGTGACAGCTCGCCCAGGTGCGCGCCCTTGCCGCCGACGTCCGCGATCCGCGTCTGGTCGACCTCGTCAAATTCCACTATGTACTGCCCGATCACCGCGATACCCCCGTGGCCGTCGCATTCCATTGCTGGGCGCCGGCCGATCGAATCGACGGCGCCTCCACTTCGGTCGAACCCCGTGTCGGCGACCAC
Source organism: Kutzneria sp. NPDC051319 (assembly GCF_040682195.1). Taxonomy (NCBI): domain Bacteria; kingdom Bacillati; phylum Actinomycetota; class Actinomycetes; order Pseudonocardiales; family Pseudonocardiaceae; genus Kutzneria; species Kutzneria sp. NPDC051319. The sequence continues at coordinate 55,404 of NZ_JBFBAM010000023.1, read as the reverse complement.
ACACGCACGTTCTGCCCCCATGTCCTCGTCCACTGTGGATCGGCCGCCGATTCTGCGGCACGACCGGGGTCTTGCGGCAAGCCCCCCGTTCCGCTATACGTTGAAAGTGGCGGGGAGTGTGATCTCCTTGCCTTCTCTTTTGCTCGTCCGCCGTGGACACAGGCCGGCTGCGCGAGATGCTCGATGAGCTCCGGCGGATGCGGCAGCGGTGCGAGCCCAAGTCGAAGCCGCGGTGGCGCTCACACCCGGATCTTGAGGCTCCTTCGCGCCGGTGATGGTGGCCCGCACTCGGTGCGGTGTCGAACCGGCCGGCCGGTCGCGCTTCAGCGTGGTTTTCCGCGCTCCGGGAACGTGGCCAGCCCTTGCTCGACCAGCCGGGCGGCGCGGCGGACCTCCTGGGTCACGGCGTCGATCGCGGCCGGCACGGGATGACCGGGTCGCAGGTGGATCCGGAGAGCCCGGAACTGGACCCGCCACAGGCCCAGGAGGGTGGCCGCGACGATCTGGGGTTCCGGGTCGTCGGGTCGCAGTCCGGTCCGGTCGGCGAGCACTTCGGCCGCGATGTCGACGAACCGGTCGGCGGTGTCACTCCGGTATGCCCGTAGCGACGGGGTGTTCCGGATCAGGTCGCCGAACTTCTGGTACTGCGCCAGCCTGCGGTCGGTGTCGGTGTCGGTGTCGGCGGAGAGGCCGGCGACGACGCCGTGCAGTTCGTGGTCGAGCACGGCCAACATCGCGGTGACCGGGGGCAGCGCCGGGTTCGACAGGTGCGTGCGCAACGCCTCGGCCGTCGCCTCCAGCCGGTCCAGCAGCAGCGCCTCCTTGCTCGGGAAGTAGTTGAAGACGGTCTTCTCGGACACCCCGCACGCCTCGCCGACGTCGGTCACGCGGACGGCGTCGAAGCCGTGCTCGACGAACATCCGCGCGGCGGTGTCGGACAGCTGCTGGCGCATCGCGCGCTTCTTGCGCTCGCGCAACCCTTCGGCGGCCGGCCGACTGGTTCCCGTTGTCGCCATGCGGCCATCCTACTTCAGCCGCACGAAAAGTTCTGCTACGGTATTTTTCTAGCCGCTAAACCTACTCGTCAGGGAGGCCGCCATGGCCGAGATCCACATCGTTCGCGACTACCCGCACTCGCCCGCGAAGGTCTGGCGGGCGATGACCGACCCGGACCTCATCCCGTACTGGACCTCGACCGGGAAAGGCGCTCGCGCCGTCGGGTTCCGGCCCGTGGTCGGCAACCGGTTCCAGTTCGTCGCCAAGCCGATGCCCGGCTGGCGGGGGATCGTCGACTGCGAGGTGCTGGAGGTCAGCGAGCGGGAGCTGCTGCACTACACCTGGGTCGGGGCGGCGGGCGAGGCGCCCAGCCACGTCCGCTACCGGCTGGAGCCCACGGCCGAGGGAACTCGCTTCACCTACCACCACACCGGGTTCACCGGCGTCGGCGGGTTCGCCATGGCCAAGTTGCTCGGCTCGGTCCGGACCAGGATGCTCACCGTCGGGGTGCCCGCCCTGCTCGCCGAGCTGGACGAGACCGGCGCACTGCGCCCGGGCACGACGCTGCGGCTGACTCAGCCCCGGTGAACATCCCCGCTCAGACCTTCGCGCTCGTCGCGGCGGTCACGCACTTGTGGATCTTCACGATGGAAAGCGTCCGCTTCAGCCGCCCGCAGGTGCACGCCATGTTCGAGGTTCGCCCGGCGGACCTCGACACTGTCCGCCCCTGGGCGTTCCACCAGGGCTGCTACAACGCTCTGCTGGCCCTGCAGATGCTCGCCGGCCTGATCGCGGTGCACCTGGGCGCCTCCACCGCGGGCCACGCCCTCGTCCTGGCCGCCGGCGCGTCCATGCTCGCGGCGGGTGTGGCCTTGATCGCCTTCGACCCCCGCCGGGCGCGGATCAAGGGCCTGATCGGCCAGGGCGCACCGGCCCTGGCCACGCTCATCGCCCTCGTGGCCTGAACGCGTCGTCATCTCCTAGCCGGCGAACTCCTCCCGCAGCTCCCGGCGCAGCAGCTTGCCGGTGGCGGTGCGGGGGAAGTCGGTGCGGAACTCGATGCGGCGGGGGCGTTTGAAGGAGGCCAGGCCGGCGGCGCAGTGGTCGAGGAGCTGGCGGGCGAGGTCGGGGGAAGGGGCCGAGGCGGGCTGGACGATGGCGATGACGCTCTGGCCCCACTCGGCGTCGGGCACGCCGATGACGGCGGCGTCGGCGACGGCGGGGTGGGTGAGCAGGTGCTGCTCGACCTCGGCGGGGTAGACATTGACGCCGCCGGTGAGGATGAGGTCGGTGCGGCGGTCCAGCAGGTAGAGGTAGCCGTCGGAGTCGAAGCGGCCGAGGTCGCCGACGGTGTGCAGGTCGCCGATGCGGTTGGCCCGGGTCTTGGCGGGGTCGTTGTGGTACTCGAACGGGTCGCCAGGGGCGTCGTAGTAGATGGTGCCGGCCTCGCCGGGCGCCACCTCGTGGCCGTCGTCGTCGAGCAGCTTGACGGTGAGGCCGGGCAGCGGCCGCCCGACGGTGCCGGGGCGGCGCAGCCAGCCCTGCGGGTCGATCATGCTGACCAGGCCCTCGGTGGCGCCGAGGTACTCCCACACGATGGGGCCGAGCCAGTCCATCATGTGCTGCTTGACCTCCACCGGGCACGGCGCGCCGGCGTGGATCAGGGTGCGCAGGCTGGACAGGTCGTAGCGGTCACGGACCTCGGCCGGCAGTCGCAGCAGGCGGACGAAGTGAATGGGCACGAAGTGGCTGTCGGTGACGCGGTGCTGCTCGATGGCCCGCAGCGTGGCCTCGGCGTCGAACTTGCGCCGCCAGACGATGGTGTGCCCGAGGTGCAGCGCCGAAAGGGAGAAGTAGCTGGGCGCGGCGTGGTACAGGGGCGCGACGACGAGGTGCACGCCGTCGTCGGGCTTGAGACCGAACGGGGCCACGGAGTCGGCCATCGCCTGGGCGATCACGCCGGGCGGCCGGCCGGTCAGCCTGCGCTGCACGCCCTTGGGGCGGCCGGTGGTGCCGGAGGTGTACATCATGACCCGGCCCTCCAGGAGATCCGACGGGTCCTCGGAAGGGCCGTCCAAGGCCGCGTAGTCCTGCCAGCCCGGCACGGCGCCGTCGACGGCGAACCGGTGCGGCACGGCCAGGTCGAGGTCGGCGGCCAGGTCGGCGTGCGCGACGACGACCTTGGCCCCGGAGTCGGTGACGATGAACTCGACCTCGGGCGGCGTGAGGTGGGTGTTGACCGGCACCAGGTACAGCCCGAGCTGCCCGGTGGCCAACACCAGCTCGTAGTAGGCGGACGAGTTGTGCACCATCGCGGCGACGACGTCACCGGGGGCGAGCCCGAGGGCCCGCAGCGCATGGCTGAGGCCGTTCACGCGGGCCCGGAGCTCCCCGAAGGTCGTGACCTGGCCGTCGGAGTCGACCAGCGCCGGCCTCGACGGATCCGCGACCGCTACTCCATAGAACCCGTTCGGCATCCCCAGATCCCTTCGCGAAGGAACGTCGCCTCCGACGGTACGGCCGTTGTCGAATGAGGGGTGGGATTCGGTGCCCCGTCGACGACTTTCGATGCCCGAGCGACCATCGGTCAGAAGTGGTCATGGGTGACTTGTTCTGGTTGTTCTGTTTAGGTTATCGCGCACCGATGTCCCGATCTTTCGTGATCCTGCGCGTAAATTCCGTGCTGCGCTCGCCGCCGGCCTCGCCGCGGCCGTGATCGCGGCGTAAGCCCCGGTCTGGCGCAGGCGGCCCTGCTACCGCACCCGGGCCGCCTCGACGATCACGCTGTTCACCGGGGACAAGATCACCGTCAACGGCCAGGACGTGTCGCCGCTGCCCGGGTTCCTACCACTGCCGGTGGTAGGAAACCGGGACGTACGCTGAACCGAGGTCTGGGTAACCCTTGGCCGCCGAGGCACGCTCACTTCGTGACCGAAACACTGAGCACACCACGGCGGGCCGCCACTCGCCTGCCGGGCAAGGCCCTGTTCGGGCTGTTCTTCGCCGGCTTCATCGCCATCCTCACCGAGTGCCTGCCGGCCGGCCTGCTGCCGGAGATGAGCGCCACGCTGCACACCAACGCGGCGCTGACCGGCCAGGTCGTCACGATCTACGCGCTGGCCACCGCGCTGGGCGCGATCCCGCTGTCGCGGCTGACCGCGCGCTGGCCGCGCCGCAACGTGCTGATGGTGGCCCTGGCTGTCGTCCTCGTGACGAACGCGCTGACGGCGCTGTCCACCGACTACACCCTGACCATGGTCATCCGCTTCGTCGCCGGCCTCGGCACCGCGATGGTCTGGCCCCACCTCGGCAGCTACGCCGCCCGCCTGGCCCCCGCGCACCTGCAGGGCCGCGCGGTCGCCATCGCCTCCGCCGGCACGCCGATCGCGCTGGCGCTGGGCGTCCCGCTGGGCACGCTGGTCGGCAGCGTCGGCGGCTGGCAGATCGCCTTCCACGCCTCGGCTTTGCTGGCCGGTCTGAACATGCTGTGGATGCTGGCCACGCTGCCCACCAAGCCGGGCCTGCCCACGGACGACCGGTTCAGGCTGACCAAGGTCCTGATGATCCCGGGCCTGCGCACGGTGCTGTACGCGCTGACCGCGTACATGGTGGCGCACAACATCCTCTACACCTACGTCACCGATTTCCTGGGCTACGCCGGCATGTCCGGCCAGACCGGCTGGGTGCTGTTCGCCTTCGGCGTCACGTCGGTGCTGAGCGTGCTGGTCGTCGGCACGCACATCGACCACCACCTGCGCCGGCTCACCGTCGGCAGCACCCTGGTGTTCGCCGTCAGCGCGCTGGTGCTGGCCGTGCTGTCGGGCGTGCCGGTGCTGGTCTACGTGGCCGTGGCGGCCTGGGGCCTGGCCTTCGGCAGCTCCGCCAGCCTGTTCATCGTGGCCGGTATGAAGGCGACCGGGGAGGCCGCGCACGTGGCCCAGTCCATCACCATCACGGTGTTCTCCGGCTCCATCGCGATCGGCGGCTTCCTCGGCGGCCTGCTGATCGACGACCTGGGCACCGGCTCGATCACCTGGGCCACGCTGGTCCTCCTGGTCGCCGCCGCCGTCGCGGTCATCGGCGGCCGCAAGCACGCCTTCCCGAAGGGAGCCTGAGCCATGCGTACCGGACACTGCCTGTGCGGCGCGATCAGCTACAGCTACGACGCCGAGCCCGTGATCGAGGTGCTGTGCCACTGCGACGACTGCCAGCGGCACACCGGCTCCGCCTTCTCGGAGAACGTCCTGGTGCCCCAGGATTCGGTGCGGATCAACGGCATCCCCAAGGTGCACAACACCGTCGGCGCCGAGAACGGACAGGTCCGGGACCGGATGTTCTGCGGCGACTGCGGGACCCCGATCTTCACGGTCATGCGTGAGCGGCCCGAGATCATCATCGTCAAGGCCGGCACGCTCGACGACCGGACCGGCCTCAAGCCCACCGCCGAAGTGTGGGGGCGTCGCGCCCAGGAATGGTTCGGGCCGGATCCCAGCCGGGTTCGGTTCGAGGGCGACGCCGAGTAGGAACAGTGGCGGTCACCGTGTCCTCCGCCGGGAAACCGGCGGAGGGCACGCCCGCACGTCGTGGCGCCGAGGACCGCCGTGGCATGGGCCGCGAGAGTAACGCCCAACGTTGGTGTGGAACACAGAGAAAGAGCGGCCTCCCGTGGGCCGCCGCTCTCTTTTTCTCAGTAGGGGAACACCTTCTGCTGCCCGGCGACGGTCACCCAGCGGGTCTCGGTGAAGGCGTCCACGCCCCACCGGCCGCCGAACTTGCCGTAGCCGCTGTCCTTCACGCCGCCGAACGGGACCTGCGGCTCGTCGTCCACGGTCTGGTCGTTGACGTGCACGATGCCGGTCTGCAGCCGGCGGGCCAGGGCCAGGCCGCGGCGGGAGTCCTCGGTGATCACGCCGGCGGTCAGCCCGTACGGGGTGTCGTTGGCGATGGCCACGGCCTGCTCGTCGTCGTTCACGGTGATCACGGTGACCGCCGACCCGAAGATCTCCTCGTCGAAGATCCGCATGTCCGGGGTGACATCGGCCAGCACCGTGGCCGGGAAGCGGGCCCCGTCGGCCTCGCCGCCGCCGGTCAGCACCCGCGCCCCGGCCGCCACCGCCGAGGCCACCAGCTCCGACACCCGCCGCGCGGCGCCGGCGTTGACCAGCGGGCCGATCACCGTGGCGGGATCGGACGGGTCACCGGCCGGCAGCGCGGCCACCTTGGCCGCGAACTTCGCCGTGAACTCCTCGGCGACCGACCGGTGCACCAGGATCCGGTCCACCGACAGGCAGATCTGCCCGGCGTTGTTGAACGAGCCGAAGGTGGCCGCGTTCACGGCGTAGTCGATGTCGGCGTCGTCCAGCACCAGCAGGGCGTTCTTGCCGCCCAGCTCCAGCAGCGCCGGCTTGAGGTGCTCGGCCGCGGTCCGGCCGATGATCCGGCCGACCTTGGTCGACCCGGTGAAGTTGACGATGCGCACCCGCTGGTTGGCGATCAGGGTGCTCGCCACGTCGGCGGCGTCGGACGGCGCGTTCGTCACCACGTTGAGCACGCCGGCCGGCAGTCCGGCCTCCCGCAGCACGTCGGCGAGAAACAGACCGCAGGCGATCGGGGCCTCCTCGCTGGGCTTGAGCACCACGGTGTTGCCCACCGCGATCGGCACCGCGAACGAGCGCACGCCCAGGATGAGCGGGGCGTTCCAAGGGGAGAACGCCGCCACCACGCCCAGCGGCTCCCGCAGCGCCAGCGACAGCTGGCCCTCGGTGTCGGTGGCCAGCACCTCGCCCACCGGCTGGCCGACGGCCGCGGCCGCCTCGCGGAAGATGCCAGCGGCCAGGTCGACGTTGAAGCCGGCGAACACGGCGACCTCGCCGACCTCCTCGGCCATCAGCGCGGTCGCCTCGGCGGCCCGGGCCTCCAGGACGTCGGCGGCCCTGAGGAAGATCCGGCGCCTGACCGCCGGGGACGTCGCCGCCCAGGCCGGGAAGGCGCGGTGCGCCGCGTCGACCGCTCGGGTGATGTCGGCCGGCCCGCCCGCCGCGACGACCGCGTACACCTCGCCCGTGTACGGGTTGAGGTCCTCGGTGGTACGACCATCAAGTGCTGGCACGTCCTCGCCATTGATGAACAGCTCACGTTTGATCGTCATGACACCAAACTGCGCCCGTTCGGTCGGGGTGCCCAGATCTCCGCTCCGCCTACGAAACGGGTGCCTACCACCGGCAGGGACAGGCAGAGCGGGCCGCCCGGCCTGATACTGGGGCCATGGACCCACGCACTGAGCTGAGCGAGTTCCTGCGCACCCGCAGGGCCCGGCTGACCCCGGGCGACGTGGGGCTGCCCGAGTTCGGCCGCCGTCGCCGGGTGCCGGGGCTGCGCCGCGAGGAACTGGCCCAGCTGGCCGGCGTCTCCGTGGCGTACTACACGCGCCTGGAGCAGGGCAACGGCCGCAACGTCTCGGTCGAGGTCCTGGACGCGATCTCCGCCGCCCTCAAGCTTTCCGACGCCGAGCACGCCCATCTCCTGCACCTGGCCAAGCCCGGGCAGCACAAGCGCCGTCCCACGCCGCAGCGCCAGCAGGTGCGGCCCGCGCTGCTGGAGTTGTTGAGCGCCATGGATTCCGTGCCGGCCTACATCTGGGGTCGGCGCACGGATGTGCTGGCCTGGAACCGTTCCGCGTCGGCGCTGTTCGGCGACTGGGCCGCCCGCGCGCCGCAGGACCGGAACTGGGCCCGGATCGTGTTCCTCGACCCGGAGGCCCGCAACCTGTTCGCCGACTGGGAGGCCAAGGCGTCCGATGTGGTCGGCCAGCTGCGGATGGACGCCGGCCAGCACGCGGGAGACCCCGTGCTCAACGAGCTCATCGGCGAGCTTTCCGTGCGCAGCGACGAGTTCCGGACCATGTGGGCGACCCACAACGTCAAGCGCAAGACCTACGCCGGCATGAACCTCACGCATCCGCTCGTCGGCGGGATCACCCTGCACTACGAGACCTTCGCCCTTCCAGGCGACCAGGAGCAGTTCCTGTCCACCTATCATGCCGAGCCGGCCTCACCTTCGGCCGAGGCCCTGCGCATGCTGGTCAGCTGGGGAACGGACGCGGCGGTGTCGCGGACCTGACCGGCTCAGCATCCGGCGGCGAAGTCGGTCAACCCGGCCGTCTGCCGCTGGGCCTCGACGTCGGCGAGACGTTCCGTCAGGGCGGCGTGCAGGAAGCGGTAGGAGTCGCTGCCCAGGACGAGGCGCTTCGGGGCCGGTGATCGGTCGGCGCTGGCGATGATGCAGGCGGCCATCTTCGCGGGGTCGCCGAGGGAGGGGCGGTCGCGGTCGCCGGCGGCACGGGTCATGGCGGCGGGGGAGTGGTCGTAGGCGGGTATGGGCGTGGCGGTGCGGAGGCTGTCGAAGCGGAACTCGGTGCGGGCGCCGCCCGGCTGGACGATCGTGACCTCGATGCCGAACGGGGCCACCTCCTTGGCCACCGACTCCATGAAGCCCTCGATGCCCCACTTGCTGGCGTGGTAGAGCGAAGCGCCGGGGTTGGTGGCCTGGCCGCCGTAGGTGGAGAGCTGGATGAGCCGCCCGTCGCCCTGGGCGCGCAGATGCGGCAGCGCGGCCCGGACGACCTGGATCGAGCCGACGAGGTTGGTGGCCAGGATGTGGGTGATTTGCTCGTCGGTGACCTCCTCGGCCGCGCCGAACAGGCCGTAGCCGGCGTTGTTCACCACCACGTCGATCCGGCCCAGCTCGTTGAACGCCCGGTCGACGGTGTCCCGGATGGCGGCCGTGTCCGTGACGTCCAGCCGCGCCACCCGGAGCTGGTCGCCGTACTTGTCCTCCAGGTCAGCCACCGTGCCCGGCCGGCGGACGGTGCCGGCGACCCGGTCGCCCCGTTGAAGCAGCTGCTCGGTCAGCTGTCGGCCGAAGCCGCTGTTGATGCCCGTGATGAGCCATGTCATTCCCCGAGCGTGCCGTCGGCACGAGCCCTGCGGGAGTGTCGAGGAGTTCCTGGGAGTAGCAGGACCACCCACCGCCGGCCCCGGCGCATTACCGTCGGTGATATGAGCACAGGCAACGCGCTGGGGGAGTTCCTGCGGGCGCGGCGGGAGCTGGTGCGACCCGAGGACGTCGGCCTGCGGGCGGGCGGGATCCGCCGGGTGCCCGGGCTGCGCCGTGAGGAAGTGGCCATGCTCGCCGGCATCAGCGCCGACTACTACCTGCGACTGGAGCAGGGCCGGGACCGCACCCCGTCGGCGCAGGTCCTCGATTCCCTGGCCGACGTGCTGCACCTGGACGAGGACGCCGCCGCCCACCTCCGTGAGCTCGCGCGCCCCCGGTCCCGCCGCCGTCCCCGTCCACGGGCCGAGCGGGTGCCGGCCAGCATCCTTCAGCTGGTGCAGACCCTCACGCTGCCGGCTTTCGTGCAGAACAAGTACATGGACGTGCTCGCCGCGAACTCTCTCGCCGTCGCGCTGTCCCCGCATCTGGCGCCCGGCACCAACCGGCTCCGTTCCCTGTTCACCGACCCCGAGGCCCAGCGGCTCCATCCCGACTGGGAGCAGGGCACGGCCGAGGTCGTGGCCCAGCTCCGGGCCGTCATCGGCGTCGACACCGAGGACCCGCGCCTGGCCGAGCTCATCGGCGAGCTCTCGCTACGCAGCGAGCGCTTTCGGCGCCTCTGGGCCCGCCACGACATCGGCCGCCGGCGCAGCGCCACCACCCGCTTGATCCACCCGCAGGTCGGTGAGTTGGCGTTGCACCGCGACAAGCTCGCCGTCACCGGCACCGACAACCTGGTCGTGGTCGTCTACCACGCCGCGCCCGGCTCGTCGTCGGCCGAGGCACTGGCCCTGCTGGGTTCGTTGATCACGCCCGAACTGCCCACCGTCGACCCGATCCATCACTAGCGCGGGTGTTAGCGTCACGGCGTGGATGAGCTGAACTGGGCCGGCAATCTCGCCTACGCGGCGGAGAAGATCCTCCGCCCGGGCACCGTGGACGAGGTACGCGAGATGGTGGCGGCCGCGCCGCGGATCAAGGCGCTGGGCACCCGGCACTGCTTCAACGACATCGCCGACTTCGACGGCGGCGTGCAGATCGACATCAGCGGCGTGGAGTCGCCGATCGAGATCGACACTGCGGCGGCGAAGGTCACCGTGAGCGGCGCGACCCGCTACGGCGAACTCGCGCCTGTGTTGCACGCCCAGGGATTCGCGCTGCCCAACCTCGCTTCGCTGCCGCACTGCACGATCGCCGGCAGCGTCGCGACCGGCACGCACGGCTCCGGCCGTCGCAACCAGGGCCTGGCCTCGGCAGTGTCCGCGTTGGACCTGGTCACGGCCGAGGGTGAGCTGCTCAGCTTCGCCAAGGGGGACAAGGACTTCGATGGCGTCGTGGTGAACGTCGGGGCGCTCGGTGTCGTCACGCGCATGACGCTCGATCTGGTGCCGGCTTTCGAGGTGCGGCAGAACGTGTTCGACGCGCTGCCGTGGGACGCTTTGTTCGATCATTTCGACGAGATCGAGGATTCGGCGTACAGCGTCAGCATGTTCACCAACTGGGCCAACGACTCCGTCGACCTGGCCTGGCTGAAGAGCGTCGGCCCGGCGCGCACGGAGCTGTTCGGCGCGCGGCCGGCCGACGGTCCGAGGCATCCCGCGCACGCGGCCGGCCTGCCGGCCGACAACTGCACCGAGCAGCTGGGTGTGCCCGGCCCGTGGCACGAACGCCTGCCGCACTTCAAGCTGGGCTTCACGCCGAGCGCCGGCAACGAACTCCAGTCCGAGTACTTCGTGCCGTACCAGCATGCCACCGCGGCCTTCGAGGCCCTGCGCGGGCTGGGCGACCGCATCGCGCCGCTGGTCCTGTGCTCCGAGATCCGGGCGATCGCCGCCGACGACCACTGGCTGAGCCCGGCCCAGGGCGGTGACCGCGTCGCGCTGCATTTCACGTGGTATCAACGGCAGTCCGAAGTCGAGGCGTTGCTGCCCGTGATCGAGGAGCGGCTGGCCCCCTTCGGCGTTCGGACGCACTGGGGCAAGCTTTTCCACACCAGCCCTTCGGCCGAGTCGTGGCCGATGCTGTCGGCGTTCCGTGATCTTCGACAACGGCTGGACCCGAACGGTGTGTTCCGGAGTCCTTACGTGGCAAGGAATATCGGCTGATCTGACACCTCGTCCGCGGCGCTGCCCGCCCTCGTCGTTCGACGGGCGGAGTGCTTGCGGTGTTCATGACCGTGAAAATGTTGATTCTTGACGGACTCTGATCGGTTCCTTAGCTTTCTGGGCAGGTGGCACTCCCAGGAGGCAGAAACATGCGCTTACCCCGATCGCTGCTGGCCCTTCTCGGCTGTGTCGCCCTGGCCCTGACCGGGGTGACGCCGGCCGCGACAGCCGCGCCGCCGCCCCAGGCCAAGGCGAGCCACACGATCGGCTACGACGGTTACTCGTTCCTGATCGACGGCCAGCGGACCTACCTGTGGTCGGGGGAGTTCCACTACTACCGGCTGCCCAGCCCCGACCTGTGGCTGGACGTCTTCCAGAAGATGAAGGCGGCCGGCTTCAACGCCACCTCGCTGTACTTCGACTGGGGCTACCAGTCCTCGGCGCAGGGCGTCTACAACTACAGCGGCGTGCGGGACATCGACAAGGTCCTGGACATGGCCGAGCGGGCCGGCCTGTATGTGATCGCCCGGCCCGGGCCGTACATCAACGCCGAGGTCGACGGCGGCGGCTTCCCGACCTGGCTGTCGACCACGCCGGGGCACACGAGGTCGGCCGATCCGACCTATCTGGCCTACTCCGACGAGTGGCAGTCGCAGATCGACGGCATCCTCAAGCGCCACCAGCTCACCGACGGCGGCGGCAGCGTTATCGCCTACCAGGTGGAGAACGAGTACTACAACGGAAACGACGCCGGCCGCGCCTACATGAAGCACCTTGAGGACAAGGCCCGCGCCGACGGCATCAAGGTTCCGTTGACCGGCAACAACAACGGCACCTTCAACGCCGGTGCGGCCGCGCTGGACGTGGACGGCCCCGACTCCTACCCGCAGGGCTTCGACTGCTCGAACCCGACCGCCTGGAACGGCGTCCCCGACATCAGCTACGACCACCCGGCCGGGAAGCCGTTGTACACGCCGGAGTTCCAGGGCGGGGCCTTCGACCCGTGGGGCGGTCCGGGCTACGCCAAGTGCGGGCAGCTGATCAACGACCAGTTCGCGAACGTGTTCTACAAGCAGAACATCGCCGCCGGGGCCACCGCGCAGAGCTTCTACATGCTCTACGGCGGCACGTCGTGGGGCTGGAGCGCGATCCCGCAGAACTACACCTCCTACGACTACGGGGCGGCGATCACCGAGAGTCGGCAGCTGGACCCGAAGTACTACGAGGACAAGCTGATCGGCGAGTTCACGCAGTCGGTGGCGCCGCTGACCAAGACCGACGGCCTCGGCTCCGCCCCGCTCACCTCGGCGGCGTTGAGCGACACCGCCCGCATCAACCCCGACACGCACACCCAGTTCCACACCTTGCGGCACAGCGATTCCACGTCGGCGGCCACCGACACCACGCACGTCGCCCTGGACCTGGCCGCGCATTCCGGCTACACGTATGACGATCCGGCCGCGACCTACGCCGGCACGTGGAGCCACGTGGGGCCCGAGCAGAACTACACCGGCGGCGACTACCTGCACACCGAGTCGTTCTCCGACACGGCCGGCGACAGCATGAGCATTCCCTTCACCGGCGGTGGGATCCGCTGGATCACCTCCAAGGACGGCAACCACGGCATCGCCGACGTCTACCTGGACGGCGCCAAGGTCAGCACCGTCGACCTGTACGCGGCGACCAAGCAGAACCAGCTCACCGGCTACGAGGTCCGAGGGCTGGCCGACGGCCCGCACACGTTGAAGATCGTCGTCACGGGTCAGAAGAACCCGGCGGCCTCCGGCGCCTTCGTGGTGGTGGACGCCGTCGACCTGTTGTCGGCGGCCACCAAGGACTACTACCCGTCGGTGCCGCAGCAGCCGGACACCGGCATCACGCTGAACGGCCGCCAGTCGAAGATCCTGGTCGCCGGCTACGACCTCGGGCAGTCCCGGATGCAGTACTCGACGTCCGAGATCATGACCAACGCCACCATCGGCAACCGGGACATCGCCGTGCTGTACGGGGATTCCGGCCAGCCGGGCGAGACAGTGCTGCGTTATGCCAAGCAGCCCACCGTGACCGTGCTCGGCGGCTCGGCGACCGGCACCTGGGACGCCGCGAGGGGCGACCTCCGGCTCAACTACGTCCACAACGGACTGACGCGGGTTCTGGTCAGCGAGCCGGGTGTCAGGCCGCTCCTGCTTCTGCTGGGGGACAAGGCGACCGCGGAGACGTTCTGGCGACAGGACACCGCCGCCGGCCCGGTGCTGGTCCGCGGGACGCACCTGCTCCGCACCGCCGCCACCGCGGGCCACACCCTGGCCCTGACCGGCGACACCGACACCGACGGCTCGGTGGAGGTCTTCGCCGCCGCCGACAAGATCACGTGGAACGGTCGCGACGTGCGGACCCGGACCACCAGCAGCGGCAGCCGCACCGGCACGCTCCCGGTGGCGAAACCGGTCACCCTGCCGGCGTTGACGAACTGGAAGCACCAGCAGGAGTCGCCGGAGAGCCAGCCCGGCTTCGACGACTCGCGGTGGCCCGTCGCCGACAAGATGACCAGCAACAGCACCACGGTCGCCGGCACGCTGCCCGTGCTGTTCGCCGACGACTACGGCTTCCACACCGGAAACACCTGGTATCGCGGCAAGTTCGCCGGCGACGGCACCCAGACCGGCATCACCCTGTCGTCGCAGAGCGGCGGCTCGGCCGGCGCGACCTCGGTGTGGCTCAACGGAACCTTCCTCGGCAGTGCCACCACCACCCAGCACACCTTCGCCTTCCCGGCGAACGCGCTGCGCAAGGGCGACAACGAGCTGTCCGTGCTGACGGTCAACATGGGCCACGACGAGGACTACGGCAGCTCCAACGGGAACGAGGCCGCCCGCGGGCTCATCGGCGCCCGCATCACCGGCTCGCCGCTGACCTCCGTCACCTGGCGGCTCCAGGGCGCGAACGGCCTGGACCAGACCCGTGGCCCGCTGAACACCGGCGGCCTCTACGGAGAACGCACCGGCGTGTCGCTGGCCGGCTACCCGGACCGGTCCTGGCCGACCACGACGCTGCCGGCCAAGGACACCACGCCCGGAGTTTCCTGGTACCGCACCAATGTCCGCCTCGATCTCCCGCGCGGGCAGGACACCTCCGTCGGCGTCACGATCGCCGACGACCCGTCGCGGCAGTACCGGGCGCTGATCTTCGTCAACGGCTGGCAGATGGGGCAGTACGTCAACTACCTCGGGCCGCAGCACAGCTTCCCCATCCCCAACGGGGTGCTCAACCCCAACGGGGACAACACGATCGCCATCGCTGTGTGGAACCTCGACGGCAGCACCGGTGGCCTCGGCCAGGTGTCGCTGACCAACTACGGCAGCCACGCCTCGCCGCTGACCGTGCGGCAGAACTACTCACCGGGCTACGACCCGGGCAAGTACGCCGTGCCGCCGGCGCCCCGCAGTTCGGTGACCCTGCAGGCCCCCAACACCGCCGCCGGCGGACAGCAGTTCACCGCCACCGCGACCGTTCAGACCCGGGAACACAACGTGTCGGCGGCGTTGACCGCGCCCGCCGGCTGGACCGTCGGGCCGGTCACTCGTGACGGGAACACGTTCTCGTGGCCGGTGACCGTCGGGGTCGCGGCCCCGACGGCGTTGAAGGTGACGGCCAAGGCCGGCCGCGAGACCGTGACCGACGAGCGAATCGTCGGCACCGTGCCGGCCCCGCCGCCCAGCGGGCAGGTCGCGGTGAGCAGCCTGCCGTTCCTGGCCGCCACCAACGGCTGGGGCCCGGTGGAACGGGACACCAGCAACGGCGAGGCCGACCCCGGCGACGGCAAGCCGATCACCGTCGCCGGGGTCCAGTACCCGAAGGGTCTGGGCACCAACGCGGCCAGTGACGTGCAGTTCTATCTGGCCGGGAAGTGCAGTCGCTTCACGGCTTCCGTCGGCGTCGACGCCGAGGCCGGCAGCTCCGGCACGGTCACCTTCGCCGTGCGTGTGGACGGCACGACATTGGCGACCACGCCGGTCATGCACGGCAACCAGGCCGCCGCCACCATCGACGTCCCGGTCAGCGGCGGGCAGGTGCTCGACCTGGAGGTCGGCGACGGCGGCGACGGCAACGGCCTCGACCACGCCGACTGGGCTGTGCCCACGTTGACCTGCGGCTGAGGTCAGACCAGGCTGGCCCAGAAGGCGCACTGGTGCTCGGCCACCAGGTCGACCTGCTGCGGCCGGCCGGGGGCGAATGCGGTCACGTCGTGGTCGCCCGGCTGGAAACGGGGCCAGGCCGGCAATCCCGGGCCGTTGGGATTGCCGGTCCAGGCGAAGTGCGACCAGTAGCCGATCATGCGGTCGGCCAGTGCCTGCTGCGAGCCGGTCGGCAGGTGGCCGAACAGGTACTGCAGCTCGGAGCCGTGGTAGGCGCCGAGCGGGAACAACGGGGAGGGCCAGCCGGGGGCGTTCTCGTCGGCGAATTCGTCGGCGTAGGTGGGCATGAGGCCGGAGGCGAACTGGTCCGTGGCCAATGAGGTGCAGGAGAACACCCAGTCGGTGGTCGAGCGGGCGAAGGTGAGCGTGGGGTTGTCGCCGGCGGGGTAGTGGGCGAGGACCTGAGGGGCGTCGGCCTTGAAGATCTGGGTCTGCAGCTGCTCGTACTGCGACGGGGTGATGCCGTTCGGGTACTGCGAGGCGATCAGGATCGTGCCCTCGTCACGGTTGCTGCTGACCAGGAGCGGCACCCGGTTGAACTGTCCACTGTAGATGGCCGTGGCCGGTTTGAGCGGGATGACGGAACCGCCCCAGACCGGATGCCAGCTGTAGGTCGGGCTGTACGGAATCGCCGCGGCGGCGGCCAACAGCTCGGCGGGTGTCCTGCCACGCAGGCAAACCAGGTCCGTGCAGCCGAGCTGGGCGGCGAGGGCGGCGCCGTTGCGCTCGGCGATGGTCTTGTCCGGCTCCGGCGCGACGCAGCCGCCGCTCTCGGTGATGGCCCGCTGGAACAGCCCGGCCGCGCCCGGCGAGACCAGGTTCATGCAGACGCTGGCGCCGCCGGCCGACTGCCCGAACAGCGTGACGTTGCCGGGATCGCCGCCGAACGCGGCCGCGTTGGCCTTGACCCACTTCAGCGCCGCCTGCTGGTCCTGGATGCCGTAGTCGCCGGACTGGTCGCCGGCTTCGGCGTCCAGGGCGGGATGGGCGAGGAAGCCCAGCACCCCGAGCCGGTAGTTGATCGTCACGACGATCACGTGCGCCTTCTCGGCGAAGCTGCGGGCGTCGGTGTCGGCCCCCGAGCCGGCGATGAAAGTGCCGCCGTGCAGCCACACCATCACCGGCAGCCGGTGGGCCTCCCGCGGCGCGGTGACGTTGAGGAACAGGCAGTTCTCGTCTGTACGCGGCTCGCCGGGGGCCTGCGGGCAGGCGTTGCCGGGGGCGGTGGCGTCCAGTGGCTGCGTCCACGGCCGGACCGGTTGCGGCGGTCGCCACCGTAACGGGCCGACCGGCGGCGCGGCGTAGGGAATCCCTTGGTAGGAAGCGTAATCCGAGGTGACGGTGCCGTGGACCGGGCCGTCGGTGGTGGTGACCACCGCGGCCGGCGGGCAGGGAGTGAGCAGGCCGGCCAGGAGGGAGAGCACGAGAAGCTTCGGCATGATTAGTACGCTATGGCGTACTAATGGGAGGCCGCCACCGAATTTCCGCGGCGCGGTCGAGATACGGTCGGCTCGTTCGTCATCAAGGAGACGAAGGAGGACCCGTGCAGTACATGCTGCTGATCTACGACTGCGACCGGCCCGAACCCGGGGATCCGGGCTTCGAGGAGGCCCTGGCCAGGGTGAACGCGTTCGCGGAGGAGTGCCGCCGGCGCGGCGCGTTCGTCTACGGGCACCCGTTGCAGCCCGAGAGCACGGCGACGACGGTCAGCGTCCGCGACGGCAAGACCCTGATCACCGACGGGCCCTTCGCCGAGACGCACGAGCACCTCGGCGGCGTGTACGTGTTCGACTGCCGCGACCTGGACGAGGCGTTGGAGCTGGCTGCGCTGTGCCCGATGGCGGAACAGGGCTCGATCGAGGTGCGACCGGTCGCCCCGGTGGCCGGCCTCGACCACCGACCGTCGGCATGACCGACCTGCTGCACCGGGTCTACCGCGAGCATCGGGCCCGCATGCTGGCCGCCCTGATCCGCGTCCTCGGCGACTTCGAGCTGGCCGAGGACGCATTGCAGGACGCCTGCGCGGCGGCGCTGACGACCTGGGGCTCGGCAGCGCCGGACGACCCGATGGCGTGGCTGCTGACCACGGCCCGCAACAGCGCGATCGACCGGTTGCGGCGGGCCCGGGTCGGCCGGGAAAAGCTCGCACAGCTGGGAGAACGTCCCGAGGCGGTGGACACGGGCACGGAGCGGCTGGTTGCCGTGGGGGACGAGCGGCTGAGCCTGATCTTCACGTGCTGCCACCCGGCGCTGGCCGAAGACGCCCGGGTCGCCCTCACCCTGCAAGCCGTGGCCGGGCTGACGGCCGGCCAGATCGCGCAGATGTTCCTGGTCGGCGAGCCGACGCTGGCGCAACGCCTCGTGCGGGCCAAGCGCAAGATCCGCGACGCCGGCATCAGCCTGCGGGTGCCGGCCGATCACCTGCTGCCCGAGCGGCTGTCCGGCGTGCTGGCGGTGGTGTACCTGATCTTCACCCAGGGCTACACCACGGCCGAGGAAGATCCGCGCCGGGAGGCGATCCGGCTCGGCAAGCTGATCGCGGCGTTGATGCCGGACGAGCCGGAGGCGCTCGGGCTCGTGGCGTTGATGCTGCTGCACGATTCCCGCAGCGCCGCGCGGTTCGGCCCGGACGGCGACGTTGTGCTGCTTGAGGATCAGGATCGGTCCCGGTGGGACGGCGCCGAGATCGTCGAGGCCATCGGTGTGTTGGACCGAGCGTTGGCCTTGGGCCGGCCGGGTCCGTATCAGGTGCAGGCCGCGATCGCCGCCCTGCACACCCGGCCCGAGACGGACTGGGCGGCGATTTCCGCTTTGTACGGCCAACTGCTGACGGTGTCCCCGTCCCCGGTCGTGGCGTTGAACCATGCCGTGGCGGTGGCCATGGCGACGACGCCCGATGAGGGGCTGGCCTTGATCGACCGGATCACCGGCCTCGACCGCTACCACCTGTGGCATGCCGCCCGAGCGGATCTCCTGCGTCGGCTCGGCCGCAAAGACGAGGCCGCACAGGCGTATCGGCGGGCCCACGAGCTCGCCGCGAGCCCAGCCGACCGGCGATTTCTCGCCGGTCGGCTGCGTGACCTCGACTAAGCCTTCCGCCCGAGGAACGCCAGCATCCTGGTCTGCTCGTCGGCGTCGTCGGGCGGTGTCAGCTCCGGCCCGAAGAAACCCGGCCGCCGCATCACGTTCGCCCGCGACCACTCGAACGCCGCCGACACCGCGGCCGGGTCCAGCGTGACCGGCCGGCCCAGTGCGTGGGCGATGTCCCAGGTGTGCGTGACGGTGTCGCTGAGCAGCAGCCTCACCACTCCCGCCACCGGAATCTCGCCGACACCGGGCAGAGACACCGGTTTGGCCAGTGCTTCCTCGGTCAGCGTCGCCGACGCCGCGGCGCGGGCCTCCCGCCACAACGACAGCGGCTCACCCTCGGCCAGCACAGCGGCCGGATGCGCCGAACCGGGGGCGCCCCCGTACTCGGCGTACTCCTCGCCGGTCGCCCACGCCCGCAGCTGCCGCTGCGCCCAGATCACGTGCCCGGCGACGTCCCGCACCGACCACTCGGGGCAGGTCGACGGCGTTTCCCACTGGTCGGGGGCGACGCCGGCCAGCACCGCCTCGAACCCGTCCTGGGCCCGCCCGTACAGCTCCATCACGTTCATCGTTGATCCCTTTCTGACCGTACTCACCACTCGTAGGACGAACGGCGGGACCCGAAAACGACAGAACGCGGCGACCGATTTCCGCCAGCTCGGACCGGTCGCCGCTGGGCAGACTCAGGGCATGACGAAGTACGACAAACTGGTGGCCGCAGCGGACTGGGCGGCGGTGACGGCCGAGCTCGACGACTACGGCTGCGCGCTGCTGCCGCCGCTGCTCACCCCGGCCGAGTGCGCGAAGATCATCGCGCTGTGGCGGTCCCCGGAGCGGTTCCGGGCCGAGGTGAACCTGCGGCAGCACCGGTTCGGCGACAACGGCGACTACCGGTACTTCGCCGAGCCGTTCCCCGACGCCGCGCAGGAGCTGCGGCAGGCGCTGTATCCGCGGCTGCTGCCCATCGCGCGGGACTGGCACGCCCGGCTGGGCCGTGAGGCCGAATGGCCCGACACCCTGGACGAGTGGCTGCGGATCTGTCACGACGCCGGGCAGACCCGGCCGACCCCGATCCTGCTGCGCTACGAGCCCGGCGGGTGGAACGCTCTGCACCGTGATCTCTACGGGGACAAGGTGTTCCCGCTCCAGGTCGTGATCAACCTCAACGCGCCGGGCGAGGACCACACCGGCGGCGAGTTCCTGCTGGTCGAGCAGCGGCCCCGGGCCCAGTCGCGTGGCACCTCGACCCTCATTCCCCAGGGCCACGGCCTGGTGTTCACCACTCGTGACCGCCCGGTGCAGGGCGCACGCGGCTGGTCCGCTTCGCCCGTGCGGCACGGCGTCTCGGCCGTCCGCTCAGGCCTTCGACACACCCTCGGCCTCGTCTTCCACGACGCCACCTGAGCGCCCCAGCACGTCCATGGCGGCCAGGATGTTCACGTAGTCGCGGAGGTGGGTGATCCGGCCGTCGTGCGCGGTGAGCACGACGATGTTGGGCAGGGCGAACTCGCCGGCCGCCGGGCTGGTGCCGAGGGCTTCCTGTTCGACGATGATCGTGGCCGGATCGCCGGTGTCGTGGATGGCGATGGTGCGGTACGCCCGGTACTGGAAGGCCTTGGCCTGCCAGGCTTCCGCCATCCACCGGATGATTTCGTCCACGCCGTCCAGCCGCGACGGCAATCCCGGTCGTGTGAACGGGAATTCGTGCACGGCGTCGACCGCGTACAGCTGCCGCATGGCGTCGACCGACTGGTCGATGGCCGCTTGCCGGAAGCGCTCCAGAACCTCTCGCGGGCCCGTCTTCCGGCGGCCGATCACCTTGCGGTGGCTGATCCGCCAGCCGTCGGGGCTGCGCGTGACGGTGTCCTGGTAGGTGACGCTGCCGGCGGTGCCGTCGGCGTTGACGCCGATGCCCTTGGAGCGCACAGCGGCCGAGGCGCCGTCGACCTCCGTGATCACGATGTTGGTGACGTGATGGCCGACCGGGCCGGCGGCGCCCTCGGCGGCCGCCCGCAGCGCGGCGATGCCGACCAGCTCGCCGCGGCCGAAGTCGTGCAGGTCGTAGAGGACGTCCGGGGTGAACAGCTCGTCCAGCCGGTCCAGCTCGCCGCCGTCGACGAGGTGGCCGTGCCCGTTGACCAGGTCGGTGATGTCGATCCGGTCCTGGTTGGTCAGCGCCATGGGTCGCCTCCCGGCTAAAGTGAGACACGGTCCGGTTGTCGGCACCGTAACGGACTATGTCCCCGGTTAGCAAGGCGGTAGCGCGATGCGAGCGGATGCCCGGCGCAACTACGAGCGGCTGCTCGATGAGGCGCGCAGAGCGTTCGCCGAGCACGGGGTGGACGCGTCGCTGGACAAGATCGCCCAGCGGGCCGGCGTGGCCAGCGGGACCCTGTACCGGCACTTTCCGACCCGGCTCGATCTGGTCGAGGCCGTGCTGGCCGGGCAGATCACCGAGCTGGGCGACCTCGGCCGTGGCCTGCTCGATGCCGCGGACCCGTTCGACGCGCTGCGGACCTGGTTGCGGGCCACGATCATCCACGGCGTGACCTACCGGGGCCTGGCCGCCGCGATGATGAACTCGGCCATCCGCAGCGACCTGGTGTCCGGGCTGCACGCCCAGCTGTTCGAGGTCGGGGCCGCGCTGCTGGACCGGGCCTGGCAGGCCGGCGCGATCGTCGCCGTGGACGAGGCCGACGTGCTGAAGATGGCCGGCGGCATCGCCTGGGCCGCCCAGGACGATCCCGCCCAGGCCGACCGGCTGCTGGCGTTGCTGATGAACGGCCTGGCGGCGCGCAGGCCATGACGAACACGCATGGCCGCCCTGCCACATTCTCGCTTTTGGCATGGCCGGCGCCCGCTTAGCGTGGTGGACATGACACCGAAAGTCGCCCTGGTCACCGGGGCAACCCAGGGGCTGGGCCTGGCGTTGGTCGAGGGGCTCGCGCAGCGCCTGACCCCGGCCGACACCGTCTACCTCACCGGCCGCGACCTGGACCGCGTCACCACCGCCGCCGAGGGCGTGCCCGGCGGCGGGGCCGAGGTGCGGGCCGCGCTGCTCGACGTCGCCGACCCCACGGCCGCCGCCCGCTTCGCCGACCAACTACGGAAACGCCACGGCGGCGTGGACATCGTGTTCGGCAACGCCGTCATGCGCGTCGGCCCCGACGACGATCCGCCGGCGTTCATCGACCAGTACGTCGAGGTCAACAACCTCGGCACCACCCGCATGCTCCGCGCCTTCGCGCCTTTGCTGCGCGACAATGCCCGCCTGATCGTCGTGGCCAGCTCACTGGGAACCCTCCGCTACCTCGCGTCCGTGCTCCACAGCCGCTTCGACGACCTGCCTTCACTGGACGACGTCGACCGCGAGGTCTCGGCCTGGCGGGACGCCGTCCGCAACGGCACCGTCCGCGCCAGCGCCTGGCCCGGCTTCGTCAACATCCCCTCCAAGATCGGCCAGGTCGCCGCCGTGCGAACGCTGGCCCGCTCCAGGCGTGATGCCGACCTAGCCCGCGGCATCCTGCTCGCCTCCGTGTGTCCGGGCATGATGAACACACCCACCTCCGGCGTGTGGTGGGACGTAGCCAACGCGCCGACCCCGGCCCAGGCCGCCGTCGCCCTGCTGGACCTCGCGCTCGACCCCGTCAAACCCGAGCACTACGGCGAACTCCTGCTCGACGGCGCCGTCCTGCCCTGGAAACCCTAGGCCTTTCCCCGGATCAGGCGTTCGGCCGCCTGCTCACGGAGCGCGGTGACGGCCAGGGGAGGATCGCCGTGCAGTGCCTCCCACCGGGCGTTGTGGGCCGGTGGCCACAGACTGGCCGCCCAGGCGACTTCCAGCTCCTCGGGCGTGAACGGGCGGCGGCGGAAGTGCTGGTAGGCGGCCAGGAACGCCTCGGAGGCGTCGATCGGGGCCAAGGTCGGCTGCCCGGAGGAGGCGAAGGAGCCGCTGGCCGCGCCGACGAGGGCGGCCTCGGGCTGCCAGGTCAGGCTGTCCCAGTCGTGCACGAGCCAGATGCCCGTGCCGTGCCAACGGAGGTTCTGCGCTTCGAAGTCGCCGTGGCCCAACACGCACGGCAGATCCGTGGCCAGTAGCCGGTTGCGGACCCGCTCGGCGGTCTCGACGACGTGAGAGGGAACGCTGCTCTGGTCCCGGTCGTCGAGGAGGTCGATAGCCGGCCAGAGGCCGGGATCGCGGTGGTCCCAACGGATCCAGCGCGGATTGGGGAGCGGTGGCGGGACGGCGACGTCGGTGAGCGCGGCCATGAGGCGGGCGAACACCTCGGCGTAGCGCACGGCCACGCCTGGGCCGTCGCCGTGCAGGACTTCGCCGCCGGGGCGGTACTCCTCGGCGTGCACGGCGAGGTCTCCGACGCCGATCACCTCGGTCAGCGTTCGGGCACAAGGGAATCCGCTCTTGGCCAGCTGGGACTGAGCGTCCACACAGGACGCTGCGCGCCCGTCGTCAGGGCGGCCCTTGACCACGACCTCGGCGCCGTCGGCCAGCCGCAGGCCGAACACCGTGGAAATGGACGTCACCTGGAACAGCGTGTCCCTCGGCACGCTGTCCAGGTGCTTCCGGCACCAGGCCGGCAACCAGTCGTTCACGGTCGCGACTTTGCCACCTGGCGGCGTTGCAGGTAACCCTCGGCGATCACCATGGTCACCACCAGCCCGAGCCAGGCGCTGCCGCTGGCGATGTCGTGGCCGATGACGACCTCGCTGTCCTGGTACACGGGGCCGGCGGCCTGGGGAATGATGATCAGCGCCATGATCGGCATGAAGAACCGCGAGGCCAACGAGGACAACGTCAGGGCGTAGTTGCGGATCATCCAGCGGCGGTGGTCGGCGAACCGTCGCGCACGGGCCGCCCGGTAGCCGGCGACGGCGGTGATGATCCACAGCACATCGAGCACCGACACCGCGGCCTGGTTCGCCGCGCCGTACGGGGCCAGCACCATGACCGGGATGGCCAGCACCGAGGACGGGAACACGCCGAGGAAGAAGTACGCACGCCCGGTCCAGCGGTGAGCCTTCGGATACCGCGCCCGCAGCGTCGGCCAGAACTGGACCAGTCCGGTCAGCGTGGCGACCGTCGCCGTGAAGATGTGCGCCACCAGCAACACGAAATGCCCGGTGCCTTGTACGGGGATCCGACTGCTGCTCATCACCGGCGGCACGTACGCCGACAGCATGTAGACGAGGGTCGCCACCGTGACCACCGCCAGCGTCACCAGCGGCCACCGCCGCCGCTTGCGCCGCTCGACGCGGCCGGTGGTGGGTTCGCTCTGCACGATCGTCGCCATGTGCCCTGCTCCTCGACTGGTTGTGTCCCAATCGATCCTGGTACGTGGCGGCGATCCGGGCACTGGTCGTGCCACCCGTGGCACGGTGGTGCTAGCCCCACCGGCCACCGCGAAGCTGAACCCACCCGCCTCAGGATCCGCGCGCCGGCCGGCACGCGGATCCGTCGATGGCTCAGCTGGTGGCGGTGCCGGTCTGCGCGGCCTTCCAGTCGCCGCCCGAGACCTGGTACACCGTCAGCACCTTGTTGGTGCTGTCGCCGTACTGGTCGAAGCCGACGGGGCCGGTCGCGCCGCTGGCGGTGTAGGAGCCGATGTTCTTGACCAGCGCTCCCCGCATGGAGGCGGCCCAGGTGCCGTTGTCACCGAGGGTCTTGGCGGTGCTGGCGATGATCGCGTTGGCGGCGTCGTAGGCGAAGGCGCCGTAGGCGGCGTAAGGATCCTTGTACGCCTTGGCGGTGTAGGCCTTGACGAAGTCCTGGGCGCTCTGCAGCTGGTCGGTGGGCGCGCCGACGGAGGTGGCCAGGTCGCCCTCCTTGCCGCCGAGGTCGACGAACTTCTTGTCGAAGATGCCGTCGCCGCCCATCAGGGCGACGGTGAGGCCGAGGTCCTGCGCCTGCTTGGACAGCGGGCCGGCGACGGGGTACTCGCCGCCGTAGTAGATCGCGTCCGGCTTGGCCCGCTTGACCTTGGCCAGCACGCCGGAGAAGTCGGAGTCCTTCTCGCCGACCTGCTCGGTGTCGACGATGGTGGCGCCGTCCTTGGTGGCCCGCTTGGTGAACTCCTCGGCCAGGCCCTTGCCGTAGGTCTTGCCGTCGGTGACGATGGCGATCTTCTTCTTGCCGGCCTTGGCGACCAGGTAGTCCGCCGCGTACGGGCCCTGGAAGTTGTCCGTGGCGCAGACCCGGAAGTACGAGTCGAACTGGCGCTTGGGCGCGGCGGTGTTGTCGCCGACGGTCAGCGACGGGTTGGTGTTGGCCGGGGAGACCTGGGGGATCTTCTTGGCCGCCAGGATGGGCTGCACGGCCTGGGCGACCGAGGAGTTGTAGGTGCCGACCACGCCGATCACGGTGTCGTCGGCGGCCAACTTGCTCGCGGCGTGGGCGCCGACCTGCGGCGTGGCCTGGTCGTCCTCGCCGACCATGACCAGCTTGTAGCCCTTGACGGCGCACTTGGAGTTGGCCTCGTCGACGGCGAGAGCGGTGGCGTTCTGGATGCCCAGACCCACCGCGGACACGCTGCCGGTCAGCGGCGCGACCACCCCGACGACCAGGTTTCCCTTGCTGGTGTCGCAGGAGGCGGCGTTGCCGCCACCGGCCTCGGTCTTGTTGGTGCCGCATGCGGCCAGCAACAGCAGCACCGCCGGCGCCACCGCGAGCCTCGCAACGCGAGATGACATCACAGAAACCTTTCACATACAGGAAAAGAAGAGGCATGTATCCGGACGGCCGCCAGTCATGCTGGCTATCGGTCCGGCGGGCTTGTCGCAGCGGACGATCTTGTGTCCACCGCGACGCGAGCATACGTCGGGATGCGGGCGGTGAGCGTTGGTCGCCTTCGGCCCGCCACGGTTGTCTGCACGATCGGTCAAACGGGTGAAATCGCAGGTCAGAACCGGAATCGGGTGACCGAAATCCCGGCCGTCCGCCCGCTGGGGCGGGGATGTCCCTGGCCCGTTCGGGCAACCCGGCCCGCCGTGGTGTCCACAGAGGACGTGATCCGGTCAGAACAAATGGGGTCGACGGCGCTTGTCGACGGCCGTTCGACAGGACAGGACATGCCATTTCGGTAATCGGCGGCCGCTGCGAGTTCCCCCGGCTGGAGCACGGCGGCCGGGTGCGCGCGGACGTACCGTTCGGAGATGAATGTCCAGGTGAGGGCGGGGTTGCCGCGCAGATGTGCCGCCTTCGCGCAATGGTTGACATTTGACGTCGGAATTGACGTCTCCACTCGTTCGATGGGAGTTCGGTCAACGATGTTCACATTGGGGCGGGTCGCGGCCGCGCTGGCCGTTGTCACCGCGGCGGCGCTGCTCGGCACCACGGGAACCGCGACGGCGGCGACGGCGGCGAAGGCCAAGACCGGGCCGATCTCGGTGGCCTACGTCGAGGTCAACAACAACAGCATGGTCAACGTGGGCAAGTACACGCTGGCGAACGGCGGGGCCACCGTATTCGACGTGGCGGTCATCTTCGCGGCCAACATCAACTACGACACGACGACGAAGTCGGCGTACCTCTACAACAACCCGAACGTGCAGCGGACGCTGGACAACGCGGCGACCGAGATCCGGCCGCTGCAGGCCAAGGGCATCAAGGTGATGCTGTCGATCCTGGGCAACCACCAGGGCGCGGGCTTCGCCAACTTCCCGTCGCAGGCGGCCGCCAACGCCTTCGCCAAGCAGCTGTCCGACACCGTCGCCAAGTACAACCTCGACGGCATCGACTTCGACGACGAGTACGCCGAGTACGGCAACAACGGCACCGGCCAGCCCAACGCGAGCTCGTTCGTCTACCTGGTCACTGCGCTGCGCAACTACCTGCCGAACAAGCTCATCTCGCTGTACAACATCGGCCCGGCCGCCTCCCGGCTGACCTACAACGGCGTGAGCGTGGACTCGAAGTTCAACTACGCCTGGAACCCGTACTACGGCACGTGGGGCGTGCCCGGCATCAAGCTGCCCAAGTCCGGCCTGTCGCCGGCGGCCATCGAGATCGGCGCGACGGCCACCAGCACGGCGACCAGCCTCGCCCAGCGCACCAAGTCCGAGGGATACGGCGTGTACCTGACGTACAACCTCGACGGAACCGACCGGCACACCTACATCTCGAGTTTCACCAACGCGCTCTACGGCAGCGCGGCGGTGTACAAGAGGTAGTCGGCCCGGCTACCGCTCACACGTGCGGTGGGCGGTAGCCGTCGACCTGGAGGCCGCGGAAGTCGAGCTTGTTCGGGGTCTTGCCGACGAAGACCAGGCCTCGGGCCTCGGTCAGGGCCGCGGCGAACGAGTAGCTCGGCTGGCCGAGCTCCGGCAGCCAGGTCCACTGGTCAGCGGCGAAGCTGAAGAACCTGCGCACGATCTTCCCGTGCGTGGACGGGATCTTCGTCAGCCACTTGTCGCCGCCGCTCCAGTGCGAGGCCGGCCGCAGCTGCACGTAGACGTCGTCGGTGGCGCTGTAGGTGAGCGTGAAGCCCTTGGAGCGGGAGAGATCGGCCTGGGCCTCGAACTGGTTGCCCAGCCACAACACCGCCACATGCCATTCGGCGTTGAGGAATGCCACCTTGGCCGCGTAGCCACGGCCTTCGCGCACGAGCAGGCTGCCGGTCGCCGGCACGGTTGTGCCCTCGCCCGAAGCCAGCCACTGCTCGTAGCCATCGATCGACGGCGTATTGGTGCACGCGGCGGCGTTGGTCGTGGTGCCGACCAGCGCCGACAGCACGCAGACGAGTGCGACCAAGGTCCTGGTGATCTTCGAGCCCCCATGCATTCCCGGGAAGCTAGCAGAACTCCGGCATCGGTCGGAGGGCCAGGAATGCACCGTCGGCCGCTGATCGTTATGCTGCCCCGAGCGATCAAACGATCAGAAGCGGGTGGCGGCATGCGGGAACCGGGCGAGCACCGGCGGCAGCGGATCCTGGCCGCGGTCGACCGCCGCGGCCAGGCCAGGGTCACGGATCTGGCCTCCGAGCTGGACGTCTCCGTGGTGACGGTGCGCCGCGACGTGGAGGAGCTGGCGGTGGCCGGCAAGCTCGCGCGCGGCCACGGCGTGGTCCGATCCATGCTGCCTTCGGCGCCGCAGCCGCCCGTGCGGGCCAAGGAGGCCGCGGTGGCGCTGGTGATCCCCGAGCGGCACGCGTACCTGGACGAGGCGGTCAACGGCGCTCGCGCCGCGCTGGCCGCGGGTGGCATGCGGGCCGTGCTGCACATCGCGCCGCGCGTCGCCGGGGCCGAGCGGCCCATCGCGGAGCGCGTCGTCGCCGAAGGGGCGCGTGGTCTGCTGATTGCCCCGCGCTGGCGGACGGCCGATGACGAAGTGGCGGACTACCAGTGGTTGTCCGAGCTGCCCGTGCCGGTCGTGTTCATGGAACGCCGTCCCCGCGCGGGCAGCGTGCTGCACGCGGCCGACTCGGCCTGCACCGATCACTGGTACGGCATGCACCTGGCGATCGACCACCTGGCGGGGCTGGGCCACCGTCGCATCGTGCTCGCGGCCCGCGACGACAGCCCGACGGCGCGCACGCTGCGGTCGGCATTCGTGGAGATCGCCGCGTCGCGGCCGGAGATCGAGGACTGGGCGGTGACGCTCAGCGCCCCGGACGCGCGGGCCGACCCCGATGTCCCGGCCGCCTCCCCGCCGGTGGCCGAGCTGATCCGGTCGGTCGGCGCCACGGCCGCGGTGATGCACAGCGACGTGGACGCGCTGATGCTGGTCCAGCAGCTCGACGAGGCCGGGATCCGGGTGCCGGCGGACTGTTCGGTGGTGGCTTACGACGATGTCGTCGCGCCGTTGGGCGTTACCCCGCTGACGGCGGTCGCGCCGCCGAAGACCGAGGTCGGGCGGGCGGCGGCCGAGCTGCTGCTGGCCCGCTTGGCCGGGCCGAGCCGGCCCCGGCGGGTGGCTGTGCTGCCCGAGTTGAAGGTCCGCGGGTCGACAATGAGCGTTTGATCGAATGAACGCCAACGATTGACCGTAATGCGTTCATCCGCACATACTCGGTTCGTGCGCAGACCACGAACCGCCCTCGCGATGTCGCTGGCCGCCGCCACGGCGGTGCTCGACGAGACCACGCTGGCCGCCCTGCGCCGCGTCTGCGACCTGGCCCCTGGCCCGGCGCTGGACGACCTGACCACGCCACGGGCCCGGAAGGTGTTGCGGGACACCGAGGTGCTCGTAACGGGATGGGGCTGCCCGCCGCTGGACGCCGCCGCGCTGGCGGCCGCGCCGCAACTGCGCGCGGTGGTGCACACCGGCGGTTCCGTCCGCGGCCACGTCACCGAGGAATGCTGGGCGCGCGGCATCGAGGTCGCCTCCGCCGCCGCGGCCAACGCGCTGCCGGTCGCCGAGTACACCGTCGCGATGATTCTGTTGAGCGGCAAGAAGGTGCTCGAACGGGCCCGGGAGTACCGGTCGTCCCGGCGGGTGGAGGACTGGCTCGCGACGCCGCCGGGCATCGGCAACTTCGACCGCACCGTCGGCATCCTGTCCGCGTCGATGATCGGCCGCCGGGTGATCGAGCTGTTGCGGCCCTACAGCTTCCGCATCCTGCTGCACGATCCGTTCGTGACGTCGCGGGAAACGGCTGCGCTAGGCGCGGAAGCGGTCGACCTGGACCAGCTGTTCACCCGCAGCGACGTGGTCAGCGTGCACACCCCGCTGCTGCCGTCTACGCGCGGGCTGGTCGACCGGGCCCTGATCGCGTCGATGCGCCCCGACGCCGTGCTGATCAACACCGCCCGTGGCGCGATCCTCGACCAGGATGCGCTGGCCGAGGCCACCGCCGCCGGGCGCATCCGCGCCGTGCTGGACGTGACCGAGCCGGAGGTGCTGCCGGCCGACCATCCCTTGTGGGAGCACGATAATGTGCTGATCACCCCACACCTGGCCGGCTCGCAGGGCTCCGAGTGGCGTCGCCTCGCGGACACGGCTGTGGCCGAGGTGGCCCGGTGGGCGGCGGGCCGGGGCTTCGCGCATCCGGTGCCACGCGAAGGGCTGGGACGCATCGCATGAGCATGCCGCGGCTGCCGGCCGAGGACCGGCGACTGAGCCCCCGCACCGGCTACACACGCCGGCACTGGGAGGCAGTCGCCGACGGTCTGGTCGAGGCCGCGTGGCGGTGGGCCAGCCCCCGTGGGGCGCTGCTCCACCTGCCCGGGCGGCCGTCGTCGAACGGGGTTCGCTCGGACGGACTTGAGGGCTACGCCAGGACTTTCCTGGCCGCCGCCTGCCGCATCGCGGGCGCGGGCGGCGACGATCCACACGGGTGGCTGCCGCGCTATGCCGACGGCATCCGGGCCGGCGTTCGCACGCCCGGCCGGGACGACGAGGAGTCGTGGCCGGTCATCCTCGATCACGACGTCGCCGGCCAGCCCATGGTGGAGTCCGCCTCGGTGGCCCTCGGGCTGCGGCTGACCCGGCCGTGGCTGTGGGACCGCCTCGACGAGCCGACCCAGGACCGCGTCGAGGACTGGCTGCGGGGCGCGTTGCGGCACGTGCCGTCGCCCAACAACTGGTATCTGTTCCCGTTCACGGTGGCCGGTTTCCTGGAATCCGTGGGTCGGGGCGACGCCGAGACGGCGCACGCCCGCGCCCGGGCCCTGGAGCTGCTGGACACCTGGTATCGGGGCGACGGCTGGTACTCCGACGGCGACGGCCGCGCGTTCGACCACTACAACGGGTGGGCGCTGCACCTGTATCCCGTGCTCGACGCGCACCTGACCGGCAAGGTGGACGTGCACGGGGAGCGGCTGCGCCGGCACCTGGCCGACCTGGCGCTGATGTTCGGCGGCGACGGCGCGCCGCTGCACTTCGGCCGGTCGCTGACCTACCGCTTCGCTGCGGCATCGGCGATCGGCCTCGGCGCGGTCACCGGCGACACCCCGCTGGTCCCAGGGGTTTCCCGCCGGCTGCTGAGCGGCGCGCTGCGCCACTTCCTCGATCACGGCGCGGTGGACCTGACGGGGCTGCTGAGCATCGGCTGGCACGCCCCCCATCAGCCCACCGCCCAACACTATTCCGGCCCTGCCTCGCCGTACTGGGCGTCCAAGGCCTTCGTGTGCCTGCTCGCGCCGGAGGACCACCCGTTGTGGATGGACGAGGAGCTTCCCGCGCCCGTCGAGGAACGAGACCACGTGGTCGCTCTGCCGACGCCGGGCCTGTTGATACAGTCCACTGTGGCCGATGGCATCGTCCGTGTGCACAACCATGGCAGCGACCACGTCCGCCCGGACGAGGGCGAATCGGCGGCCGGCGACGATCCGCACTACGGCCGCCAGGCGTATTCCACCCGGACCGGGCCGACCGCGCCCGGCAACATCGCCGACAACCACCTCAACGTCATCGTCGACGGGATCGGCAGCGTGCGGCGGCGGATCCGCCCGCTCGGCGCCGGACCGGACTGGGCCGCCTCCTGGCACCGACCCGTGTTCGTGTCGGGCTCGCCGATGCGCCCCGGCCTGCGGGTGGAGAGCGTCACGGTGGCGCGCGGGCCGTGGGAGCTGCGGGTCCACCGGGTGATCGCCGCGCCGTGCGGAGCCCGGGTCGAGCTCACCGGCTGGGCGACCTCGGGGACGCCGCGCTCACGATTGTTTCCCTTGCACGGCTGGGAATCGGGTGGCGAGGCCCCAGCCCCGTACGGCACCGCCTTCGCCACGACGGTCACGGTGCCGCGGCTGACCGCCGATGTCGAGGGCAGCGCGCTGTTCGTCGCGCTGGCCATACTCACCGCCGACCCGGCGCCGCCGTCGTCGCCGGTCGTCGAGGTTCCCGACGGGGACCGGATCCTCGTGCACTGGCGGGACGGCCGCCACACCCGAATCGCCTTCGATCCCCTGGTGGTGAACCACTCGTGAGAAGCGCCCTGCTGGTGGCGGCCGTTCTCCTCGTCGCAACCGCCCCTCCCTTACTGGCACCGCCGGCGCACGCCGACGGCTTCGAACGCGTGCTGAACGGCTCCTTCGCCACCGGCAAGACACCGTGGTGGAGCAGCGGCAGCACACCGTCCCAAGTGGACGACGGCCGGCTCTGCGCCGATGTGCCGGCGGGCACGGTCAATCCGTGGGACTCGATGATCGGCCAGAACGACATCCCCCTGGAGGCCGGCCAGCCGTACACCCTGCGCTTCACCGCGTCGGCCACGTCGAACGTGACGATCCGAGCCGCGTTGGCGCTGGCTGTGAAGCCCAATACGTCGATGTTCACGAAGGCCGTGACGATCGGGACCACGGTCAAATCCTTCACGGTCACCGGTGTCGCGACGATCGCGACCCTGAGCGGACAGCTGGGCTTCCAGCTCGGTGCCAACGCCGGCGCGTTCACGTTCTGTGTGGACGACGTGTCGCTGACCGGCGGCGTGATCCCGCCCGGCGGCGGCCACGACTACGGCTCGCCGATCCGCGTCAACCAGCTCGGCTACCTGCCGTCCGGCCCCAAACAGGCATCCATTGTGGACAACGCTGACCGCCCCCTGTCCTGGCAGCTCAAGGATTCCGACGGCCGGACAGTCGCCACCGGTCGAACAAAGGTGCAGGGCGACGACGCCATGTCCGGCGACCACGTGCATATCGCCGACTTCTCGACGTACCGCCGCAGTGGTCACGGCTACACTCTGACCGTCGGCTCCTCGGTCAGCGAACCGTTCGACATCGAGGCCGACCTGTACGACTCGCTGCGCCGGGATTCGCTGGAGTACTTCTACGACAACCGAAGCGGCACTCCGATCGAGGCCGCCTACGCCGGCGCGGCCTACGCCCGGCCCGCCGGCCACATCGGCGTCGCCCCGAACAAGGGCGACACGAGCGTGCCGTGCCTGCCGGGAACCTGCGACTACAGCCTCGATGTGGCCGGCGGCTGGTACGACGCCGGTGACCAGGGCAAGTACGTCGTCAACGGTGGCCTGGCGACGTGGCAGCTGATGGACTCCTACGAGCGGCAGCGGTCCGGTGACGGGCTGCTGGCGATTCCCGAGAACCACAACGGGATCCCGGACGTCCTCGACGAGTCCCGGTGGGAGATGGAGTTCCTGCTGAGCATGCAGGTGCCGGCCGGGCAGCCGCTGGCCGGCATGGTCCACCACAAGATCCACGACCTGGCCTGGACGCCCCTGCCGACCATGCCGCAGAACGACCCGCAGCCCCGGTACCTGCACCCGCCGTCGACGGCGGCGACGCTGAACCTGGCAGCCACGGCGGCCCAGTGCGCACGGGTGTGGGCGTTGTGGGACAAGGCCTTCGCGCAGCGGTGTCTGACCGCCGCCCGCACCGCCTGGCAGGCAGCGCTGGCGCACCCGGCGATCTACGCCCCGGCCGACGACAACGTCGGCGGCGGCGCCTACGACGACACCGACGTGAGCGACGAGTTCTCCTGGGCGGCGGCGGAGCTGTACGCCACCACCGGCGACCACACGTACCTCGGCCACATCACCACCGGCATCACCTCGGCCGGCTTCTCCTGGCGTGACACCGGGGCGCTGGCGGATCTGACGATCGTGCGGGCGCCGTGGCGGTTCCCGGCGATCATGGTGCTCAAGGCCCGGGCCCGCGTGCTCAAGGTGGCGGACGGTTACGTCAAGGACCTGAAGTCGCAGGGATATCCCAATCCCTACCGGCCGACGGACGGCCAGTACGTGTGGGGCTCCAACAGCGCCACCACGAACAACGGCCTGATCATCGCCACCGCCTACGACCTGACCGGCCGTCCCGGGTACCGCGACGCGGCGCTGGAGTCGATGGACTACCTGCTCGGCCGCAACGCCGTGAACCAGTCCTTCGTCACCGGCTACGGCGAACGCGCCAGCCACAACGAGCACAACCGGATCTTCGCCCACGAGCTGGATCCGGCCCTGCCCAGCCCGCCTACCGGTTCGATGGCCGGCGGTCCGAACTCGGGCCTGCAGGATCCGGTGGCGCAGCAGAACCTGCCGGGCTGCCGGCCGGCCAAGTGCTACCTCGACGAGATCGACTCGTACTCCACCAACGAGGTGGCGATCAACTGGAACTCCTCGCTGGCCTGGCTGGCCGGCTTCGTCGATTCCCTGCGACCGTAACCGAAAGGAGGTCCACGATGAGGTGGGCCGTCCTCTCCGCGACCCTGCTGGTGCTGGCCGGCGGCGTGCCCGCACCCGCCGCCACCGCCGGCTTCTACGTCAATCCCGACTCGGCCCCGGCCGCCTGGGTGCGGGCCAACCCCGGCGATTCCCGGGCCAGCACGATCCAGGCCTCCATCGCCGGCCGGCCGATCGCCCGTTGGTTCGGCGATGACGCGAACATCGGCGCTACCGTCGGCAGTTACGTCGGCGCGGCGGCCAGCCACAACCAGTTGCCGGTGCTGGTCGCCTACAACCTGCCGGGGCGGGACGTCTGCGGCGGCGAGTCCAGCGGCGGCGCAAGCGGCGTCGGCGCGTACGAGACGTGGGTCTCCGGCTTCGCCGCCGGCATCGGGACCAAGCCCGCGGTGGTGGTCATCGAGCCGGACGGCCTGGCCGACATCAGCTGCATGACGTCGTCCTCGGACATCGCCGACCGGCTGGCCATGCTCGCCTTCGCCGCGCGGATGTTCCACGAGAAGGCCCCCACCGCGTCGGCCTATCTCGACGCCGGCAACGCCGGCTGGGTCGCCGCCGACACCATGGCCGGCCGGCTGAAGTCCGCCGGTGTCAGTGATATCCGGGGGTTCGCGCTCAACGTGTCCAACTTCTACACGACGGCTTCGTCGATCACCTACGCCAATGCCGTCAACGCCGCCCTCGGCCGCGCCGCCGGGTTCGTGATCGACACCAGCCGCAACGGCAACGGCTCGAACGGCCAGTGGTGCAACCCTTCCGGGCGCAAGCTCGGCACAGCGCCGCAGAACGGGGGCGGCGCGGACATGTTGTTGTGGATCAAGACGCCCGGGGTGTCCGACGGCAAGTGCGGGGTCGCGCCCACGGTCCCGGCCGGTCAGTTCAGCCCCGACCTGGCCGTCCGACTGATCAACGGCACCTGATGGCCTGGCGGTTCGCGGTGAGCACGCTGGGCATGCCCGGCGTGCCACTGGCCCAAGCCGTGCGCACCGCCGTCGCGCACGGCTGCGAGGGCCTGGAGATCCGGGCGCACCCGGACGAGGAGGTCCACCTCGGCATGGCGTCCGCCGCCACGGCGCGACGGTTGATCGCCGACGCCGGGCTGGAGGTCGCTTGCCTCGCCGGCTACGCCAAGGTGTGCGCGCCGGGTCCGGACGGGCCGGTGATCGCCGAGCTCCGGGCCCTGGTCGACCTCGCCCACCAGCTCGGGGCGCCGTCGATCCGCGTGTTCCCCGGCGGCGACGGCGCTGCGTACGACCGGATTGCGGCAGTGCTCGACGACGTGCGGGCGGCCGGCGTGCGGCTGCTCGTCGAGACGCACGACTCGCACCCGACCGGGGAGGCTGTGCTGACGATCGTCGAACCGATCGGGCAGCCGGCGGCGGTGGCCGCTTTGTGGGACGCGGTGCATCCGTGGCGGCAGGGCGAGTCGCCCGCCCGCACTCGGGCCGTGCTCGGCGACTACTTCGGATACTTCCAGCTCAAGGACGCCCGTGCGGCCGACCCGACGCCGCTGCCGCCCGGTGACGGCGAGGTCCCGCTCGCGGAGTGCGCCGAGGTCCTCCAGGCGTGGTCCGGCTGGGTCTCGGTGGAGTGGGAGCGCGCCTGGTACCCGGACATTCCGCCGGTGGAGACCGCGCTGGATGCCGCCTCCCGCTGGCTGCTCGCTAATCGGCTGTGACGCGCTGACCTGCACAAACTGATCTATACGCACGGTGTATACCTTCAGTGTATAGTCCGATGGCATGGCACAGAACGCGCTCGAAGTCCGCAGGATCGGTCCGAGTGGGACGGTCGTCCGGCCGCCAGCGAGGATCGCCTGGCCGGCGATCGGCTCCGTGGCGGTCGGAGTGGTGGTGCTGCTCCTAGCGATGGCCTCGCGCTACGGCTACTACCGCGACGAGCTGTACTTCCGGATGCTCAGCGACCATCCGGCGCTCGGATACGTGGACCAACCACCGTTGACGCCCTGGCTGGCGGGCCTGGCCACGCACCTGTTCGGCGACACGGCGGTGGGCATCCGGGTGCCGGCGGCGCTGTGCGCGGCGGCGGCCGTGGTGCTCACGGCCATGATCGCCGCGGAGTTGGGCGGCTCGGCCCGGGCGCAGGTCACCGCGGCGCTGGGCACCGCCGGGTCCTGCTACGTCCTGCTGGTCGGGCACACGCTGCTGACCTCTAGCTTCGACCTGGCGGCGTGGCTGGCCGTGGCGCTGTTCGCGCTGAAGGCCCTGCTGCGATCCGAGGGCACGTGGTGGCTGTGGGCCGGCGTGGCCGTCGGGCTGAGCCTCTACAACAAGTACCTCATCGCCCTGTTCGGCCTCGGCCTGCTGGTCGGCCTGCTGGCGGCCGGCCCGCGCCGAGTGCTGGTCAGCCGCCCGCTGCTGGCCGGTGTCGCGATCGCGCTGGTCATTGGCGTGCCGAACATCCTGTACCAGGCGACGCACGACTGGCCCCAGCTGAAGATGGCCGCCGCCCTCGGCGCGGACGGCAACAGCGACCGGAACCGCCTGTTCATGCTGCCTGGCCAGCTGATCCTGGTCGGCCTGCCGCTGGCCCCGATCTGGATCGCCGGCCTGGTCGGGCTGCTCAAGCGTCCGGGGACCCGCGCGGTGGCGTTGAGCTTCCCGGTCGCGCTGGCCCTGGTCTTCGCCACCGGCGGCCGCATGGACTACGCCGCCCCGCTGCTGTTCGTGCTGTTCGCGGCCGGGTGTGTCGGGCTGGACACGTGGGCGTTCAGCCGGGGCCGGCGTCGCCTGGTGACGTGGGCGCTGGCGCTGAACACGGGGCTGTCGGTGCTGCTCACGCTGCCGGTGCTGCCGGAATCGGTGGTCGCGCACACCCCGATCCCGATGGCCAACGTCGAGGTGCGGGACAGCATGGGCTGGCCGGAACTTGCCCACCAGGTGCGGGACGTGGTCGCGGGCCTGCCGGCCGGCGAGCAGCCGGTGCTGCTGGCCCAGGACTACGGCGAGGCCGGCGCCCTGGCCCGCTGGCCCGACGGCCTGCCCGCCGTCTACAGCGGACACAACGAACTGGCGACCTGGCTGCCGCCCGAGTCGGCGACCACGGTCGTGGCGGTCGGCATCAACCCCGATCTGCTGGCTCCGAGCTTCGCCCAGTGCGCGTTGGTCGGGACGGTGGAGCTCGGCGCGGACGTCGGCAACCAGGCCCAGCATGCCCCGATCGTGGTGTGCACCGGCCGGCAGTGGTCCTGGCAGCAACTCTGGCCTCGCCTCGTCCACCTGGGCTGACCTGCGTTTATCCGCTATACACGAAGCGTATAGACGTGATGTATAGTGGCCAGTGGGCTCACCACTGGCGGGGACACCCGCGGAAGCCGATGATGGCTCGACTAGTCGGGGGACGGACGAGAGATGAGCGTGACGACAGCATCCACGGACGACACGCTGGCCGGCGGCCGACGCGAGGAGGCGCTGCTGCGCGGCGTCGACCTGTCCAAGGCGTTCGGCCCGACGCCCGCCCTTGAACGGGCCAGCCTGGCCGTGCGCGCGGGTGAGGTGGTCGCGGTGATGGGCCCCTCGGGCTCGGGCAAGTCCACACTGCTGCACTGCCTGGCCGGCATCATCGCCCCGGACGCCGGCGCCGTGCACTACGCCGGCGCCGACATCGGGGCCATGTCGGACATGGAGCGCAGCGCCCTGCGTCGCACCGAATTCGGCTTCGTGTTCCAGTTCGGGCAGCTGGTGCCCGAGCTGACCTGCCTGGAGAACGTGACCCTGCCGCTGCGGCTGGCCGGCGTCGGCCGCCGCGACGCCGACAAGACCGCCCGCGAATGGCTGGCCCGGCTGGAGGTCTCGGACGTCGCGGGCAGTCGACCGGGCGACGTATCCGGTGGTCAGGGTCAGCGCGTGGCGGTGGCCCGTGCGCTGGTGGCCGGGCCGCGGGTGGTCTTCGCCGACGAGCCGACCGGCGCGCTGGACTCCCTCAACGGCGAGCGGGTGATGAGCCTGCTGGTGGCGGCGGCCAAGGACACCGGCGCCGCCGTCGTGCTCGTCACGCATGAGGCGCGGGTCGCCGCCTACTCCGATCGCGAGGTCATCGTGCGCGACGGCAAGACCCGGGATGTTCCGTGACATCGACGGTCTCGCGGCCGGTCGTGCGGGACAGCTGGCTGCGCGACTTCGCGCTGGGCATCCGGCTGGCCGTCGGCGGCGGCCGGACGTCCTGGGCGCGGCTGGCGCTCGGCACCGTCGGCATCGGGCTCGCCGCCACGGTCCTGCTGCTGTTCGCCTCGGTCGGCACCATCACGGGCGGCGTGAACGGCCGTCTCGCCGGGCGAGAGGCCAACTCCACCGTGATCAGCGGCGTCAGCCCGACCCAGTACTTCCCATCCGACCTGGCCTTCCGCAACACCACCATCAACGGCGCCTACCTGCACGGCACCGGTCCGAACTCGCCGGTCCCGCCCGGCATCGGCGCGCTGCCCGGCCCGGACCAGGTCGTGGTGTCGCCGGCGCTGGCCCGCCTGCTCGACGCGAACCCGGACCTGCGGCACCGGTTCCCGCAGAAGATCGTCGGCACGATCGGCGACGCCGGGCTCCGCGGCCCGGCCGACCTGCTGTTCTACGCCGGCGCCGGGCCGCTGCCGACGGTCGGGCCGGGTCTGACCACCGTGGTCGACGCGTACTCCTTCGGCCGGAAGGGCCTGTCGGGCCTGGGGGATCCGACGCTGTTGATCGTGACGGTGATCGGCAGCGTCGCGCTGCTGGTCCCGATCTTCATCTTTGTCGCGGTGAGCAGCCGCATCGCCGGCGCGCAACGGGATCGACGGCTGGCCGCGCTGCGCCTGGTCGGCGCGGGGGACCGGCAGGTGCGTCGGATCGCCGCCGCCGAGTCGCTGGTCAGCGCAGTCATCGGCATCGTGTTCGGCGCCCTGGCCTTCCTGGGTCTGCGGCAGCTGGCGCCCCGGTTCGAGCTGCTCGGCTGGAGCTTCTTCACCTCGGACGTCGTGCCGTCGCCGCTGCTGGCCGTCCTGGTCGTCGCGCTGATCCCGGTGCTGACCGTCGGCACGGTGCTGTTCACCATGCGCCGCGTGATCATCGAGCCGCTGGGCGTGGTGCGCGGTGGCAAGCCGATCCGCCGACGGGGATGGTGGCGGTTCGCGCTGATCGTCGGCGGCGCCGCGCTGTTGCTGGCCGGCAGCGCCGTCGCCGTCGACAACTGGCTGGTCGCCCAGGTGACGATCGGCGCCACGGCGTTGTTGATCGGCGTGCCGGCGATCCTGCCGTGGTTGCTGGAGCGGGTGGTCGACCGGGTTCACGGCGGTTCCCCGTCCTGGCAGCTGGCCATCCGCCGGCTCCAGATGGACAGCGGCACCCCGGCCCGCGTGGTCAGCGGCGTCGCCGTGGTGCTGGCCAGCGCCATCGCCATACAGCTGATGCTGCTGTCGACGTCCACTCAGTACACGAGCTTGGGGGCGGTCGACGGCAAGGACTGGGTGACCGTGTACTCCACCGCCGCTGCCGTCGACCGCGTCACCGCCGACCTGGCCAAGACGCCGGCGGCCAAGCAGGTGCACCTGATCGAGAGCGTCAACGCCGTCAAGGACAAGGCGACCTACGGCCTCACCGTGGCGTCCTGCCCGACCATCGAGCTCGTCCTGCACGTGAACAACTGCGTTGACGGGCAAGGGTTTCTGGCCGGTTCCGCGTTCCAGGCGGCGCCGAAACCGGGCGACACCTGGACACTGGTCGCCGCCACCTACGGGCCTGCCGCCTCGAAGGTCCTCGGCTCGTACACCGTGCCGGCCAACCTGACCCCGGTGACGCAGCCGGTCGGCCACGGCTCGGGACCGTACATTATGGACGGTGTCGTGCTGACCCCGGTCGCGGCTTCCGGCCTGCCCGTGGACAAACACGCCGAGGCGTGGGTGGTCACCGATCCCGGGCAGGCCGACGCCACCGATCAGATCGCCGCCGCGGTCGCCGGCCTGACCTGGCAGGTTTTTGTCTCCTTCAGCGCCACCGACCTGGTCAACGCCGGCCAGAGCAGCTTCGAGACCATCCGGGCGGCGCTGCTGACCGCGTCGGTGTTCACCTTGCTGCTGGCCGGAATCAGCATGCTGGTGCTCACGCTGGAGCAGGTCCGCGAACGCCGCCGCCCGCTGGCCATGCTCGCCGCCGCCGGCGTGCCGAGATCCGTGCTGGCGCGGTCCTTGCTGTGGCAGACCGCGGTTCCGGTCGTGCTGGGCGTGACGGTGGCCGTCGGTATCGGCATCGCCATTGCGGCCCTCGTCATCCGCCTGACCTCGCTCGGCCTGCACATCGACTGGCCGACGATCGGCATTTCCGCCGGTGTGGCCCTGGTTCTGGTGTTTGTCGTGACGGCGTGCAGCCTGCCGTCCCTGCGCAGCGCCACCCGCCTGTCGGCGCTGCGCACGGAATGATCACGCCTTGGCCAGCAGCTCCCTGACCCGATCGGCCGAGGCCGGCACGCCGGGCTGCTGGTACAGCCAGGAGAAGAAATCCTCCTGGCTCAGGCCCGTCGGCGATGGCGGAAGGTAGCACTCGACGTAGGCCGGGGTGCCGGGCTGGAAGCGCCAGCTGTCGGCCAGGCTGCCGGTGTCCACGGTGTCGTAGCCGATGGTGTCCAGCAGGGTGGCGACGGCGGCGTTGGCCGCGGCGTCGTCACCGGCGATGGCCAGGGCGCTGCGGTCGGCCGCGCCGGCGGGGCGGGGGAGTTCGGCCAGTGCCTTGAAGAAGATGTTGTTGAACGCCTTGACCACGTGCGACTCGGCGAGGTGCCGCTGCACGAGCGCGCTGGACGTCAGCTCGCCGGAGTCGAGCTCGGCGATCTTGCCGTCGCGGTCCGGGTAGTAGTTCAGGGTGTCGATCACCGTCTTGCCGGCCAGCTCGGCCGCCGGCAGCTTCGGGTAGGCGTGCAGCGGGATGCTGGCGACCACGATGTCGCCGGCCTTCGCGGCCTCGGCCGGCGTCGCCGCGCGGGCCCGGTCGCCCAGCTCGGCCACCAGGTCGGCCAGCGTCTCCGGGCCGCGCGAGTTGCTGAGCACGACGTCGATGCCGGCGTTGACGGCCAGGCGGGCCACGGTGCCGCCGATCATGCCGGCGCCGATGAATGCGAGTGTCACGATGCCCTCCAAATGGCAGTCGAATGTCACTTCTTCGGACGCTAGCACAAGTGGCAGACGACTGTCGGTTGCTAGGGTGGGGGTGTGACCGAGCGGACCGTGCGCGCCGACGCCGCGCGCAACAGCGAGCGCATCCTGCGTGCGACGCGGGAGGTGTTCGCCAACCTCGGTCCCGACGCGCCGCTGGAGGAGGTCGCCCGCCGGGCCGGCCTCGGCATCAGGACCCTCTACCGGCACTTCCCGTCCAAGGACGACCTGGTCCAGGCGGTGATCAACCTCAACGTCGCCGAGGAGCTGACCGCGTTCATCGAGCGGGCCTCAGCCGACGACAACCCGCTGCGCGGCCTGACCAGCCTGTTCGAGGCGACGCTGGACCTGGTCGAACGCGACCGGCACATGGTGACCGCCGTCAACAACTCCAGCGTCGTCACGTGTGAGAGTGCGACCTCGCTCCGGGCAGCGCTGGCCTCCTTGACCGGCCGGGCCCAGGAAGCCGGTCTCGTGCGGGCCGATGTGACGCCGGACGACATCCACCGGCTCCTGACCATGCTGAGCAGCGTCGCCTACGCCGACGACGGCTGGCGGCGCTACGTCGTGCTCGTGCTGGATGCCTTGTCGCCCAACGGAACCACTTCGCTGCCGCCCGCGTCCTCGACCGCCGCCGTTTGCGGGACCTTCGACCTGCGCTGAACCACGGCCAGCAGGGCGCCGACGATCGTGATCAGCGCGCCGACGGCCTCGATCGTGGTGAACGACTCGCCCAGGAACACCACCGAGGAGACGGTCCCGAACACCGGCACGGAGAACATCGCGACGGTGGCCGTGGTGGGGCCGACGACGTGCAGCGCGCGGTAGTAGAACAGATAGGCGATCGCCGTGGGGCCGACGGCCAGGAACGCGATGATGACCCAAGTGGACGGACGCACGTCGTCCCAGTCCGTTGTGGACAGCGACGGGACTGCCGTCAGCGCCAGGGCCAGCGCGCCCGCGCCGGTGGCGTAGGTGGTGGCGCGCAGCGGTTCCATGCCGCGCAACACCTTCTTGGAGGCGATGCTGTACGCGGCCCAGCACGCGGCGGCCAGCAGGTAGAGGACGTCGCCGCCCAGACGCGCGCCGGAGACGCCGCCGGCCCCGATGCCGACGAAGAACACGATCGCGCCGGCAACGCCGGTCACCAAGCCGACGATCCGCAGCGCCGACGCGGTTTCCCGGCCCGAGACCAGCAGGGCGACGGTGGTCAGGACGGGGCTGAACACCGGCACGATGATGCTGCCGTCGATGGCCGGGGCCAGGGTCAGGCCCCAGAAGAAGAAAAAGTTGTAGGCGAAGACGCCGACCAGGCCGACGCCGCCGGCCACGCGCAGATCGCGCCAGGAGAACCGCATCCTGTCAGGGCGCGGCAACAGCAGCAGCACGAGGACCACGGCGGCCCCGCCGAAGCGCAGCATCGCCGCCACCTCGTGCGGCAGCTCGCCGACGACGACCTTCGATCCGGTGAAGGCCGTGCCGAACAGGACCATGGTGATCAGCAGGTAGAGGTACGGCCCGGTGCGCGGCCCGTCGGTGGAGTGGTCGGACATGGCTCATATCGTGCTGCCGGTTCCGGCCGCCGTCTTGTACGTTCCTGACATGGTCGGTGAACCGGAGGTGCGCGCGTGGCGCCCGGAGGTGCCCGGCATCACCGAGGTGTTCCACGCCCACTTCACCAAACACGCCTACCCGCTGCACACGCATACCGTGTGGACACTGCTCATCCTGGACGACGGCGTCCTGCACTTCGACCTGGACCGGCACGATCACGACACGCTGCGCTCCCAGGTCCTGCTGCTGCCGCCGCACGTGCCCCACGACGGCCGGACCGCCGCGCCCGAGGGCTTCCGCAAACGGGTCATCTACCTGGCCGAGGACGCGCTGTCCGCCACGCTGATCGGGCCGACCACCGACAGCCCGAACCTGGCCGATCCGTTGCTGCGGGACCGGATCGCCCGCCTGCACGGTGTGCTGGCGCAGCCCGGCGAGTCCTTCGAGGCGGAGAGCAGGCTGGCGTTGATCGTCGACCGCCTCGACACGCGGCTGCGGCGGCAACCGGTGGACCTGGCGCCGATCCGTCGGGGCGTGGCCGACGACCTGCACGACCTTCTGGACGCCCGGCTGGCCAGCGGGCTGACCCTGGACGAGGCGGCCGGGTTGCTGCACAGCCATCCCGCGCACCTGGTCCGGGCCTTCACGCGGCGGTTCGCCATTCCGCCGCACCAGTACATGACCGGCCGACGGGTGGAGATGGCCCGACAACTGTTGTTGTCCGGGCTGCCGGCCGGGGCGGTCGCGGCCGAGGTCGGGTTCTACGACCAGTCGCACCTGACCCGGCACTTCAAGCGGATGCTCGGCGTGAGCCCGTCGCGTTATGCGGGCGCTACCTCAGGCCGTCGAGCAGGGCGTTGAGGCCCAGCCGCCAGCGGCGTTCGATGGAGTGCCGGGTGCCGAGGCGGTGGGCGCTCTCGGCCTTGGCCATTCCCTCGGCGTAGACGAACAGCACGAGGGCGATGTCGACGGGATCGCCGCTGAGCAGACCGCCGTCGACGGCGTCGCGCACGCGGCGGGTGAAGATCTTGCGGACCCGCACGCCGGCCTTGGTCTCCTCGGCCGTGGGGTCGAAGTCGGCGAAGGGCCGGGCGAACATGATCTCGGCCAGCACCGGGTTGCTGACGATGAAGCGGCGGAAGGCGTCGGCCAGTTCCCGGACGGCGTCGAGGGGATCGGGCGTCTCGGGCAGGGCGGCCAGCTCGTCGGCCAGCAGGTGGAAGCCGTGGAAGAAGACCTCGCGCACGATGCCGGCCTTGTCGCCGAAGACCTCGTAGATCGCCGGCAGGGAGGCGTTGGCCCGGCCGGCCACGGCCCGGGTGGTCAGGCCCGCGACGCCGTCCTCGGCCAGCACAGCCAGGGCGCCGGCCAGGCCGCGTTCGCGGAGGTCTTCGGTGCGCTGCTTCACCCGGGGCACGTGGCCGATCTTAGCAGGCTCGTTACGTAACGGCGTTAGAAATGTCTGGATCAGCGTTACGGAACGGCGATACGATACAGTGGCCGGGTGACCGCCACCGTTGTTGAGCTGCTGCGTGAGCGCAAGCGGCAGGGGAGTGTGCCCGGACGGCGTCGTGACGACGCCCGACTGGTGCTGTTGGTCGAGGGCGGCAGCTCTCGCGGCGCTTATTCGAGCGGCATGACCATCGCCATCGAACGACTCGGCCTGCTGCCGGCGTTCGACGCGGTGTACGGCAGCTCGGCCGGGTCGCTGAACGCCGCCTGGCTGCTGTGCGGCCGCGCAGAGAAGACCCAGCACGCCT
Organism: Kutzneria sp. NPDC051319; assembly: GCF_040682195.1. NCBI lineage: Bacteria > Bacillati > Actinomycetota > Actinomycetes > Pseudonocardiales > Pseudonocardiaceae > Kutzneria > Kutzneria sp. NPDC051319. The sequence continues at coordinate 11,430 of NZ_JBFBAM010000023.1, read as the reverse complement.
GGTGGGACCCGGAGATCATGGGCGCCACCATCAGCCCGCGCCGCGTCCTGCGTGGACAACCCGTCGTGGACACGGGCTATCTCGTGAACACCGTCTACACGTCGGTCATGCCGATGGGCTTCCGCGAGGTGCTGGACAACCCTGTCGAGTTCCATCCCATGGCCACTGACGCCCGCACCGGCCAGCCGGTCGACCTGCACGACCAGGTCCATGACCAGGCCAGCCTCCAGGCGGCGCTCCGGGCGTCGACCGCGATGCCCTTCCTGGCCGGCGATCCGGTCGAGATCGGCGGGCGAGCGCTGGTCGACGCCGGCGTGAGCGAGGGCGTGCCGATACGGACGGCGTTGGCCCAGGGCGCCACCCACATCGTCGCCCTGCGGACCCGCCGCGCCGACGAGCCCGCGCTGGCTCCTTCCCGCGGCGAACGGCTCCTGCTGTCGCGGTGGTTCGCCCGCCACGCGCCGGGGTGCACCGAACCGTGGCTGCACCGGGCGGAGATCCGCGCGCATGAGGAGCGCCTGCTGGAGTCGCATCCGGCCGCCGTGTCGATCCGCCCGCCGCTGGGGAGCCCGACGGTCGGCCGTACCGAACGCCGGGCTCCGGTGCTTCGCTCCGTTGTGGACACCGGCCGGGAGGCGGCGATGGATGTGCTGGAAGAACCCGTGTGAGGCCCTTACAGGCGGTCGGCGTCCATCACGGCCTTGGCGAAGTCCTGCGGGGCCTCCTGCGGCACGTTGTGGCCGATGCCCCGGAAGATCCGATGCTCGTAGCGGCCGGTGAACTTGTTCCGGTAGGCCTTGCCGTCGATGGCCGCGCCGTCGAAGTCGGAGCCGATGGTGATGGCCGGAACGGTGATGGGCGGGGCGGCCTGGAGCTTCTGCTCGATGGCGTCGTACTGGGCCTCGCCCGGGGCCAGGCTGAGCATCCAGCGGTAGTTGTGGATGACGATCGCCACGTGGTCGGGGTTGGTGAAGGACCTGGCGCTGCGGTCGTAGGTGGCGTCGGAGAACTTCCAGCCGGGCGAGGCGGTCTGCCAGATGAGCTTGTTGAAGTCGTGGACGTTCTGTCGGTAGCCGGCTTCGCCGCGGTCGGTGGCGAAGTAGTACTGGTACCACCAGCCCCGCTCGGCGGCCGGAGCCAGGGGCTGTTGCTGGGCCTTGAGATTGTTGAGCAGATAACCGCTGACCATGGCGGCGGCCTTGACCCGCTCGGGCCACAGTGCGGCGACGCTCGTGACGGTCCGGCCGCCCCAGTCGTAGCCGCCGAGGACGGCCTTGTCGATGTGCAGGGCGTCCATCAGCGCCACGAGGTCGGCCGCGGTGGTGGCCTGCTGTCCATTGCGGACGGTGTCGGCCGACAGGAACGTTGTGGTGCCATAGCCCCGCAGGTACGGGATGATGACGCGGTAGCCCGCGGCGGCGAGGATCGGGGCGACGTCGACGTAGGCGAAGATGTCGTACGGCCAGCCGTGCAGCAGGATCACCGGCTGGCCATTGGCCGGGCCGTCCTCGGCGTAGCCGATGTCCAGCGGGCCGGCCTTGATCTGTTTGAGCGAGGCGAAGGAGGTGCGCCCGGGCGTGCTCGCGGCGGAGACGGGGGCGGCCGCCCTGCCCGTCGAGCAGCCGGCGATCGACGCCGTGGCCACGACTCCGGCGAAGCCTTGGGTGAACTGTCTCCTGTTGAGCATCGGGAACTCCTGTCGAGGGCAACGATCGGTGCCTGGTCGACGCTAACCGCGGTCGACCGGAGCGGGCCACTGTGTGATGACGTAATCCTTGTACGTCAACGGTCTCGGCCGGCTTCCGTGTACCGTGATGGTGTCACCAGCACGCTCCACGCGCATCTCCGGCATAAGGCGGCGCAGCCAGCGGAGAACGAAGTAGTTGCCGCACAGCACATCGCAGCGGATGTGCTTGGCGTCGATCGTCAGCTCTCGCACCAGGCGGCCGCCGACCCCTTGCCGCCTATACGCTTCCGCGACGACAACACCCACGTCGACGGCATTGTCAACCGATGCCGCCATGCCGCCGTCGCCGTCCTGTGTAACCGGTGCCGCCATGCCGTGGCCGATCACCACGTCGCCGTCCCAGGCGAGCAGTGCGTTGTCGCCGACCAGGATCTGGATCAGAGCATCGGTCACTTTCGGGAGCTCGCTGAAGAAGCGCTGGTGCCGGCTGGTCGGGGAGAGTCCGTCGAGGAACCGGCGAACCGGGTCGCAGTCGCCCGGCCGGGCCGGTCGAATCACCGTCACCAAGGGACTATGGCGTCGCGGGATGCCCGGCCGCTACCCGAAAACGGGGGTATCCGCATTGCGCGCCGGCGACCGGGGGCCCAATGATGTTAGTGGTTGCTAACGCGGAGGAATCCCCATGATTGACACCAGGTTGGACGAGCGGCACGAGACGCTGCGCAAGACCGTGGCGGCCTTCGCCCGGGACGAGGTGGCGCCGGTCATCGGCGACTTCTACCGGCGCGAGGCGTTCCCGTACGAGATCGTGGCCAAGATGGGCCGCATGGGTCTGTTCGGCCTGCCCTTCCCTGAGGAGTACGGCGGCATGGGCGGCGACTACTTCGCGCTCTGCCTGGTCCTGGAGGAGCTGGCCCGGATCGACTCCTCAGTGGCGGTGACGCTGGAGGCCGGGGTTTCCCTTGGTGCGATGCCGATCTACCGGTTCGGCACCGAGCAGCAGAAGAGGGAGTGGCTGCCGTCGCTGTGCAGCGGGCAGATGCTCGGGGCGTTCGGGCTGACCGAGACGGGCGCGGGATCGGACGCCGGAGCCCTGCGCACGACGGCGGTCCGGGACGGCGGGGAGTGGGTGATCAACGGCAACAAGGCCTACATCACCAACGCCGGCACGGACATCACCGGCATGATCACCGTGACGGCGGTGACCGGCGTCGCCGAGGACGGCGGCAAAGCGATCTCCACGATCATCGTGCCGGCCGGAACGCCCGGCCTGAGCGTGTCGCAGCCGTACTCCAAGGTGGGCTGGACGGCCTCCGACACCCGCGAGCTCCGCTTCGACGACCTACGGGTGCCGGTGGGCAATCTGCTGGGCGGCGAGGGCCGCGGATACGCTCAGTTCCTGTCCACTTTGGCCGAAGGCCGGATCGCGATCTCCGCCGTGGCCGTGGGTCTGGCCCAGGGCTGCGTGGACGAGTGCGTGCGGTTCGCCCGCGAGCGGGAGACGTTCGGCCGGCCCATCGGCAAGCACCAGGCCATCCAGTTCAAGATCGCCGACATGGCCGCCCGCGTGCACACCGCGCGGCTGGCCTACTACGAGGCGGCGGCCAAAATGCTGCGCGGCGAGCCGTTCCGGCGCGAGTCGGCCATCGCCAAGCTGGTGTCCTCCAACGCGGCCATGGACAACGCCCGCGACGCCACGCAGATCTTCGGCGGCATGGGCTTCATCAACGACACGCCGGTGGCCCGCTTCTACCGTGACGCCAAGATCCTGGAGATCGGCGAGGGCACCAGCGAGGTCCAGCGCATGCTCATCGCCCGGGAGCTGGGCCTGTGAACCCCTTGTCCCGCACGCGAACCCACTCCTGGACGGATCCGGCGGAGCTGGCCGTGCTCGCCCGCACCATGTCGGGCCTGGACTTCCTGCGGATGCTGGCCGGCGACGAGACCCGGATTCCCATGGCCAGCACGCTTCCGTTCCGCATCACCGAGGTCGAGGAGGGCCGGGTCGTGTTCGTCGGCGAGATCGGCGAACACGTCTACAATCCGATCGGCACCGTGCACGGCGGTTTCGCCGCCACCCTGATGGACGGCACCGCCGGCAGCGCCATCCACACCACCCTCCCGGCCGGCATCGGCTACGTCAGCATGGATCTGTCGTTGCACTACCTGCGGCCGATCACCATGGACAACGCCGGCCCGATCAGCGCCATCGGCACCGTGCTCAATCGCGGCCGTCGCACCGGACTGGCCGCTGTGGAGCTTCGTGACGGCGACGATCGCCTGCTGGTGCAGGCAACCAGCTCGTGCCTGCTGTTCGACCTCGAAGGATGACCATGGGACAACGGACCTACAGCTGGAACGACCCGCACGAGCTGGACAAGCTCGGGCGGGGCATGGACGGCCTGGAGTTCACCCGGCACCTGATGGAGGCCGGCGAGGACGGGCGGATGCCGATCGCCTCCACCTACGGCTTCCGACTGGCCGAGGTCGAGCCGGGCCGGGTGGTGTTCGTCGCCGAGGTCGGCGAGCACCTGTACAACCCGATCGGCGCGGTGCACGGCGGTTTCGCCGCCACCCTGCTGGACAGCGCCGCCGGCAGCGCCATCCACACCACGGTTCCGGCCGGCACCCCGTACACGACTCTCGACCTGTCCGTGCACTATCTCCGCCCGATCACCGTGGATGTCGGCCCGGTGCGGGCGATCGGCGTCGTGCTCAATCGCGGCCGCCGAACGGCGTTGGCCCGGGCCGAGGTCCTGGACAGGAACGACCGGCTGTTGGCGTACGCGATCAGCTCCTGCATGGTGTTCCCGACCGATGGGTGACGTGCGGCAGGTGCTCGACGAGCTGCTCCCCGAGCGGCTGATGCGGCTGCGCAAGGCCACCGGCATGCCGGTCGTCCTCGGCGGCGCGATCGCCGGCCGGGAGCTGGTGCTGGACCGGCATATGGGCACGCTCGGCGACGCCATGCACGGCTTGGTCGTGCAGCCCGGCAAGGGCCTGGGCGGTAGTGTGTTGCGGCACAAGGCCCCGCTGCGCGTGAACGACTACGTGACCACTTCGGCGATCACTCACGAGTACGACCAGGCGGTGCGGGCGGAGCGATTCACCTCCGTGTTCGCCGTGCCCGTGGTGGTCTGGGGCGAGGTTCGCGGCGTCCTGTACGGTGCCGTGCGCGACCGTCGGCCCATCGGCGACCGGACCGTGCAGAGCGCCGTCACCGTGGCCGCGGAGTTGCGGTCCGATGTGGAGGGTCGGCTTCGCCGGGGCGGTGCCCTGGCGGAGCTGGCCGCCGTCATCCGTGAGATGAAGGACCCGGAGCTGCGGGCCCGTTTGCTTCGCGTGCAACGGGAGTTGTCGCCGGCGCCGCCGCTCAAGTCCGTGCTCGCGCCCCGGGAGATCGACACGCTGCGGCTGGTCGAGGTCGGCGCCGGCAACCAGGAGATCGCCGCCCGGCTCGGGCTGAGCGTGGAGACCGTGAAGGCCTATCTGCGGTCAGCCATGCGGAAACTCGGTGTGCACAACCGCACCGCCGCCGCCCACCAGGCCCGACGGCACGACATGCTGTAGCCGGCGCGAATATCGGGCAGCTTTGGCGTGGGAATCGCGCCAGTGGCACGATGGAGGCCCAGCAGCGGCCATCCGGGGGAGAACGTGTCCTTGCGCTTCGCGGTGTTCGGGGGCGTGCGGGCCTTCGACGGTGACGACGAGGTCGACGTCGGTCACGCCCGCCAACGGCAAGTGCTGGCGGCGCTGGTGGTGGAGGCCGGGCGCACGGTGCCGGCCGACGGGCTGGTGGACCGGGTCTGGGGCGACCGGCCGCCGAGGCTGGCACGGAACACGCTGAACAGCTATTTCTCCCGGCTGCGGGCGTTGGGCGTGCCGGTGGTGGCCGAGCGCGGCGGTTACAGGGTGGACATCGCCCGCGCGGCGGTGGACGCCAACGAGTTCCGGGACCTGGTCGCGGCGGCGGCCGTGGCCGAGGACGACGAGGCAGCGGCGGCGTTGTTGGGGCGGGCGCTGGACATGTCCCAGGAAGAGGCGCTGGCCGGTATCGACACGCTGTGGGCCGACGCGCTGCGCGAGGACCTGGGGCGGCTGCGGTTCACGGCGCGGCTGGACCTCAACGACATCGAGCTGCGCCGCCGTCGGCACACGCAGATCCTGCCGCAGCTGGACGAGCTGATCGCGGAGCATCCCCTGGACGAGCGCCTGAGCGGGCAGACCATGCTCGCGCTGTACCGGGCCGGCCGCCAGGCCCGTGCGATCGCCGAGTACGAGCGGATCCGGACCCGGCTGGGCACCGAGCTGGGCGTGGACCCGAGCCCGCCGTTGCAAGCCGTCTACCAGCGGATACTCACCGGCGACGCCGACGTCGGCGTCGCGGTGACGCCGGTGCCGAGGCAGCTGCCGACCGCGTCGCCGTCGTTCGTCGGCCGGACGGATCTGCTGGCCCAGCTGGACGGCCTGGCCGCCGGCGGGGCCCAGGTCGTGTCGGGGATCGGTGGCGTCGGCAAGACATGGCTGGTGTTGCAGTGGGCCGGCCGCAACGTCGAGCACTTCCCCGACGGCCAGCTGTACGTCGACCTGCACGGATTCGGCCCGGGCGAGCCGATGTCGCCGGACGCCGCGCTGCTCGGCTTCCTCCTGGCGCTGGGCATGGACGCCGCGGTGATCCCGGCCGACGGGCAGTCCCGGGCCGCGCTGTACCGCAGCATGACCGCCGGGCGGCGTCTGCTGGTGGTGCTGGACAACGCCGCCGACACGGCCCAGGTGACGCCACTGCTGCCCGGCGCGGGTGGCGGCGCGGTGTTGATCACCAGCCGGAACCGGCTCACCGGGCTCGTCGCCTCGCACGGGGCACGGTTGGCGCTGGTCGACGTGTTGTCCGACGGTGACGCCCGTGATCTCCTTGCGCGGCAGGTAAGTGCCACGCGGCTGGCCGCCGAGGCCGAGGCGGTCGACGACCTGGTCCGGCACTGCGCCGGGCTTCCGCTGGCGCTGGGGATCCTGGCCGCGCGGGCGGTCACCGAGCCGGATCTGCCGTTGTCCGAGCTGGCCGACGAGCTGCGCGAACACACCTTGGACGGCTTCGACGCCGGCGAGATCGACCTCACCCTGCGGGCGGTGTTCTCATCGAGCCTGCGGCCGCTGCCCGCCGATGCTGTCGAGCTGTTCACCCTGCTCGGCTCCGCGCCCGGCCGTGACACCAGCTTGGCCGCCGCTGCGGCGCTGGCCGGCCGGACCGCCTCGGCGACGCGAAACATCCTGCGGCGGCTGGAAAACGCCAACCTCGTGGTCCGCACGCCGGCCCAGCGGTACCGCATGCACGACCTGGTCCGGTTGTACGCGCGTGAGCTGCCGGCACCGACGTTGCCGGAGGCGCTGCTGCGGGTCGTCGACTTCTACCGCATGAGCATCTGGCACAGCGACGAGGCGCTGCGGGCCACCCATTCCCTCGCGGCGCTGCAACCGCTGGTCGAGGGCGTGGTGCCGGTGCGTCCGTCCACTTTGGAAGAGGCGCTGGCCTGGTTCGACACCGAACACGACTGCCTGCTCGCCGCGGGCGAGGTCGCGGCCGACCAGGGCCGGCCCGCGGCGCTGGTCGACATCCTGATGAAGTCCTCCGAGTTCCGCGTCCGCCGCGGGCGGTTTTTCGAGTGGACCGACCTCGGGCTCCGGGCGATCGAGGTCGCAGACCGGTCCGGCGACGACGTTCTGACGCTGACGGCCCAGCGGTTGTTCGCCAGCAACGCCATTCTCGGCGGCGACCCGGCGTCCACAATAGATGTTCTCGGCGAGGCGCTGGCCACGGCCGAACGGCTGGCCGACCCCAGCCAGCTGGCGCACACCCACCACGTTTTCGCCGGCGCGTGGGAATTCCTGGGCGACCACACCCGGTCTGTGGAGCACAACCTGCGGGTGCTGGCGCTGATCGACCCGGCGGACAAGCCCATGCTCTTCTGCCGCGCGTCGACGGCACTGGCCTTCTGCCGCGCCCGCCTGGGTGCGATCGACGAGGCCGCGGCCGACCTGGAACGCTCGGTGGCCGTCGCCCGCGAGAACGGTTTCGTCAGCGAGGAAGCCAACGCCGTCGGCCAGTTGGCCTGGATCGACCGCAGGCGGGGCAACCTGGAACAGGCGATCGAGCGCTTCGAATGGGTCGTGGACACCGCCGGTCGCATCGGCAACGTGCAGCTGGCGGCGCAGTACCTGGTGGAAATGGCCGAATGCCACCGGGAACTCGACGATGTCGAGCGGGCCCGCGCCGCCTGGTCCCGCGCGCTCCTGTTCTACAGCGGCCAGCCCCGTGGCCGGGTCATCGAACGCATCGAGGAAGGCCTTGCCACCCTGGCCTAGCGGATGCGGAAGCGCCGCATCATCTTCAGTCCGGACAGCATGCTCGTGACGTACTTGTCGGGATCCTGGCCCGGGCGCGGGCCCATCACCTGCTTCTTCAGCACGGCCATGTTCTGCACGTCGGTGTACTTGAGCAGGCCCTGGTCGCCGTGCCGGGCGCCGACGCCGGAGTTCTTGACGCCGCCGGACGGGGTGCCCTTGGCGGCGTAGGCCGTGGCCAGGATGTCGTTGATGTTGACGTTGCCGGACTCGATGCGCGCGGCCACCGCCCGGGCGGCGGCGATGTCGCTGCCCCACACCGAGGCGTTGAGGCCGTAGTCGGTGTCGTTGGCCAGCTCGACGGCTTCGTCGACCGTGCGGTACTTGTGCAGCGCCACCACGGGTCCGAAGGTTTCGGTGACGCCGCAGAGCATGTCCTTGGTGACGCCTTCGAGGATCGTCGGCTCGAAGAACGCGGGCCCGAGATCGGGGCGGGGCCTGCCGCCGCACAACACGGTGGCGCCCTTGGCCACGGCATCGTCCACATGGGACTTGACCCGCCGCATGTGGTCCACGGAGACCAGGGATCCCATCTCCGGCCCGAACTCGTAGGCGGCCCGGACGTCCAGGTCCCGCGTCTTGCGGAGATAGGCCGTCTTGAACTCGTCGTAGCGGGACTCCGGCAGGTAGATCCGCTCGATGTGCATGCAGATCTGGCCGGTGTTGCCGAAGGCGCCGAAGATGGCTCCCCGCACGGCGTCGGCTATGTCGGCGTCGGCCAGCACGATCATCGGGTTCTTGCCGCCGAGCTCAAGGCAGCAGCCGATGAGGTTGCGGCCGGCCCGTTCGCCGATAACCTTGCCGGTGGCGGTCGACCCCGTGAACATCACGTAGTCGGCGTTGTCGATCAGGGTCGGGCCGACGTCCGGGCCCTCGCCGCAGACCACCTGGAACAGGCCTTCCGGCAGGCCGGCCTCCTCCAGCATCTGCACGCCGTACAGCGGCGAGAGCGCCGTCTTGTTGTCGGGCTTGAGCACCACGCCGTTGCCGGCCATCAGCGCCGGGATCGCGTCGGAAATGCCGGTGGCGAACGGGAAGTTCCACGGCGCGATGATGCCGACGACGCCCTTGGGCTGGCGGATCTCGGTCGAGGACGTCAGCATCGGCACCGGCCCGCCGCGCCGGGTCGGCGCCAGCAGCTTGGCCGCCCGCTTCAGGTAGTGGCTCATGACCATCGGCGGGTCGCAGGACTCCTCGATCGCCATCAGCCGGTTCTTGCCGCTCTCGACCTGGATGAGATCGGTGACCGTGCGGGCGTTGTCCACGAAGATCGTGTGCGCCCGCTTGAAGACCGCCAGCCGTTCCCGGACCGGCGTGGCGGCCCACTTCCGTTGCGCCGCACGGGACTTGGCGAAGGCCTGCTCGATGTCGTCCGGAGTGGACTGGGGCAGCTCGACCAGCAGCTGCCCGGTGTAGACCTCGGTGAGGTGCCACGGGCTGCCGCCCGGCACCCGGGCGACGAGCTGCCGGAGGAAGGCGTCGGTGGTGGAGGCCGGGCGGGTGAGCTGGACCGGGGTGAGGGTCATGATCCGCTCCCGAGGACGAGGGCCGCGCCCATCTCGCCGATCATGATGCAGGGCGCGTTGGTGTTGCCGCCGGTGACCGACGGCATGATCGAGGCGTCGCACACCCGCAACCCGTCGACCCCGCGGACCTTGAGCTCCGGGGTCACGACCGCGAGCTCGTCCACGCCCATACGACACGTGCCGACACCGTGGTAGACCGAGGTCGCGCGGTTGAGGATCGCGTCGCGCAACTCCTGGCCCTGGAGTTTGATGCCGGGGTGGATCTCCTCCTTGACCGCGCCCTTGAACGCCGGCGAAGCCATGATCTCCCGCACCATCTCGCTGCCCTCGGCCAGCACGTCGAGATCGCCCTGATCGGCCAGGTACTGGAAGTCGATCAGCGGCGTCGCCGTCGGATCGGCCGAGGCCAACCGGAGCGTGCCGCGGCTGCGGGGGTAGATCAGCGTGGTCAGCACGGTCAGCGCCGGCCGCTTGTCGACGTCGTGGCGGATCGGCGCATCCTGGTTCGGCGACACGTAGGCCCACGGCAGGACCTGGAGTTGCAGATCGGGGATGCCGTCGGCCTGGGACGTCTTGAGGAACGCCACCGCCTCGAAGACGGTGTTGGCCAGGAAGCTCTTGCCCGGCCGCATCATCTCCTGGAGCAGGCCGCGCGCGTAGTACGAACCCGTGCCCCGGTTGCGGCTGGAGGACACGTTGAAGGTCAGGGCGTGGAACATGTGGTCGTGGAGGTTGTCGCCGACCGGGAGGTCGGCCAGCACGGTGATGCCGTGCTCCTTGAGGTGGTCGGCATGGCCGATGCCCGACAGCATCAGCAGCTGCGCGGAGCCGACGAAGCCGGCGGCGAGGATGACCTCCTTGCCGGCGCGGACCGTGCGCCGCGTGCCGTCGGCGTCGGTGACCTCGACGCCGACCGCCCGGCCGTTCTCGATGATCACCTTGCGCACCAGCACCTGCGACTGGAGTTCCAGCGTCGCCGGGGCGAGGTGGTGCAGGTAGCCGCGGGAGGCGCTGTAGCGCAGGCCGTCGGCGGCGTTCTGCTGCATCCGACTGACGCCTTCTTGCGACTCGGCGTTGTAGTCGTCGAGGATCGGGCACCCCAGCGCGTCCGCGGTGGCCTCGACGAACTGGAGCGAGGCCTCCTGCGGGGTGCTGCTGCGGGTGATCCGGATCGGTCCGCCGGCGCCCCGGAACGCGTTCTCGCCGTCCTCGAAGTCCTCCATGCGCTTGTAGGCGCCGTTGACGCTGTCGGCGTCCCAGCCGGTGTTGCCCTCGGCCGCCCAGGAGTCGAAGTTGGCGCGGTTGCCCCGGACGTAGACCATGCCGTTGATCGAGCTGGAGCCGCCCACCACCTTGCCGCGGGGCACCGGCATCCGCCGATCGAGAACGTGTTTCTGCGGCACGGAGTAGTAGCCCCAGTCCACGATGCTCTTGAGCTGCGGGACGGCGTGCATCGGGCCGACCAGCCCCGGCTTGCGGACCAGCAGCTGCTCGTCGCTCTTGCCCGCTTCCAGCACGATCACGCTGGCCCCGGACTGGGCCAGTCGGCCGGCGATCGCCGCCCCCGAGCTGCCCGACCCGACCACCACGTAGTCGGCCTCGACCCCGCGCGCCTTCTTCGCCATCAGCCGCTCCTAGCCCGCCGCCCAAAACTGGAACGTGTTCTAGTTCAACGGCCACCGTATTGCGTCGCCCCCTGTTCCGCAACGGTCAGCCCGAAACCCCCCGCGAGTAACGGGGGCCTGTGACGGCCGCTGTTGATGCGGGAAAATAGGCCGGCGTCCGTCCGGGACGCCGACGTGACTGTGATGCCTCGAG